>DATBNJ010000046.1:0-3750 GCA_036554385.1 Marinagarivorans sp. | reverse complement strand
CACCGCCTATCCGAGGTTCCAATTGCTATTTATTCTGGCTGGGGGGCGTTTTGCGCGGGCTTTACCCACAACACCCCTACATCAGCCTGAACCACTTCTACCTCGACCCCTTCGGGAATTAGCGTTTCACTTTTAAGCTTCCACTGGATTCCTGAAAAGCTGTAACGAGTGGCGCCCGATTTATCGACCGCCGCTGGGGTAAAAAAGCGATGGCCGTCAAAATCACTTTTTGCGCGTTTATTATCGGTGTCACGTTGAAGCCGTAACAACGGCCGCCACAAAACGCCCGCCAAAACGGTCGTCACAATGGCATTGGATAACAAAATAACCGGCCAAGTCGCCGGCATTAAACCCACCCAGGACACCACACCGGTAATCACCAATGACAGCCCCAGAAAAAACAAAATAAACGTCGAAAAGCCCAGTACCGCCACTTCGAGGGCCAGCAAAACTATACCAACCGTCACCATCAATTGGGGAATGTAACCACCCAGCGACTCCATTAGGCTCGCCCTCCGTTGAGTGTGTTAATAATACTGGTTGCTTGTGCAACGATGCTGGATGCTTCGGTGCTGTTATCGGGAAGCAATACCACGCTAGACTCTTTGGCAATGGCACGCTTGGCCTCGATGGCTTTAGTTGCCAAATCGAGCTGAACCGCCTTTTGGCCCTCTTCGGTCGCCGCCGCATTACCGACAACTTGCAGGGCTTGGGCTTGCGCATCAGCCACCGCCTTAATCGCCTCCGCTTCGCCCTGAGCCGCAAAGACTTGCTCGGTACGCTCTGCCTCGGCAGCCAGTACACGCGCCTGCTTTTGCCCCTCCGCAATATTAATAGCGGCTTGTCGCTCTCCTTCGGACTCGAGAATCTTAGCGCGTCGCTCGCGCTCGGCCCGCATTTGCGATTCCATGGCATCCATAATGGAAGCCGGTGGCGTGATGTCCTTTATTTCATAACGCAGCACCGCTACGCCCCAGGTTTCGGCGGCATCGTTAATAGACGCAACAATCTGCGCATTTAACGCGTCGCGGTCTTCAAATGTTTTATCTAATTCAATTTTACCCAGCTCCGAGCGCATCGTGGTTTGCGCGAGCTGGGTCACGGCAAAGGTGTAATCTTCGACGCCGTAGGTCGCCTTATAAGGGTCGAGCACTCGAAAATACAAAACGCCATCTACGGTTAGCGAGATATTATCCTTGGTGATCGCCGCTTGGCTGGGAATATCATAAGCCTGCTCTTTAAGCGACCGATCGGCCGCCACTCTGTCGATAAACGGGAAAATAAAGTTAAGCCCAGCTTCCTTCGTCGATTGGTACTTGCCAAAACGTTCCACAATCCATGCGCGGTTTTGCGGCACAAACTTAATCGACGATTTGAGCACAACAAGAATAAAAACAAAAAATGCAAACTGAAAGGTCAAAACATAATCGAAAATAATATTCATAAATAAGTCCCTGACGAATGATGTATTCGCACTGTGCTGAATACTGCAAAAGATATTACATGTAAAACATCAAACTTAGCAAGCGCAACCGGCAATAATTGACGGGGATGCCTGCGGGTTGGCATCTGGCAAAAAAACTAATGTTATAGTGCCCTAATACTATAGCGCCCTAAAAGCGCAATAAATAACCCGCAACACATCCTTTTTTGTCGCACCACGTACAATCAGCTGCTACCGTTAGCCGTTAAACTGGCGAAATAACTGCAGTGTGTGCATTGCGCCGAATTTTTAACGTGTGAATCTACAGCCTACGGAGAACACTATGGTAATGCCTTTTAACCGCCTAAACCGAAGCGGTCGCAAGCTTGCAACCCTGATCGCCATGAGCTTAACGCTGGGCGCGTGCGGCGGCAGCGATACACCGAGCTCAAATAGTAGTGCGACAACAAGCTCTGTTGCACCGGTTGCGTCCACATCTTCTGCAGTGTCATCCGATGCATCCAGCTCGTCAGAGTCATCGGTCGTAGCGAGCTCATCAACAGCCGAAAGCTCGACGTCAAGCTTATCCAGCACGGCTTCATCTGCCATGACCAACCCCTGCATAACCGTCGAGGGTAACATAGCCGTTAATGGCGGTGCCGAAGACGGGCTCAGCCCTTGGGCTGCACAAGGCGCCACCGCCGAGCAAACAAGCGCTGATGCGCACTGCGGCGACTACAGCATTTTGGTATCTGAGCGCACCGCCGCTTGGAACGCACCTTTAATCAACCTTAGCAACTTCGTTGCCGGCGAAACCTATACCTTTGAGGTTTGGGTAAAAATGGCGCCAGGCGAAGCGATCGACACACTAACGTTAACCGTCAACTACACCGATGATGAAAGTAACGCCAATTACACCGGCGTGGGCAGTGCTGAGGCGAGCTCTGACGAATGGGTGAAAATTAGCGGCTCCTACATTCACTCACCAATGGGCGCCTCGAGTGGGGTATATGCCTATGTAGAAGCTATGGGCGAAACGTCGTCTTACTATGTTGACGATATGGTTATTTTAGGGGCCGAAGGCGATAATAGCATTATCTACCCCGAGCCCGACCCCACGGCCACCGGTGGCCTAGCAGCCGGTGATGATAAATTTCTCGGCAATATTATTGCCGGCGCCGTACCGGCCGATTTTGGTAGCTTATGGAACCAAGTCACCCCCGAAAACGCCGGTAAATGGGGCGCCGTAGAAAGCGCGCGCGACTTTATGAATTGGGGTGACCTCGACCGCGCCTACGCTTATGCCAAAGTTAACGGCATGCCCTTTAAAGGCCACACCTTGGTGTGGGGCAGCCAAGAGCCCGCGTGGATTGGCGAACTGAGCAACGAAGAGCAATTGGCCGAAGTCGAACAGTGGATACAAGCCTACTGTGAACGCTACGATGCACCGGCCGACAATGGCTTTGCGCACTTAATCGATGTGGTTAACGAGCCGACCAATGCCCCTGCCTCTTTTCGCGATGCCCTCGGCGGCGCCGGTGAAACGGGCTGGGACTGGGTAATTTGGAGCTATGAAAAAGCGCGTGAATACTGCCCCCACGCCACGCTGCTCATCAACGATTACAACATTATCAACGATGCGATTAATGGTAATAACACCAATTCGACCGACTACGAAACCATGATTGGTTTACTTAACGAACGCGGTTTAATCGACGGTATTGGTTTTCAAACTCACGCCTTTAGCATCAACGGGGTTGAATCGTGGAACTCGATAACGGCCGCGCAAATTGCCGCCGAACTCGACCGCTTTAGTGTCTTTGGTGTGCCACTGTATATTTCGGAACTGGATATTGACGATGAAGGCGTAAACCAGTGCGAACGCTATAAAGCGCTATTCCCCACTATGTGGGAGCACCCGAGCATTCAAGGCGTTACCCTTTGGGGTTACATCGAAGGGCAAACTTGGCGCAACGATGAGCGCTCCGGCCTTATCACCGCAGACGGCACAGAAAAAGCGGCCATGTTATGGTTGCGCGACTACTTTAACGGTAATCCAACCGCCGACTGTGGTGCCGATACCTAATCAGCCCCGTAAAATTTAATTTAAAATAACAATGCAAAGGGCCTTAATTCTGCGAAGAATTAAGGCCCTTTTTTTATAGGTAACTGCTCTCCCCTTGCATGCGATTACTGACCTGCTTAGTGAATACCTAGAGTTTTGATTAGTTGCGAACGCCAAAAGGCACGCTCCAATCGACGCCTAAGTGGTGCAAACAAAGCAGCACTTAGCAATAATTTTTACTGTTTTGTACATATTCGTTTCA
>DATBNJ010000004.1:0-30948 GCA_036554385.1 Marinagarivorans sp. | reverse complement strand
ATGCCGCTTTCAGCCGCTCGACCCCGTCAGCCGGAATCTCGCCACTTAATAGCACGGCCTGCGCGCAAAATTTGCGAGGCTCGATGTACTGCGGAACAGTTTTTTGGGGGGTGCCTTCTGACATAAGCGCGCGATAATATTGATTTGCAATAGGGATGTCAAAACTAATTGATCAAATTCCGACAAATGATTAAGAGTAGATCTCGCGTTCGAGCTTCGCGAGGGCCGTTTTCAACGTGATCAAATCGTCGGCAGTAATGTTGATATGGCCAACTTTGCGCCCCGCTCGAATTTCTTTGCCGTACCAGTGCCAGTGGTGGTTTGGTTGCAAAGCCAGCTCTGGCGTGGCAGCTACGCCAAGCAAATTCAACATGCCCGCAGCACCTTTAAGTGCTGTAGAGGCCAGCGGGAAATCCAGCACAGCGCGCACATGCTGTTCAAATTGACCGGCTTGCACGGCGTTTTGCGTCCAGTGACCGCTGTTGTGCACTCGCGGTGCCAACTCGTTCGCCACAATACCCTCGGCAGTCACAAAGCACTCCATCGATAGCACGCCGACGTAGTCCAACTGATTGAGCAAACGCGTAATATGGCCATTAACTTGCTTCAACTGTGCGTCACTGAGCACATCAACCGGCGCTACGCTGGTCAGCAAAATACCGTTGCGATGAACATTTTGCGCCGCAGGGTAGACTTCGACCTGCCCTTTTGGCGAGCGCGCAGCCACCACGGAAACCTCACATTCAAACGGCACAACCTTTTCAAGCAACCAGGGCCCCGAGTTTGCCGCACCCTTCATCGCGGCTATGTCTTCGGGGCTATCTAACCACCACTGGCCTTTGCCGTCGTAGCCGTTCTCTTGTGTTTTTACAATCACAGGATAACCAAGCTTTGCGGCGGCCGGGGCAATCTCAGCCAAGCTATTGGCCGGCTCAAATTGTGCCGTTGGCACGCCCTGCTCGTTCAAAAACGTTTTCTCTCGCAAACGGTTTTGGCTAATCCACACGGCTTTCGAGGGCGGGTAAACTGCGCAGTGCTTTGCAAACTGCTCATAAAAAACGACATCGACCCCTTCTTTCTCGGTGGTCATTACATCGGGCGAGCCCAACTGCTCGAACAGATCCTGTGCCGACACGTTGGGTTCAGCAACAACGACATCACCGAGATGATCAACGCAGCGCGAATCCTCGCCTGGCGATTTTAAAAAACAAAACTCTACACCCATTGCGATGCCGTCGAGAGCCATCATTCTGGCCAGCTGACCTACACCTAAAACTGCAATGCGCATTAATCGATAACCTCCCAAGGCACGCTTTCGGTTTGCGCTTGGCGCCACGCCTGTAAACGCGTGGCCAGTTCCGAGTCGGACAGCGCCAAAATCTGCGCCGCCATCAAGCCTGCATTATAGGCACCGGGTTCACCAATAGCCTGCGTTGATACCGCCACGCCTTTGGGCATTTGCACCATAGACAACAGACTATCAACGCCTTGCAGACGGCCCGCGGGAATCGGCACAGCAATCACCGGAATCCACGTCATAGCCGCCGCCATACCCGCTAAGTGCGCCGCGCCGCCAGCACCGGCAATCAGCACTTTGACGCCGCGCTCTGGGGCGCCCTTGGCGAATTCCAACAAGCGCTCAGGAGTGCGATGGGCAGACACCACCTTGCATTCAAACTCAATACCGAGCTCGCTCAAGGGTACGGTCGCGCGCTCCATAATTGGCCAGTCGGAACGCGAACCCATAATGATATTGACGGGAATAGACATGTTTACCTCAACTTGAAAAGGCTGATCGACCCCGCAAGTGGCGAGCCCTTAACAAAAATAAAGCCGCGCATCATTCCAGAAAACGCGCGCGCTGAAAAGTAGATATTTTAATCAATTGCCGTGAAACGGCGCCGAATACCGCTAACAAGCTTCGAATTAGGCACAAAAAGGCGACGCCAAAAACAGAAAAAGCGGAGCAACTAAGCCTCCGCTTTCCGACGAGATAACAGCTACACTAAGCAGCGCTACTATCGATAATCCCGAGCAGTTCCGCCGTTTTTTGCTCCATTAGCTCGCGATCGCCGCGCGCTTCAACATTCAAACGAAACAGCGGCTCTGTGCTTGAGCTTCGCAAATTAAAACGCCAGCGGTCAAAACTCATGGATAGACCATCCACGTGCTCAATCGCTTGAGCTTCTCCCGCGTACTTCGCTTCGATTTGTTCAAGCAGCTCCGCCGTGTTCTCGACCCGGCGATTGATTTCACCACTGCAAGGGAAGGCCGCGATGCGCTCACCAATTAAGGATGACAATGCAATGCCGCGCTCACTGAGCATTTCAGTAATTAACAACCATGGAATCGTCCCATTATCGCAATAGGCAAACTTTTTAAAGTAATGATGGGCACTCATCTCGCCGCCGTACACCGCATCTTCGAGACGCATACGCTCTTTGATAAACGCGTGGCCCGTTTTACTTTGAACCGCGCGCCCACCGGAAGCCTCGACTAAGTCGACGGTGTTCCACGTTAAGCGCGGATCGTGAACAATCGCAGCGCCGGCATTTTTGGCTAAAAAGGACTGCGCCAGCAAGCCCACCAAATAATAGCCTTCCATAAACTCGCCCTTCTCATCAAAAAAGAAGCAGCGGTCAAAATCACCGTCCCACGCTATACCCAAATCAGCGCCGTGCTCGCGAACCGCATCCGCTGTTACACCTTGATTTTCGGGTAACAAGGGGTTGGGAATCCCGTTGGGGAAGCTGCCGTCGGGCGTATGGTGGATTTTAATGAATTGAAAAGGCAAATGCTTTTCGATGGCATCAACCACCAAGCCCGCCCCGCCGTTACCCGCATTAACCACCACTTTTAATGGCTTGAGCTTGCCGGTGTCGACGTAGGTAAGTAGGTGGTCGATATAGGCTGGGCGCATATCTTTGCGAACCACCGTGCCTTTAGTCGCCACCTTAAATTCGCCAGCTTCGGCCATCGCGCGAATATCATTCAAACCACTGTCGCCAGAAATTGGCTGCGAGCCCCGGCGCACGAGTTTCATGCCGTTGTAATCCATCGGATTGTGGCTGGCGGTTACACAAATGCCGCCATCGACATCCAGCGCAAAGGTCGCAAAATAAACCTCTTCGGTGCCGCACTCGCCAATATGGGTAACATCAGCGCCCCCATCGGTTAGACCAGCAACCAGCGCATCGGTTAACGAGGCGCTGGTCAAACGGATATCGTGCCCAACCACAACGGTTTTGGCGCCGAGAAAGTCTACATAGGCACGACCAACCCGATAGGCAACATCATCGTTTAGCTCATCGGGCACACGGCCGCGAATATCGTAGGCCTTAAAACAGGTAATCTTCATTAACTCAACTTAACCTTTGGTATAGATATTTTCATACACGTAATTTGTAGCTTCTACAAAACCTTCGACACTACCGCAATCAAAACGCGAGCCTTTAAACTTGTAGCCCAACACGCAACCTTGCTTGGCTTGGGTTAACAGCGCATCAGTCAATTGCACCTCGCCATTTTTACCGGGCGGTGTTTTTTCAATAATTTCGAAGATGTCGGGGGTCAAGATGTAGCGGCCGATAATCGCCAAATTGGTTGGTGCGTCTTCTTTAGAGGGCTTTTCGACCATATCGCTAACTTGGTATATGCCATCTTTAATGGCTTCCCCTGCAATAACACCAAACTTGTGAATATGCTCTTCGGGGACTTCCTGAATAGCGACAATGCTGCAGCGAAACTGCTTGTACAGGGCAACCATTTGCGCCAAAACACCATCACCGCCAGCATCCGCAACGCACAAATCATCGGATAGTACGACGCCGAAGGCCTCGTCACCAATCAAACGTCGACCGTTTAAAATGGCGTCACCCAAGCCACGCATTTCGCGCTGACGGGTAAATGAAAACGCGCCTTTCGCCATAACGCCACGAATAGAATTTAGGTATTCTTCTTTACTAGAGCCGGCAATCTGATGCTCGAGCTCATAGCTCACATCAAAGTGGTCCGCAATAGCACGCTTACCGCGTCCGGTCACAAAACCGATATCCGTCAAACCTGCCTCGAGCGCCTCTTCAACACCGTATTGCACCAACGGTTTATTCACCACAGGGAGCATTTCTTTGGGCATTGATTTGGTCGCAGGCAGGAAACGCGTACCGTAACCAGCAACAGGGAATAAGCATTTTTTAATCATATAATTTCCTTAGTATTAACGATTGATTGCTCGGCAGTGCGCCGAATATAACACAGGGTAGTTTGGTAACGTATGCAAATAAACGGCCTACTTATTGATAACCTTTAACCTGCGCAAAAGCTTGGTGCTGGACAAGTACGCCTTAGGCGTTAGAATGGCAGCCCTTTAGTGACAGGCCTATTACAATAAGGCAACTTTCAATCCACCTGATATGCACCAAAAAGAAGCAATCAGGCCCAGCTGCAAACATCATACGAGCCACCTATGCACACCTTTGAACCAAAGTCCTCTTACGAGCGCGATGAATTATTAGCGTGCGGCCACGGCGAACTCTTCGGCCCAGGCAACGCACAACTTCCCGTACCTAATATGTTGATGCTAGATCGCATCACCAAAATCAGCGCTACCGAAGGCGAGCACGGTAAAGGCGAAATTGTAGCCGAACTCGACATTAACCCTGACCTCTGGTTCTTTAGCTGCCACTTCCCCGGCGACCCAGTTATGCCAGGCTGTCTTGGCCTCGATGCCATGTGGCAGCTGGTCGGCTTCTTTTTAGCTTGGAAAGGCAATCAAGGCAAGGGCCGCGCACTGGGCTCTGGCGAAGTAAAATTTACGGGGCAAATATTACCGACGGCCAAAAAGGTGACTTACCGCATTACGCTCAAGCGCGTGATTGAGCGCAAACTTGTGATGGGCATTGCAGACGGCTCTGTGGAAGTTGACGGCAAAGAAATTTACACCGCGAAAGACTTGCGCGTTGGCCTATTCACTAACACCGATAGCTTTTAAGCAAAACGGACACAAAATTTGCCAGCAGCCTTACGCTGCTAACTAAACGACTCAATTGTATTTTAAAGAGGCTACTATGAAGCGTGTTGTGATTACTGGTATGGGCGTTGTGTCTTGTATTGGCAATGATTTAGACACAGTTTTGAGCTCACTGAAAGAAGGCAAATCGGGCATTCGATTTAACGAAAGCTATGCCGAACAGGGGTTTCGAAGCCAAGTATCGGGTTCCGCAAACATTGACCTAGGCGAGTTCATCGACCGCAAGCAACTGCGCTTCATGGGTGATGCTGCCGGCTTCTCCTACGTTGCAATGCAAAATGCCATTAGCCACGCAGGGCTCGAGGAAAAAGAAGTCTCCAACGAGCGCTCGGGCATCATTATGGGCTCTGGCGGTGCGTCTACGCGCAGCGTTGTCGAGTCCGCCGACATTATTCGCAGCAAAGGCGTCAAACGCGCAGGCCCCTACCGCGTCACCCAAACCATGGGCAGTACAACCAGTGCCTGCCTGGCAACACCGTTCAAAATTAAGGGGGTCAACTACTCTATTTCATCGGCTTGTGCCACCAGTGCGCACTGCATTGGCAACGCAATGGAACTTATCCAGCTAGGCAAACAAGATATCGTCTTTGCCGGCGGCGGCGAAGAAGAGCATTGGACCCTTACCGGCCTGTTTGATGCGATGGGCGCGCTATCTACAAAATACAATGACACTCCCGAGCAGGCCTCGCGCCCCTACGATGCCGACCGAGACGGTTTTGTGATTGGCGGTGGTGGCGGCTGTTTGGTGGTTGAGTCACTCGATCACGCCCTCGCGCGTGGCGCGACTATTTACGCCGAGTTAGTCGGCTACGGCGCAACGAGCGACGGCTACGATATGGTTGCCCCTAGCGGCGAAGGCGCCGCCCGCTGTATGCGCATGGCCATGACGGGAAGCACTCTACCCATCGACTACATCAACTCACACGGTACCAGCACTCCCGTCGGTGATGTTGCCGAGCTGAGCGCAGTTAAAGAAGTTTTTGGCGACAAAATCCCAGCTACCGCATCCACCAAATCATTGACAGGCCACTCACTGGGCGCCACCGGCGTACAAGAGGCCATTTACAGCTTACTGATGATGCAGCATGGTTTTATCAGTGCGTCTGCCAACATTTCAAAGCTCGACGAAAAAGCCGAAGGCATGTCGATTGTTCAAAAGATGCGCGAAGCCGAACTCAATAGCGTTATGTCCAACAGCTTTGGCTTTGGCGGCACCAACGCAACCTTGATATTCAATCGCTATAACGGCTAAGCACCAGCAAGCCTTTATCTTGAAACATCATCTGTGATGTTTCGCGAAGTCGCAATGCAATAAAGAAGTCGCAATAAAAAAGGGGCTGCGGTCACGAACGGCAGCCCCTTTTTTGTCTAGAGTAATCCACCAGCACCTATTCAAGCGGTTTATGTTTACACAGCTGAATCGTTACGCTTGTTTTTGCTGGCTTGTTTCGATGACTGCTCCGCCTTAAAGCTTATCCATTTTATCCAGCACTACCGCCTTTATGCCAGCCAACTCCATAGCAGACAAGTTTTGCACTCGGCCGAGATTAATCGAGTGTAAATGCAAACTTGGCGTGCTCTGATCGAGCTCTCTCAAGTCCCCTTTTACCAACATGGGAAGTAAAGGCTGATCCGGCGGACGGCGGCCGTTGATCAAGCGCAGCCCCGCCTTTAAGGGCACCAAACGATAAGGCTCTGCGCCCTTACGCAGCGGTATGCGCAACATCATCTTGTGTTTATCACTGTAATAGTCCGGCACAATCATTAAGCCGGTCGGTTTTACGGCCTCTTCTGGCACGTGATGGAAAATATCGTGGTGCGCAAATGGATTGGGCAGAATTACGATTTTCCGGTTTTCTTCTTTCGGAAAAAAAACATTGTAATTCGTATAGATTTGCTCGACCGAGCCGGAATAAACACAAATGCGATTTTCAAACTGGAGGACAAACTCCTGAGCCAGTTTTTGCTGTTTGAATTGATCGAGATCCCAAACTAAATCTCGGTTTGAGCCACTGCCATCACTGGCGGCATTGTCTGGCTCAAACGCTTGAGCGAGATTTAAATCGAGTAGCGCCACTTATCGTATCCTCATGGGTTATCAAGCTTGTTGATTACTTCACACGCAACTTGGATATAGACCAACTGACTTAAGGTTAGCGAAATAATTTACAAAGCGTGACAACAATCACACTAAGCGGGCGATTTAAGCGCCAAACGGGATGATTACCCAACGCCATAGAGGAAGACAAACACACAAGGGAGGTCGTCACCATCCGTGGTGATTAGATTTCAAAAGTACTAAAGGCGGCTATTGTTCCAAAGCAATCAGGTCATCGAGCAAGCCAACGAGCTGAGCCACCTTGGTGCCGCTGATCTTGCTACTGAGCGCATCGTAATTGGCTTGAACCTTCGGCTGAACTTTTTGGTGAAGGCGCTTGCCTTTTGCACTCAAGGATATGACCAACTCCCTCTGGTCGCCCGGAGATACTTTTCGAAGCAATATGCCATCGAGCTCTAACCGGTTTAATATTCGCGACAAGCTGGGCCCAAGAATGGCGCTTTGCGATGCTAGCGTCTGGGCATTAAGCTCGCCATTTAAGTACGTGGTTCGGATAACCCGCCACTGCTGCTCGGTTAAGCCAAAACCGCTCAGCGTATTGCGAGCCGTCAGCACCACAGATTCGCGCGCTTTTTGTAATAAGATTGGTAAGCTTTCAAAATCAACTTTCATAGTTTTTTCACACATCAACAAATTAGGAAAGAGGTTAAATGTTAACCAATTGTTGATTTACGCGCCACCATAATGTGTAACATGCACGGCAATTTATTCAAAAAAAGCCCGCTTTTGCATGGCTTTCCGACGAACAGCACTTTAGATAGCATGATATACATCTTTTTGACACTACAATTTCCCGATCAGCTAACCCCTAACAACATTAAAAACAAAAGCAAGATACTTACCACAGTCAACAATCAAAGCGGCTAAACGATCGGCTCAAAAGCGGTCATCGCGTCAAGATCTCCCAAACCGTGCCTTTCAAACAGCGAACCGAAGTTATTTTGCCGTTCGTGTAGGGCCATATAATTGAGCACCACTGTTTCCACCAGAGAATTGACATTGTTGGCTGCGGGGCTCGAAGAGGTTTCGACGTCACCGCTGGCGCGCATAAATCCAATCTGCTGCCGGCGCGCTTTTTCGTCGTCGCTGGCCCCTAAAAGCTCCGGCTTAGCGGTTGGGTTATAAACCAAAAAGAATGCGCTGGCGGTCTGTTGATTATCGCCGGTCCACACGCCCTTACCGCGTCCTCCCTCACTTTCGTCGGTCATCCCGTTTGAAAACACCGAACCGTCACTAAATACATACATCATCACGGGCTTTTGTTTGATCGCGGCATATTCTAAAACCGCCCCCATACAGCGTCCCGCGCGTAAATCTCTGCTTTCACCCGTAGCCCGATCGCCGGTGTGGTAATCGTACCCACCCATAGTGATTGTCCCAGCTCCTGCATACGCACCGGCGGTCCCATCGGATTGAAGTGGCCCATCGAGCACTAGCTTCATAATCGATGCCGTTTTTCGAAACTCGCGATCTGCCATGTCTTCGACACTAAATATGCCGTCCGGCCCCACAATGTCGGCATCCGACAGCGGGCTGAGGTCAACGCCGCCAAACTGCGAGACAATATCGGCGCTTTTGGCGTAACTGCAGCGCACGTGGTCTTTGATAATTTCATCGCGCACCCGCTGAGTCTCAACGGCACTGAGCTTATCGTTGCTAATGCGGTACATTGCCTCCATGACCGCGACGGTATCATCCTTAGACAGCAGCCCAACCAACCCGCCGGTATCCACTAGGCCGGTCACATCGGTGGGGCGATCGACCTTGGTCGGCCGCGCCGACGGGTCAATCATGCTGGCCGGCGCCAAGGAGTTTCCGCCCGACACGCTGCTCGCCGAACCGCACAGGGGCAGCAGTGCTCCAGCGGCTCCCGCTTTGTATATCCCGTACATGGGGTTGTGGGGGTTGTTGCCCGTGTCGTTTTCACTGCGTGCGGCAATCACTGCGCCATTGATATGCGCGCGGGTCGCTTCGGATGTTTTCTCCATAATGCCCGCTAAAAACTGAGAATCAGCATGAAAGGCCAGCCCGAGCGCTTCATTCACAAAGTCGTTGGTATCGGTAGCAGGGTTAACCACCGAAGGCGCCATATCACCGGGCAACCCCTGCTTGGAGTAGCCCGCGGTACTCAGGAAATCTCGCTGACCACCGGGCCCACCCACTAAAACATTGGATCCGGCAATATTCGCGCCGCCCGCTAAATCGAAACAAATAAAAGGGATTTTATTGGCGCCGCCATAAGCCAGCTGACAATTGGCGCCATTTGCGCCATTGAGCACGTCATCGGACAAACCCGCGTGGCCAGTAGCGGCTAACCAAGGTGCGCCCAGCACGCTGGCGGCGCCGGCAGCAAATCCTTGTGCAATAAAGTCGCGTCGTGTTTTCGGCTTGTGATGGTCGGGGTGCGCCAACGCCTGATCGAGTTCGAAAGATCGTTGTTTCATATAAATCTCCTACTGCACTAACATAGCAGCACTGCCAAGCGCTGCGGCGCATACGGCGGTAACGGTTGTTTGAGTAGTACCCGCAGGGCAATTTGTACCGCAGGACACCATTTGATCGATTAAGGCATCTAGCCGCTGAGCCAACATCGCCTTTGACGGCCCCGACTCAACCTGCGCGCCCGCTGGTGTTGTAAGCACAAGCACGTTTGCCAGCGAATCGACAATCATTGCTCGGCCAGCGGGCATAAACGCTTGGCTCGGCGCTGCGTCAAAATCAAACCCGTCAAATGCGTTTGACCTTAACGAAGCATCGGCCACTAAGGCATTGCAGTAAGCCACCGATAGCTGGGTAATCCCCATGTGGTGGGCCGGTAAAAAGCCTTCGATGTTTTCGTCAACGGGTAATTGCTGCTCCACTTTGCGATAGGTCTCCCGAACGGCGGGATGGGTAATTGGCACACCGGTCATCAAAGCGAGACTGGCGTTCACTTCTGCAAAGGTTTTGATGCCTATGTCGGCCGCACGCCCCGCCTCGCTGGTTGCTTCTGGCACCGCAACGGGTGGCCTAAATTCGGCAGGCCGGCTATAACTTGCACTACCGAGGCGGTCGAAGGTTAAAAAGAACTCGTCAGCTTCTTTACCTTGCTCAATGGGAATCAAAGCGCCCACCGACGACAAAGGTAAACCCTCACCGGCCACGTAATTAGAAGCCGATACAGTGACGGAGACATTTGCAAAGGCCTGCCCCATCGGCGCCTCACGGCCATTAATGCCGATGCGAATGCCCGACAAAGCGATATCCGTAAGTGGCACCGGCGGCGCCGACTCCGATGTTTTATTTGGATCGAGTAAATAAAAGAATGGATTGGCAAATAAATAGCTATAGCTATCAAAGGGTTCAACCTCAAACACAATATAAGCATCGGTACCCTGAGGGATGGCGTCCGCCTCGAGAGAGTCCGTTACCCGAAAGAGCAGGTAAAACTTTTCGCCAACCCCTACCTCGTAGTTGGCTTTTACATCTTGCGCCGCCAGGGCGCGATTATGAATCGCAAGAAACCGCAGGGTGCCGAGCCATGGGTACATCGCCGAGGTTTCGGCACCCAACACCAACGCAAAGGTGTCATCCCAATTGTTAAGGCTACCCTCGCCTAGCATGTCAACGTCATCGGAGGCGGCCAAATTTCCGTTCACGTAGATTCGTCGACCATCCAAAATGTTAAATGTCGCCACTACATGCTGGAGCGTCGCTTGCAACGCTTCGTCCGCATCTGGCGTCGACAACCGAGGGTCGGCGTTAAGGTCGGTATCGGTGGTTCGATTTAAAAAGTCGTAGTTATACAAGGTTTGACCCAAGGTGAAATTGCGCGACAAATCACCACCGGAATAACTGACAATGCGAGCGGGCCCTTCCTGGGTGACATTTGCCGCTGCGACCCAGGCTTCAATCGTGTATTCGCCGGTAAATGTTATTTGCTTGTGCAATTTAGCACTTGCCGCCGTCGGCGCTTGCGCTCGACCACCTAAAAACCGCAGCCCCCAGACGCCACCGTCGAGCCAGTCCACGTCCCCTCTAAGCTGCAAATCTAACGCAGGGTCCTGACCGGAGGTGTCAAACGCCCATTGACCTCTGCCGGTTTTGAATTCGTATTTAGCAATGACATTCGGCTCTATGCGCCCGCCGGCACTGGCCACCAAGCCATCGGGGCCCAGCTGAAGGGCGTTACTTGTCACTAAGGCATCGTCGATCTCGGTGGGCTCAAGGTTGCCCGCAAACGCGGCGATAGCCGCTGCTAAGGCATCGGCATCGGCATCGCAATTAGCCGTCCAGCAGTTGTGCGATTCCTCGCGCAGGCGCACCACCATGCGTGAGCGACTGGGGGCGCTCAAGTTTAGCTTGCTCTTAGCTGCCTCATAGGCCGCCTCGACAGACTTGTCGGCAAAATACGGTTGCTGCGGCGTACTGCCGGAGGGGGAGTGGCAATCTGCACAATGCTCAAGCAAATAGGGCGTGTGAACATGTTCAGCAAATTCGGTGCTGTCCTCTGGGAACGCCAAGCTACTGCCAGCAACCTTCACCTCTGGCGGCGTCAGTACAATCACATTGCCTTCAACACCCGCTGCGCTAGCCCAAGCTTCGAGCCATGTTGTTAAGGTATCGGCACACACCGAGGCCTCCTCTCGCCAACAATTGTGGCCGGCCGCTAATTTAGTCACCATTCGCGATTGCGACGGTGCCTGAAGGTCAACAATGGTTAAAGCTTGCGAGTAAGCCGCGTCTATATCATCTCGGCGAGCAAATTGAGGCGCCTGCCCGCCTTCGGCATGACAAGCACCACAGCGTTCTTGTGTGGCGAGATTACTCCATACATTGACTAAAAAGCGCTGTACATCGGCTGAGGTAGGATTTGGGCCTTTGTACTCAATGATGTCGCCATCTTTAACCACCGGTGGCGGCGGATTGCTGTGGTTGACCGGTGCGCTATCGTCACTGCAGCCAGAAATTGTCGCAAGCAGCAAGACCAATACGATAATCAATAATCGAGGGGGCTGTTTGTACATCGTCATTAGTTATCCCCCCCCATACAATAAACAGCGGCATCCGCAAACAACGATTTAGCACTGTAGTTTGCCGTTTGAAAGTTGCTAACCATCGCGGTGATATGGGTGCGATCATCGGAGGTTTGTGGCTCGCGAAAGCACATTGCCTTAAACGCTTTAGTCGCCTGACAGCTTGCAAAAGCATCACTGTAGGCCAATTCCCGAGCCATCGACTTAGCGCCATGTCCACCACTGGGTAAGGTTAGGTCCCAGCCAAGATTTGCATTGGCACCGGCACGCCAATAGTTGTCCCACTTATCGTCTGGGGTAACAAAGCCCAGCTTAAAGGTAGTGCTATTAATAAGGTATTTTTCCTGTACTCGGGTTCCCGTCACAGGATCTAGCTCATCCGGCTGGTTGTATTCTAAAAAACCATTGAGCCCGTCTGGATCGTTATCGGGATCGTAATTATAGTTGTAGTAGGCAAAAGCCTGTGCCAATGGGTCCATGCCATTGTGGCAACCCATGCAGCCGTTTAAAAAAGCGCGTGAGTCTCCGCCGGGCGAGCGGGACACATCCTGCCGTATTCGATCTGGCGGGCGGGTAACGTCGTGGAGCTGCTCTAAGTCTCGACACAAGTGATTCATCAAGGTGAAACGCAGCTGTGCCCGATTAGTACCCGCTTTGAAAAAAGCTTGCGAGGCCGCTCGTGTCGTTAAAACGCCGGCGGTAGCCTCAGAGGGCAGCCCCGTAATTTGCGATTGCACGCGCCGCTCTAGCGTTGTTTGCAGTGGCAGCGCACGCTCGGCAATAGCCTCGTAGTGGGCGTTGTCGCTGTTGTTGTAAGCCGGCGAAACGGCGCGCCCAACGTAGATGACATCGTCAAATAAAACGCCTCGGAAGTCCGCCTCATCGCGAACCATACCAACAACGGTGGCGATGTAGTCGTTAAA
The DNA here is from genome assembly GCA_036554385.1 of Marinagarivorans sp. GTDB lineage: Bacteria > Pseudomonadota > Gammaproteobacteria > Pseudomonadales > Cellvibrionaceae > Marinagarivorans. Next base: position 17,862 of record DATBNJ010000004.1, on the reverse strand, counting down.
GTCGACAAACACATTGCCATCGCGATTAGTCCAAGGAGCCGCCCAGTTAACTAAGGTGACATCGTAAAAGTGGTCATTATCCATCGCGAGGTAGGCCGCGGCACGCGCATTGTCGTTTGCGATGTATTGCTGCATTTGAGCCAGAGCATCGCCATTAGCATCAGGGGGGACGCCGGTTAAGCGCTCGTGCAGTCGCTTGGCCTGCTCAAGTGGCCCCGCGTGCGCCATCGAGCAAGGCACGCCGAGCAAGCCGATCAGCGCAACTTTTGTTATAGCCTCGCGAAGGCGAGCCCCGCGACCTCGAAATTGTTTGAACATACGCCCTACCTAACCATCGTGTGAATGCAACCGACCTCACTCGAGTTTAGTACACCCGAGTCCCCGGCATTCCCCTAACAGCAGCTTTTGTTCCATGGCACGACGAAGTGCTCGGAGTAAGATTATTTCGGCGCCAAAAATAGACGCAGAGCACAGATAAGTTGAGATATCGGCAGAAAGGCTGGAAATTTGCTTATTAATGACTCTCGGATTGAGTTCCAAACAGGTACAATGGCGACGTTTTTAGAACCTCTATGGATAACGTATTCACTAGGGAAAGGATCGCCGCTTAGCATTGACGCTAAAATGTCGGCAATTGACGTAAACCGCAGATAACGAGAAGCTCATGTTTCACTTTCTTCGCAAGGTCGCTTTCATTTCGCCAATGTCATTGGCTCTGGGATTAGGAAGCGGATGCGACGTCAGCAATGGCACAGGCCCAGGAAAAGGACAACAGCCCGACCCCGTCGTAGTCGACATTCCCATCGCTTTTATAGCACGCACCCTGCCCATCGATAGCGACCCCGACGCACAAGACGCCATTGTCAGCCAGAACATTCTAGACCCCAGCGCTTTCAACCCCGGCGCTCGGCTTATCTTTAAAGACCGCGCCAAGTTTTCTGCCCCCGAGCAAGACGTTACGTCTGGGCTGTTTGCCGACCAGCCCGAAGATCCAGACGACGCCGATAGCAATTTAGTGCCCGCACAAATCGATATTAAAGACCTCGACGTTTCGCCCAAAGGCGACAAACTGGTTTTCGCGCTACGCGGGCCCGCCAACCCCGATGACGACGCGGTGCAGCCCACGTGGAACCTTTGGGAGTACAGTGTGGCGACGGGGATGGCCGCGCCACTGATTGATCAGAGCTTCGTCGCCGAGCAAGGTGAGGATGTGTCTCCTACCTACCTGCCGGATGGTCGCATTGTTTTTAGCTCGAGCCGCCAAAAGCGCGCTAAGGCCATACTGTTAGACGAAGGCAAGCCGCAGTATCTTGGGCTCGACGAGGACGGCGAAAACCCCACGTTTAACCTACACATTTACTCGCCCAATAGTGGTGAAATTGAGCAACTCACCTTTAACGCTAGCCACGATTTACAGCCAACCGTATTAAGCAATGGTCGCATCGCATTTTTGCGCTGGGACAACATGCTAGACCATGATCAAATCAGTTTTTACAGTATCAAACCCGATGGTTCCGACCTCCAGAAGCTTTATGGCTATAACAGCCAAACCACGGGACCGAACGGCAGCGAGGCCACCTTTTGGAATGCCCGTGAAATAGCCGATGGCGAGTTGTTAATTAACTTTCGCAACCGCCAAAGCCGCAACTGGGGCGGCGATATTGTGGTGGTCGACACCAACGGTTTTACCGACCTGAATCAACCCAATCCGCAAAACCCAGGCAGCGGCAGCCCTCAGCAGTCACTATCGCCGATCCCCGTCAATATTACTGAGGACAACCCCGATGTGTACTCTTTCGGTGGGCTTTATAACTCGGCATTCCCGTTAAACGATGGCACCAATCGCTTATTGGTTAGCTGGAGCCCCTGCCTCATTAACGCGCTTGACGAAGGCCAGGTCTACCCATGCACCGATGCATTTCTAGCCAACGCGAATATCGCACCGGCCGCCCCGACCTTTGGCCTTTGGGTGCTCAATATAGACGAAGGCACGCAACAACCGCTGAAACCGGCTACTGCTGAGACCAACGAGGTCTACACTGAGGCAGTCGCGCTGACGCCCAAGCCCATTAGCGACAATATTATTAGCAACCTCGATAATGAACTCGCAGAAGCCGGCCTCGCGCAGGTGCATATTCGCAATATTTATGATCTCGACGGCACAATGCGCCTAAACGTTGCGCCCATGCCCCACATCACAAACCGTGAGCAACGCCCCGAGCGATTTATTCGCGTCGTTAAAGCCGTGCCCATTCCCAGTGAAGACGAGTTAGACTTTGACCGCAACATTGCCTTTGGTGACAACGGCGGCGACTTTATGCGCGACATACTCGGGTATGTACCCATCGAGCCCGACGGTTCGGCAAAGTTTAAGGTGCCCGCGAGCATGCCCGTTTCCTTTAATCTAGTTGATGGTACGGGCAAGCGCTTGCCCAATGCACTACACAAAAATTGGCTGAGCTTCCAAGCAGGTGAGCACTTTGAATGCGTAAGCTGCCACGAAAACGACAGCCTGCAGCCTCACAGCCGCCGAGACGCACAAGCTGAGTCGGCCTATTTGGGCGCACCGTTTATTGGTATCACCCTAGTCGACCAGAACAATATGCCCGTTGGCGATCCACAAACCGGGCAATCAATGGGGGAATATTTTGCGGCTAAAAATGGCGCCCGGACGCCAAGTATAGATATGCTTTACCGCGATATTTGGACGCAAAACCCCAGCAATATCGAGCCAGACATTGCCCTCGCTTACGAAAACATAGCACCCAACGACGCTAGCGAACTCCCCCCATTCGACAACAATTGCGCAACTCCACTAGACCCTATCGCATGGGTTCGCCCAACGCTTTGCAGCAGTAGCGCCAACCCGTCACCATTTGCACAGCCTTCGTGGGATAGTACCTGCAGAATTACCATCAACTACGAAGAACATATTCAACCTCTGTGGGAGCGAGATCGCCGTGCCTGTGAGGATCAAGACATTATGGGCGTCACCACCAATATCGTCGTCCAAGATAACACCTGCGTCAGCTGCCACAGCGAGAACAACCAAAGTGTCGACGGCATGCCCCTTGCACCCGCGGCCAGTCTATATTTAACCCGCGAGATGCGGGCTATCGGCGTGCCCGGCGAAGCCGACCCCGAAGCACTTTCTCAGGACCAAGGCTGCAACCAAAACCGCTCCGAAGATGTGTTTGCTTCTTACCGCCAATTGTTGCGCACCCGTCTGGCACTCGAGATAGTCGATGGCGAGCCTCGACCTGTGTATACTTCTCAATCTGTCGACACGATCAACCCAGACACGGGCGAGCTTGTACTCAATAGCGACGGCTCTATCCGCCAGACGATCGTGCGAACGTGCGAACGAGATGCTAACCCCGCAAGCGCCGGTAGCGCTTTCGATTCGCAAGCATTTTTCACACTATTTGAAGGGAACGATTCGATTCATACAGGGATAATGTCGCCAAGCGAACTTCGCTTAATTGCAGAGTGGCTTGATTTAGGTGGTCAGTATTACAATAACCCCTTTGTGGCGCCTTTGAACGACTAAGTATTTAAAATCAATGAGCAACTTACTCCGCATATGGGCTCCACGCCTGACGTTACTGTTGTGCTTGGCAGCGCCGCACTCAACAATGGCCGCTGCGCCCCTGCCCGACCACTGGCGCGAGGCTGGTGCGCAAGTCTATACGGTAGCGGTGCCTTATATCGACGTTCATACCTTTGCCGGCCGCGGTTATCCGATATTCCACGTGGTGGAACACGGCGAAAAGATACTAGTTATCAAACGCCGCAACGATTGGTTTAACATCGAAACACTCGACGGTAAAGCCGGTTGGGTCGCACGCGAGCATATGAATGGTACCGTCGACGCCAATAATATCGCCTTAGATTTTAGTACACCTAGCTGGCGAGAGCGCGCAGAAAACCGCTTTGAAGCGGGCCTTACCGCAGGCTCGCTTGAGGGTGCCGTTGCGTACACCCCGTATATTGCCTACCATTTTACGCCCAATATCCACGGCGAACTGAAGTACACGCAAGCATTTGGCGAGTTTTCGAACCTTAAGCTCACCACCGTGAGCCTAACGCATCAGCCTTTTCCGTCGTGGCGAATATCGCCATTCTTTAGACTGGGTTCAGGGGTTATTCAGACCAACCCAAGCACAATACTTGTACAGTCGGAAGATAGAGAAGACCCTATTTTCACTGTTGGTGGAGGCTTGGTTTTTTCTGCTTCTAACCACTTGGTGCTGCGGGTGGAATACAACAACCATATCATCATGACCACACGCAACGTCAATGAGGAGGTAGAAGAATGGAAAGCTGGATTCGGCGTATTGTTTTAGTCGCCCTAGTCAGCGGGGTGACTTTGAGCGGGCACACTTTGGCTCAAGGCTCGGATCAGGGAAAATTGTTGGGCGACGTCGTCCAGCCAGACATTGAAAGACGCAAAGTCAAAGAGGCCCTAATCGACTCTGAGAACTTTGAGTTTGGCTTTTATGCTGGCGTTATGGCTTTTGAAGACTTTGGTAGTAATGATGTTTATGGACTGCGCCTAGCGTTCCATGTTACTGAGGATTGGTTTGTAGAGGCTAACTATGGCTTTTCCAAGCTGCAAGAAACCAGCTACGAGCAATTAAGCGGTGCAGCGCCCATTCTTACCGACGACCAACGGGATATGAGCTACTACAATTTAAACTTGGGCTACAACCTGCTACCCGGTGAGGTGTATATCGGCAATCGTGCATTTAATAGCAATTTTTATTTGATGTTTGGTGCGGGCAATACGCTTTTTGCTGACGAAGACTACTTTACCTACAACTTTGGCGGTGGTTTGAGATTATTTTTAACGGACTGGATTGCAATGCATTGGGATGTGCGTAACCACTTGATGACACATGCACGCTTCGGCAAAGAAAAAGAAATCCAAAACCTGGAAACTCATGTAGGACTTACGCTGTTCTTCTAATCTTAACTATGCATTGTTAAAGAAACGGGTTTTAAACCCACTGGAGGTAATACCATGAAACATTTACTGATGACTATCGCTGCTAGCCTACTCGCACTAACTGTAAATGCGGGAGAGCTCTCTGGTCCAGCACCCGACGTCACCTTGAAATCGACTGAAGGCAAAAATATTCGCCTTGCCGACTTAAAAGGCCAAGTGGTAATGGTCAACTTTTGGGCTTCTTGGTGCGGCCCCTGCCGTCAAGAGATGCCGTTATTGGAAAAAATGTACAACGACTACAAGGACGCCGGCTTTGTGCTGCTGGGTGTGAATGTCGATGCCGAAGCGGAAGACCGCGATAAATTTTTAAGAGAAACAACCGTAACCTTCCCCATTTTGGACGACAGCGATAACACCGCAACCGAAGAATTCGGCGTTGAGGCAATGCCATCATCTTATTTCGTCGATAAAGACGGCAACTTGGCGTACCTCCACAAAGGTTACAAGCCCGGCGAAGAAGACGACTACATCGCACAAATCAAAAAATTGTTAGCTAAATAGTGAGCGATAGATCGTTACATGCCTAAATCCGCTGCAATACTTGGACTATTTTTGACCCTAACCGGTTGCGCTAGCCCGCAACCTTGGGTTAAGCCGTACCAAAGAGGGTATCTCGCCGACCCGATCATGTCGTTCGAGAAAGACCCGGTTTCGTCGCGCTACATGGGTCACGTTTATGAAGCGCGCGAAGCCGGACGAGGCGCTGATGGGAGTTCAGGGGGCGGATGTGGGTGCAATTAACCACAGGAAATACTTGCCATTACTACTTTGTTTTTTATTGGCTATCAGTAATTTTATTGGCCACAGCGCCTATGCGGCCACGTTACCCGAGGAACGTGCCGATGTTATGTATCACAGCTACGACGGCGGCGGCATCCAAATTACCGGCCCTTCAGTACTGATCAGAAAAAATATCAAAGACAAGGTTTCTGTTTACGGCAACTACTATGTTGACCAGATAACCAGTGCCTCGATTGACGTTATCACCTCTGGTGCGAGCGAATACGAGGAAGAGCGCACCGAATATAGCGTGGGCGCAGAATATCTCTACGATAAATCGTCGATCTCCTTCAGTGCAACACAGTCCAGTGAAAACGACTACGAAGCAAGCACTGTGAGTTTTGATATCAGCCAAGAATTTTTCGGCGACATGACAACGCTTTCGATGGGTTACTCCCAGGGTGACGATACCGTGCGCAAGGTCACCGATGAAAGCTTCGAAGAGCAAGCGAGCCATCGAAAATACCGCGTTAGCCTCGATCAAGTCCTGTCGCCCAGATGGATGATGGGTTTGAGCTTTGAGGCAGTCTCCGATGCAGGTTACCTCAACAACCCTTATCGCTCTGCGCGCTATTTAAGTGGCACCGACTCTGGTTCAGCGGTATACACCACCGAGCGCTACCCCAACACCCGCAATAGCGATGCAGTCGCGATCCGGTCAGCCTATTACTTACCGTATCGCGCCTCAATAAAGGGCGAAATAAGAACCTTTTCTGACAATTGGGGGATCGAAGCCAGCAATATAGAGCTTCGTTATATCCAACCCTACCAAAAAGGCTGGACCTTACAAGCCAACGTGCGCAGCTACGGCCAAACCCAGGCAGATTTTTATTCGGACCTTTTCTCCTTCCAAGATTCAGAAAAAACGTTTATCGCACGCGACAAAGAAATGAGCGAATTTGACTCGCTCTCGCTGGGTATCGGAGTCTATTACGAAGTGCCGAGAAAGTGGTCTAGCTATATTGATCGCACCACAATAAGCCTTCAGGTTGACCATATGCGCTTTGACTACAAAAACTTCCGCGACGCGAGAAAAAGCATGGGCGACGATCCCGCCTATGCGCCCGGTGAAGAACCTTTCTACGAGCTTACCGCCAACGTTATACAATTTTTTGTATCCGTATATTACTAAAGGCATTACTGTCCTGAGGCGCCACCAGTGGCGCCTCAGGGCGCCCTCTCTTTAAAACCCTAGCATCTATTGTTTTGTCATATCTGGCCGTTCACGCTTTCTATTTAATCCTGTTAACATCGTCAAACCAAGGCGCTACGAATTCCGGCCCCGACGCCGCGGATGGGATCTTATCAAAGCCTGGATAATCAACCCCCACAAAATATAGGCCCCTAGGTGACGCTGTCGTTCCCGCGGCGCAGCGATCTTTTGCGTCGAGCACCTGCGCAATCCATTCGGGCGGTTTGACACCACGGCCGACTTCGAGCAACGAGCCGACGATATTGCGCACCATATTGTACAAAAACGCCGTGGCCTTAATTTCCATCACAATAAACGCACCGCATTGCACAAAGCGAATATGGCGAATACAGCGCACCGGCGACGATGCTTGGCAAAGTCGCGCACGGAAGGACGAAAAGTCATGCTCGCCCACAAGATAATTGGCACCCTGCTGCATCATGTCTCTATCGAGGGCGTATTTTGTCCAACTCACCTGATCGCGCATTAACGCAGGGCGTACATCACTGGAGGCGATGACGTACCGGTAGGTGCGTGCCCTCGCTGAAAACCGCGCATGGAAGAGCGGGCTAACATTGCCCGCCCAATGAATGCGAATAGTGTCGGGCAGTTTTGTATTAGTACCTTCTCGCCAAGCCTTCATTGGCCTGGCCGCCAAGGTATCAAAATGAACAATCTGCCGAGTTGCGTGCACGCCAGCGTCAGTGCGGCCAGCACACTGTAAAGTAATGGCTTCATTGGCAATTTTACTGAGCGCTTTTTCGAGCTCGCCCTGTACCGTTACTTTGGCCGATACCTGTCGCTGAAAGCCCTGATACGCCGTGCCTACATACTCGACGGCGAGTGCAATGCGGTGCATGCCTTCTGGCCAATCAGCTAAGTCTCGAATTTCCGCATTGCGTCGATATTGCCACATTTTTGCTGCTCTCTTACTTTTTTAAGTACGAAAAAAAGCCCCGCTCTCGGTTAACAAGAGCGGGGCCTTAGATTTTATAGAATTACACCGCGAGCGCTCAATTATCCCAGTTCAGCAAACAGCGACTCGGCTTCTTGTTTCTGGCTGTCGTTGCCCTCTTCGCGGATTTCTTCGAGTGTATTTAATGCTGACTCGGTGTCACCCATGTCGACGAAAACTCTCAGTAAATCAATCTTGGTTGCGACCTCGTCGCTATCGCCAAGAAAGCTCGGCTCGCTATCGTCATCGGAGTCGGGATCAAACGCGGGCAACTCAACATCACCGGCACTCGAAGCCTTAGCGGAGGATTCCGGCGCTTTTTCTGCAACGTCTAAATCCAACGCATCAGACGTCTCTGTTAACGAGTCTGGCTCAACGGTGGTTAGATCATCGGCGTCATCACCACCTAAGGTGTTATCAAGCTCGGCAAAGTCTCCGTCGAAATCCGAGGCTAACTGGTCAAGATCTTGATCTAGAGAATCAAGGTCAACATCAAGCTCATCAACATCATCAAGCGCATCTTTAGCCTCGTCTTCAGCCTTATCTGCCTCAGGTGCCGTTGTATCATCCAGTGAGAGGGCGTCGTCCAGATCATCTAGGGATAGGTCATCACCCAAACTCAAATCATCACCCAAGGCGAGCGCTTCGTCGTCATCCGCACTAAGCTCTGATGCGCCTAGCGAGTCAGACGGCTCCGATAGATTCGATAGATCGAGCTCATCGTCATCTTCTTCGATATTACCGCTTTCACGCAGCTCGATGCCCAAATCATCATCGGATGCGCCTTCGTTACCATCCTCATCTAAATCTAATGTGAGCTCTGGTTCCTCGCCTGTACTTGGCTCGGACTCTAGATCATCACCTAATTCTGCATCGTCAAGGTTAAAGTCTAGCTCTTGCGATGTTTCCAGCTCGGTATCACCACTCAAGGCAGCAAAGTCTAAATCATCGCTGACGCCCTCTTCCGATGGCTCGGAGCCTGACGCCAAGGCTTCCAAATCAGCCTCTAAGTCACCGTCCTCGTCGTCACCGTCAAGTTCTAACTCTAAAGTCGCGTCAAGGTCATCAAGCGAAAGCTCTTCGATATCACGATCTAAAACGGTTCTATCGTCGTCTGCGCTTTGAGAAGCTTCGCTGCCAAAATCTAGCACGGTATTTTCGTCAGCTGCCGCATCAATATCTGCCTGACTGACCGCATCGAACTGAAGCGTTGTATCGAGCTCGTCAAAGTCAGGCTCAGACTCTTGGTCTAATGCCGCCACGCCCGCACCTAATACCGCAGCACTTATCAATCCGCGCAAACCTTGCGCGCGCTGAACCTGCTCTGGGGTTGCGCTTTCTTCAAAGGCGGCGAACTGACTATCAAAGGCCTCGAGGTTATCTTGCTTGGCAAAAATCTCTAAGCGCTTTAAGTGAACTTCCGATGGGTCGGCTTCAGTGGCTGCATCTAAGGCACGCAATGCTTCATCGTACTCACCGAGCGCAATATGGCTGTCTACAACATCCAACGCATCGCGGCCCGAGTTGCCCAACAACTGCGACCCTAGGCTGTCGAGGGTGACTTGCGTGTCGCCTTCAACCTCGCTTTCCAAGCGCGTATCGTCGTTATCATCAAATTGAGCAACGGTCGCATCGTCGTCAGAACGCTCTTGCAAGTTGGCGGCTGCGATGGGGTCTTCATTGCTATCGACATCGTCGTCGTAGTCAAAATCGTCATCATCAAAGTCGTTATTGCGTGTTAGCAGGAAGTAAACCAAACCGCCGATCAGCAGCACCACAACACCACCGATGTAAATCAAGTTTTCCATGATGATATCCATGAAAGACTTTTTCGCCACAACGGGGCTTTGCGGCGTTTTTGCCGGCTCGGGCTTGGCTTCTACTGCAGGCTTGGGCGCTGGCTCAGTAGCTGTGCTTTCGGTCACATTCGCTTGCGACTCATCGACCGCATCGGTCGTTGCTGTCTCGGTACCTGCTGTATCACCTTGTGCCACAGTGTCGTCGAGCGCTGCATTTGCAGCCTCAGCGGCTGCTTCCTGTTTTTGCTGTTCTTGCAGTGCCAGCTCAAGCTTGCGCATATCGGCATTGGCGACATCGAGCAGCTTTTCCATGGTTTTGACTTGCTCGTCCATCGCCAACACGCGGGCGTTCAAGTCTTCGTTTTCGCGCTTCGTGGCGGCGAGCTCTTCCTGAGTGGAAAGCAGCTGCGTGCGCAAGGTTTGTGCATCTTGCTCACCTTCACCGCTGCCACTGCCCGACTTACTGCCGGTAATATCCGACGCTGACGTCAATTTTACGCGGCCCTGCACTTGCTCGGCCGCCGCACCGCGATCAACATTACTGCGGGTAGCATCAATTTGTGCTGCGGGCTGAGCTTTGATGTTGCGGTTTTGCGAGGCGACCTCACGCTTGGCTTGATTGGGGTCAAACTCGGTGATGTCACTCTCGGTCGGTAAACGCAACACGGCGCCACGCTTGAGCAAATTAATATTGTTATTAATAAAGGCGTTCGGGTTTAAGCGTTGAATAGCCAACATGGTTTGCTGAACGCTAACATCACTGCCGGGCTTCGCCTTTGACGCAATTCCCCACAGCGTATCGGTTGACGATACCGGGCCGTAGCTATCACCATCAAAACCCGATGATTGGCGTGCAGCTTGTCGCGGCGCCGGCGCCTGAGTTGCGGGCTGGCGAGGTGCTACAGGCTGCTGAGCTTGGGGCGCCTGCACAGCACGGGCGGGCTCTTTAGTAAACACGGGCAAATCGAGCAGTACAGTGTACTCACGCAGTAGTTTGCCGCTTGGCCATTGCGCCTGCACGATAAAATTCAGGAAGGGTTCCTTCACAAGGCGATTAGACTTCACCCGAATAACTGGCCCGTTTGGGCTGTTCATGTCAACGGTGAATTTTAAGTCGTTCAGGAAAAAGGGGCGCTCTACGCCAACGCGCTCAAAGTCCTCACGAGTTCCCAAACCCACTAGAATCTCTTGCGCGGAAAGCTCCCGCGTTTGCAGCAGTTGAATCTCGGCTTCAAGCGGCTGATTGAGTAGCGAGTTCATTTTGATCTCGCCGAGGCCCAGTGCCAAACCGAGTGGTGAGGCCAAGTAAGAAGCAACGCCTAGTAATATTGCTCGAGTGCGTAAACCCATAGGATAACCCTTGTTGTTTTTTATCGGGTGGCTAACCGGTTCTTGTCCCTGTACGCGAGGAGACATCTTCGAATACAGCTTACGCCAAATGGCATAGTAAGCTGTGTCAACGTGTCGCTGACAACCGCCTAAGTATTCAGGATAAACAGGCTTTTTTCAACTTTATGTCCCAGATGACTATATAGATCGTCACCTAGAGTTAGTTTATGCCATTGTTATAGTCGTTTTTTTGGCAAAGTGTGGAGAAAAGTGACGTTTTTTCACATCTCCTTACTTAAGAACGACGCTATTGTACAGACTAGAACAAGCCTGACAATAACGCCGCATCACGTTACTTAAATAAGGTATTGCCGTTAACCTTCTTGCAAGATATTCAACATGCGACGCAATGGCTCGGCGGCGCCCCACAACAATTGGTCGCCCACCGTAAAGGCACTCAAGTACTCGGGTCCCATGTGCATTTTGCGCAACCGGCCAACCGGCACACTCAAGGTGCCCGTGACTTTGGTGGGGGTTAACTCCGCCAGCGTCACTTCGCGCTCATTGGGGACAACTTTTGACCAATCGTTGGCGTTTTCCAGCAAGCTTTCAATGTCGCTCATGGGCACGTCTCTTTTCAGTTTGATCGTTAATGCCTGGCTGTGACAGCGCATGGCGCCGATGCGAACACACAAACCATCAATGTGCACAGGGTTGCCGCTGGAACCTAGGATTTTATTGGTCTCGGCACCGCCTTTCCACTCTTCTTTGCTTTGCCCTTTGTCCCACTCTTTATCAATATAAGGCAGTAAACTACCGGCTAAAGGCGCGCCAAAGTTATCGGTGGGAAACTCGCCACTGCGCATCGTTGCCGCAACCGCACTATCGATATCCAAAATCGCGCTGGCAGGATCTGCCAGTTTATCAGCAACATTGGCATGGATAGCGCCCATTTGACTGATCAGCTCGCGCATATTTTGCGCGCCAGCGCCACTTGCTGCCTGATAGGTCATTGAACTCGCCCACTCAACAAGCCCTTCTTGGAACAAACCGCCAAGCCCCATCAACATTAGGCTCACAGTACAGTTACCACCGATATAGTTTTTGACGCCGTCTTCTAGCCCTTTTTTAATCGCGCCTTTATTAACGGGGTCTAACACGATGATGGCATCGTCGACCATGCGCAAACTCGAGGCGGCATCAATCCAGTAGCCTTTCCAGCCGGCGTCGCGCAGTGGCTGAAAAACTTTAGAGGTATAGTCTCCGCCTTGGCAGGAAATAATGGCGTCCATTTCTTTTAACACATCAATCGCATGGGCATCTTGCAAAGCGGGGGTCGCTTTGCCGACATCGGGGGCTTGTCCGCCAACATTTGATGTGGTGAAAAATACCGGCTCAATATTGGCAAAATCGTTCTCTTCGCGCATGCGTCCCATCAATACCGAACCAACCATGCCGCGCCATCCAACAAAACCTACTTTCATCTTAACCTCCAAAACAATGGATTGAGTAGCTGCTCGCTGTGGCACCGCTTAAGCGGGCACTCACCGGCACAGTCGCGCCCAATGCAAAACAGCTACGTAAAAAATTATCTTAATTTGCCAACTTACAGCGCTGCGACCACGGCGTCGCCCATGGCACCACACGAAACTCTTTCACAGTCTTCGGTGAAAATATCTGCCGTGCGCAGGCCTTTGTCTAATACTCGCCCTACCGCGGCTTCGATTGCATCCGCCGCTTGGGATTGACCTAACGAGTACCGTAGCATCATGGACGCCGACAAAATAGTCGCCAAGGGGTTAGCAATGCCCTGACCTGCAATATCCGGTGCGCTGCCGTGCACGGGCTCATATAACCCAGCGCCCGTTTGGTTCAACGAGGCCGACGGCAACATGCCGATAGAACCCGTCAACATTGCCGCGGTATCAGAAAGGATATCGCCAAACATATTGCCGGTCACCACAACGTCGAACTGCTTAGGCGCGCGTACTAACTGCATGGCCGCATTGTCGACATACATGTGGCTGAGCTCTACGTCAGGGTACTCAGGGGCAATACGTTCCATCACTTCGCGCCACAGTACCGTCGCCTCCAAGACATTGGCTTTATCGACTGAGCACACTTTTTTGCTGCGTTTTTGTGCCATCTCGAACGCGGTTCGCCCAATGCGCTCAATTTCGTGCTCGGCATAAACATAGGTGTTAAACCCTTGTTTTTCACCGTTTTCGAGCACGCGAATACCGCGGGGCTCACCAAAGTAGATGCCGCCTGTTAGCTCGCGTACTATGAGGATATCTAAACCCGAGACAACCTCGGGCTTCAGTGAAGAGGCGTCTGCTAGCTGGGGGTATAAAATTGCCGGTCGCAAGTTGGCGTACAGACCAAGCTCGTAGCGCAGCTTGAGCAGGCCTTTTTCAGGGCGCTTGGCAGCTTCGATGTTGTCCCATTTGGGTCCGCCCACAGACCCCATTAGGATCGCATCCGCCGTTTTGCATTTATTTAAGGTGCTATCGGCCAAGGGCACCCCGTGCACATCAATGGCAGCACCGCCGAGAAGATCTTCGTCATAGCTTAAATCAAGCCCGTACTTGGCATCGACGGCCTTTAGCACTTTAACAGCTTCGGTGACGATCTCAGGCCCGATACCGTCGCCGGGCAATACTATAATTTTTGGCATTTTAATAACTTCCAATATCAATAAAGAGCAACCGCTAGCTGCCGAAATTAAACAACCAAGGCGACGTCGTTTTGCGCGCCTGTTCATACGCCGTGATCTTATCGGCGTCTCGTAAAGTAAGCCCAATATCGTCAAACCCGTTTAACAGGCAATGCTTACGAAATGCGTCAACTTCAAACGCAAAGGCTTCACCGCTGGGTTTAACGACCACTTGCTTGTCCAAGTCGACGATCAGGCTATAGCCTTCTTGGGCGTACATTTCTCGAAACAGCTGATCGACAACGGCCTCGGGCAACACGATCGGTAGCATGCCATTTTTAAAACAGTTGTTATAAAAAATGTCCGCGAAACTCGGCGCAATAATGGCTCTAAAGCCATACTCGTCCAAAGCCCAAGGGGCGTGTTCGCGACTCGATCCACAACCAAAGTTTTTGCGCGTTAATAAAATGCTTGCACCTTGATAGCGCGCCTCATTCAGCGGAAACGCGGGGTTTAACGGTCGACCTTCATTGGGCTTCTCCGGCGAGCCTTCGTCCAAATAACGCAGCTCGTCAAAGGCATTGGCACCAAAGCCAGTGCGCTTAATGGACTTTAAAAACTGTTTGGGAATAATCAGGTCGGTATCGACGTTCGCGCGATCCATTGGGCCGACTAACCCTTTATGCTGGGTGAAAGCTCTCATACTTGCTCTCCTTCTTGCATCATTTTGCGCACATCGACAAAACGTCCGGCGACGCCAGCGGCAGCGGCCATCGCAGGGCTGACCAAGTGCGTGCGGCCACCATAGCCTTGTCGACCTTCGAAGTTGCGATTAGAGGTCGAGGCGCAGTGCTCGCCCTCTTCCAAACGGTCGGCATTCATCGCCAAACACATACTGCAGCCAGGCTGACGCCATTCAAAACCGGCGGCAACAAATACCTTGTCTAAACCTTCGGCCTCGGCTTGCTCTTTAACCAATCCGGAACCCGGTACCACAATGGCCTCTTTAACCGTCGCGGCCTTTTGACGGCCTTTCACTACGGCTGCCGCTGCGCGCATATCTTCAATGCGTGAATTGGTACACGAGCCGATAAAAACGCGGTCCACAGGTATATCACCTATCGCTTGATCGGCCTTTAAGCCCATGTATTGCAATGCCCGCTCGATGCCCGATTTTTTAACGCTGTCAGGCTCTGTCGCTGGGTTTGGAACCTTGCCACTAACCGGTACGACCATTTCGGGTGAAGTCCCCCAGCTGACCTGCGGTTCTATTTCGGCACCGTCTAAGACCACGACTTGGTCAAACTCGGCACCCTCATCGCTGTGCAGTTCGCGCCACTGCGCAACCGCGAGATCCCAAAGTTCGCCTTTCGGGGCAAAAGGACGCCCTTTAACGTAATTGAGAGTAATGTCATCAACCGCAACCATACCGGCACGCGCCCCAGCTTCAATGGCCATATTGCAGACGGTTAAACGGCCTTCCATGCTCATAGCTTTGAACACATCGCCGCCAAACTCTATCGCACAACCGGTGCCGCCGGCCGTGCCGATCTTTGCAATTATGGCGAGTACGACATCTTTAGGGGTAACGCCCGGGGCCAACTGACCATCGACACGCACTAACATATTCTTCATTTTTTTAGCCACCAAACACTGGGTCGCCAACACATGCTCGACTTCGCTGGTGCCTATACCAATTGAAAGCGCACCCAAAGCACCGTTAGTCGAGGTATGCGAGTCGCCACAGACAATCGTCATACCCGGCAAACAGGCGCCGGATTCGGGGCCAATTACGTGCACAATACCTTGTCGCTGATCGTTGATTTTGAATTCTAATATGCCCAATTCATCGCAATTATCATCGAGTGTTTGCACTTGGATTTTAGAGGTGGGATCGGCAATGCCCGCAATGCCACCGGCGCGTTCAAGCGCCGTTGTCGGCACATTGTGGTCGGGGGTTGCAACCACGCTATCAATGCGCCAAGGCTTGCGATTGGCTAATCGCAAGCCTTCGAATGCTTGTGGCGAGGTCACTTCGTGCACGATATGGCGGTCAATATAGATTAATGCCGAGCCATCGTCGCGCTGCGAGACGACATGCATATCCCATAATTTGTCATATAAGGTTTTACCGGCCATTGTTGTTTCCTAGTTTCGCGGTGGTGAATCGTTGCGCTGGTAACGGCTGAAAAAGCCACGCCACTGCCAGCTTGTTGAAATTTTAACCGACAAGCATACAATAACTCCAATTCATTATTTTTATGAAGTGGATTCCAAATAGGAATAGAAGCTGGAGGCACCTTGGATATCGATGCAATCAAGTCATTTGTTACCGTCAGCGAATATGGCTCATTTTCGCTGGCCGCGGAGAAGCTGTTCGTCACGCAACCTGCGATTAGCAAACGAATAAGTGCGCTGGAAGTATCGCTAGATACTCGGCTATTTGATCGCCTTGGCAAACAAGTTCAGCTCACCGAAGCGGGCAAGACGTTGCTGCCAAAAGCACAAAAAATTTTAGCCGATATCGACGATGCCACTCGATCGGTAAGAGACTTAAGCGGAGAAGTGCACGGTGATCTACACGTGGCGACCAGCCATCATATTGGCTTACATAAACTGCCACCGGTACTGCGAGACTTTGCCGAGCACTACCCCAAAGTTAACTTACGCTTTGAGTTCTTGGACTCGGAAGTTGCTTGTGAACGCGTCCTGCAGGGCAAATGCGAGCTAGCCTTGGTGACTTTACCGCCGCGCGTTGAGCCACCGTTAGCGGCCACCGCTGTTTGGCGCGATCCGTTGGTCTTTGCCACCAGCCGTCAACATAGCTTAGCGGCTGACTGCACGCTGGCCGAGCTGAGTCAAAGACCGGCAATTTTGCCCGACTTGAATACCTATACCGGTCAATTGATCCACCGATTCTTTAATGAACAGGGGCTTGGACTTAATATCAGCATGGCTACGAACTTTTTAGAAACCATCAAAATGCTGTGTTCCGTTGGCTTGGGCTGGAGTGTGCTACCAACGAGTATGGTAGATGAGCAGCTAAAAGTGCTGCACGTGGATGGCATTGCGCTGGAGCGTGACCTAGGCTTGATTCGTCATACCGGTCGCACCACGAGCAACGCGGCAAATGCTTTTATAAACCGATTGAATGCGCGTTCGCCAACGGCGTCAAAGCATTAAAACTTGATCACAGACTCCTAGGTTTGTTTCTGCTATAACGAATGCAATTGAACACAAGGTGATAATAATGAAAAAACAACTATTAGCCTCAGCAATTGTTTTAAGCTCACCTAGCGCATTGGCGGACTTTATCGGTGTGCATGGGTCGATAGCGAGTTGGCAAAGTACGTTTAGTGGTGAGATTGCGGGCACTGCCAAGCTCGCAGAAAGAAACGAGTACGGTTGGGGAGTCCCCAGCTTTAAAGAGCGTGGCTTTGAAAAAAACGGGCAGTATTTTGGGCATATTGCATTCGAACACCCGATACCACTGCTGCCGAATATTCGACTCGGCTATACTAAAATCGAAGATAGCGGCTCTAGCCCATCAGAAATTAACAGCCGGCGATACGACCAAATTATTGAAGTCAACGATAAGGACGTTATCGTTTCGTGGGACATTGCACAAAATATTCATACCACATTGAACATTGACGCCCTCGATTTATCACTTTATTACGAAGTCCTCGATAACTGGGTTAACCTGGACGTTGGTTTGACTATTCGTCAAATGACGGGTGAGTTCATCGAATCCACCTATACAGAGGAAATACCGTCACTCCTCGTCGGAGGCAGCTGCAGCGCTCAAAACCTCAATGTAGCGTCTAGCGGACGCTGTATCGTACCCCCATTATCACAAACTACGGATATCGACTTCGTCGTGCCTATGCTTTATAGCGAAATCCGCTTTGATCTACCACTTTCAGGGCTATTTTTAGCGGGTCGCGGTAACGCAGTTTCCTATAGCGGAAATAAGGTTTTAGACTTCGAGGTCGAAGCGGGGTACGATTTTGACATGACGGTTACGGAGCTAGGGCTAGCGCTAGGCTACCGACGTTCAAGCCTCAAAGCAGATGACCTAGAAGGCTTATACTCGGACGCCACTTTAGACGGCTTCTACACCAGTTTAAAAGTGCACTTTTA
>DATBNJ010000327.1:0-25532 GCA_036554385.1 Marinagarivorans sp. | reverse complement strand
GAGTTTTTCTTCGTCGTCGTTAATATCAATGCGGCTCACGAAGTTTTCATAACCACTCATCATCACCATAATCAACAAACCACCAACCATGGCAATATCGATAAGCGATAGGGTGACAAGAATGAGGTCCGTTTCAGCAATAGTGAGAATATGGGTAAATAAGTGAAAGGCCTCCTGAAAAAATTTAATTGCCAATGCAATAACGGCTAAAGATAGCCCAAAATAAATTGGCGCTAACAGCCAGCGCGAGCGGTAAAGTACGGTTTCAAAAACTTTTTCCATGGTAAATCTCAAATAAAAATAGTTAAAAATTTTACGAAAAAATAGTTAGTCATTAATAGTTACGATTTTAGATAGGGGTCGGGCTCGTTTGGCAAGCGCTTTCTAAAGCGCTTGTACTCCCACTGATATTGAGTCGGCACGGCGCGCACGCAACGCTCTATGCCTTCGCTCAGCGCATTGACCGCAGTTTGCTCGTCATCGCTGTGTATGGCCGCTGGCGCTTCTTGCACGACAACCTCAAAACCACTCGGCACACGCTTGGCGTAAGCAAACAATGGCTTGCAACCGCTTTTTTTAATCAGTTTGTTGGCCAGTGTCATGGTAAATGCATGGTGCCCCATAAAGGGCGCAAACAAGCCAGAGGCGTCGTCCTTAGGGGTTTGGTCGGGCAATATGCCAGACATTCCGCCCTTTTTAAGCACATTTAAAATCGTCATCAAGCCTTTGCGGTCGGTGGCGACCAACTTGGCGTTACAGCGGGTGCGCACATCGAGCAGCACTTCATTCATACCAATGGCTTTTGGCTTTTGATACATGTTAGTCACTTCGGCCAGCGATGCGAGATAGTAGTTAAGCACTTCCCAATTGCCGATATGCGGCGCCAAAATCAGCACACCTTGGCCCTGTGCTTGGGCAGTGGTAATAAGGTGTTCACCCGTTTTATGGGTGATTTTATTTTCCACCCATGCTGGCTTGTGCGTCCATATCACGGCGGTTTCTAAGGCCAAGCGGCCCGTTTCTAAAACGCTAGCGCGAACCAGCTTTTTTTGCTCCGCAACGGATAATTCGGGCAGGCAGTAGGCAATATTTTGCGCGGTAATAACGGCCATGCGGCTTTGAAATAGTAACGACAGGTGACCGGTGAGTGCGCCTATCGCTCTGGCCCAAGACAGTGGTAAGCGCCCAACCGTGGCAATAAGGCCTTTGACAAAGCAAGTGACGGTTTTTTCATATAGCGATGGCATAAGTTAGAACACAGAATCCGCAAAAGGGCATTCTGCCAAAAAATGCCCTCTGTGGTAAGCACAAGGCGTAACAAAGCCCTTGCGCTTAAACGCATGGTCGCCGTTTAAAACTACAGAACGGCTTTAGCGGCTGCGTAATCGGGCTCGCTGGAAATTTCTGGCACCAGCTCGGTATGCAGAATTTTGCCGTCGGTATCAACCACAATAATCGCACGGGCTGTTAAACCCGCCAATTTACTCTCCATTAACCTAACGCCAAAGTCCTCTGCAAACGTTGAGCGAAATGCGGACGCCGAGATCACATTATCTAGCCCTTCTGCGCCACAAAAACGAGCCATCGCAAACGGTAAGTCTTGGGAGACACAGACCACAACCGTGTTATCGAGCTGGCCGACCTCTTCATTAAAGGTTCGCACCGATTGTGCACACGTTGGGGTATCTACACTTGGAAAGATGTTAAAGATAATGCGTTTGTCGGCCAATTCGCTGTAGGTAAGGTCGCTGAGGTCAACTTTACTTAAGGTAAAGTCTGGCAAAGTGGAGCCTACGACGGGAAGGTCGCCATTGGTCTGTACGGGGTTGCCTTTCAATGCGGTAATTGCCATGAAGTCCTCTCTTGTTGGATGGGGTGTGATTACACAAAAACCGTGCTGAGTATCGCAGCTTTTACGACAACTAAACACCGGTGTAAACTAAGGGCATTTGAGACGAGCTGGGCATCAGCCCTTGGCTAACCTTTCAAAGTATGGCGCACTCATCTAGCGCGGGCTTCTCACAAGACGATTCAATGGCTAACTTTAATACCCATATTCAATTTTCCACCATTGGCAGTGGACTACTCAGCACGCTTTTTTTAAGCGCTCAGCATTTAACACCAACAGAAGCGGTATTGTGTTGGTTAGCCGGCTCGGTCGGTGGCATATTGCCAGACATTGACTCGGACAACTCCCATAGCCTGTCTATTGTGTTTGGGGTGCTGAGTATTATCGTCTGTGTTTTGGCAACGGTGGTGGGAATTCATTATTGGCCGCTGGCGTGGGTCTGGGCCGGCTGTGCACTGGTGTTCCTCGCCATGCATTTTGTGGTACGCAATATTTTTGAGCTATTTACGGTACATCGAGGCATTTTTCACTCAGTGATTGCAGCGCTATTTTTTGCCGGCTTATTAACCGCAGTAACCTCACAGCTTGGCCTGCGCGCCTCGGCCAGTTGGTTTATTGGCTTTTTTACCGGCTTTGGTTATTGCTTACATTTATTGCTGGACGAAGTTTACGCCGTCGATTTTATGGGTATCAGCATTAAGCGTTCGTTTGGCACGGCCTTTAAATTATTCGATTATAAAAACTGGAAAAGTGCGCTAGCGTTCGGCGCAGGCATTGCGGCGACCGCGATTTACTGGCCATCACATACGCACTTTTCCGATGTTGTTTTTAAGCTCGAAACCTATTCACAAATGGCGCAAAAAATTATGGGCTAATACAACGACGGCATTAGCAAAAGTGCGCGCCTTGAGCGCCTACGTAGACACTGTAAAGCGACTGACTGGCGGTCATAAATAGTTGGTTGCGATGCTTGCCACCAAAACAAAGGTTAGAGCAAATTTCCGGTAATACGATTTGCCCAATACGGTCGCCATCGGGCGCAAAAATATGGACGCCATCGTAACCGCGCCCAGCCCAACCGGCACCTGCCCAAATATTGCCATCGGTATCGCAACGAATACCGTCGACAATGCCTTTTTGTTTTTTATATTCGGTTAACGTAAAACGCCGACCCTTGTTCAGGGTAGCGCCCGCAACATCCCAAACTTTAATTTCACCGACGGCTTTGGCGTAATGAGAAACCCCAGAGTCGGCGACGTACAACTTTTTGTAGTCTTGGGAAAAACATAAGCCATTCGGCTTGTAAACTTCGTCGGTGACTTTAGTCATCGCACCGGTCGTGCCATCGATGCGGTACACGGCTTCTTTCTGATAGGGCTGCGACGAGCCATTGTTGGCGTTAGTGCCTTCGTAAACGCCTAAACTTCCGTAGCCTGGGTCGGTAAACCAAATGCTGCCGTCTAACGGGTTAACCACCACATCGTTAGGTGCGTTAAGGCTTTTGCCATCAAAGGCTTTTGCCAGCACGGTAACCGAACCATTGGTTTCATAACGCACGACGCGGCGCTCTAGGTGTTCACAACTGATTTGTCGACCTTGTAAGTCGAAGGTGTTGCCGTTGCTAAAGTGAGACGGTGAGCGAAAATTGGCAGAAACGTGATTATTCTCTGCCGTTAAACGCAACTGTTGGTTATTGGGTATATCGCTCCACACCAAATACCGACCCACGCCATTCCAAGCGGGCCCTTCTGCCCACCGCATGCCGGTATGCAATCGCTGTATGGCCGCATTGCCAATGCGATAGGAAAAACGCTTGTCTAAGGCAATAATATCGGGGTCGGGGTAGTGAACCGGCGCTGCGCCATCTTGGTAACGATCGCTACCGGCCAATGCCATGCTCGAGCAAAGCCCAGCCATCGCGCCGACTGAGGCCTGTTTAATAAATTGCCGGCGCGATGGGGCGCCAGCTTGCGATGGGTGCTTATTAACCATGGGAAAACCTATCTACGCTGTCTTATTTTGCCGCCCACCATAGCAAAGCGCTTATCTGGACGGTAGTTGCTTTGCCGATATCCGGCCTACTCACGCCAAATGAAGATACCTTGCGCGCAAGCGACGACTCACCGAGAGCATACTGCTCAAGTTCAAACATTTGCCAAGCCTTTGAGGTTTTCCTCGCTTTATCACTAAGTTCGCGGATAATCCCCGACCGTTTATCACGATAAAGGCACATTCCCGCGATGCGGCGCCTCATGGTAGGCCTTCTTGCTGGCAGTGGCCGCCCTCTCAGCTATCCTCATGGTTCCACGCAGCATTCACGGGCTCCAACAAGCCTACTTTTTCTTAAGATGTGTTCACTTTTTTTATGATTCGATACAAACAAGATATACCCGCCATTTTCTTAGTATTGGCGTTATTCGCTGCTCAACTTGTGCTCTTCTTTCTTATCGACAACCTCTATATTGTTGCCCTATGCGCACTTTTGATGACTGTCGCTCAAGGCTCGGCCACGGCGGTCAACCACAACCAACAGCACCTACCTATATTTAAATCTGGCGCGTGCAACCGCCTGTTTGAAGTCGCTTTGTTTTTTAATACCGGCTGCGGCCCTTGGGCTTGGGTGCTCCACCACACCTTAGGCCACCATATGAATTATTTGGGTGACAAAGAGGATACCTGCTCTTGGCGGCGCAAAGATGGCTCGACCATGGGCGCAGTGGAATACACGGTGATTAATACTTTTAAGGTGTATTCGGAGATATTCCGTGTCGGCAAACAGCACCCCAAAATCCTTAAAAAGTTCAAGTTTTGGCTGGCGCTGTGTTTGACGCTGCTCGCCACCTTTATCGTGCTTTCGCCCGTGAAAGCGCTTATTATTTTTATCGTTCCGATGGTGATCCAGCTGTTTTTATTGGTGTACGCCACCGTGGACCACCATCGAGGCTTGGATACCCAAAACCCCTATGAAGCCACCCGCAACGATGCCACCAAAATTAATAACTGGTATGCATGGAACTTGGGCTATCACACGGCGCACCATGTTAAGTGCGGCCTGCACTGGTCGAAGCTACCGGCATTTCACGAGCAAATTCGGCAACAAATACCGGACGGGTTGGTACGGGAAGTGTAGAAGCTAAAGGGCTTTTCCTCGCGCCACCGTCCCAAGGTGGCGTCACAAGAGTACGCGCTTTAGTGAGCCGCTGAATCGTTACGTTTCTATTAAGTAAGTCCTTGGGCTTAGCAACTGACAAGTCGCTTTTAGTATGGGAAAACGGCCCTAACAAGCAATCCCCCCACAATATCGTTATAATCACCGCCTTTTGTTTTTACCTCATTCGCTAGGTGACTTTGTGACTCTTTCGACCAACGCGGCTAACCCCGCAGCGACCTTTCAAGGCTTAATTTTAGCCCTTCAAACCTACTGGGCCGAGCAGGGCTGCGTTTTGATGCAGCCACTGGATATGGAGGTGGGCGCAGGCACGTTCCACCCCGCGACCTTCTTGCGCGCAATAGGCCCAGAAACGTGGAATACCGCTTACGTACAGCCCTGCCGTCGCCCAACAGACGGCCGCTACGGCGAGAACCCCAACCGCTTGCAGCACTACTACCAATTTCAGGTTATCCTCAAACCTTCGCCCAGTAATATTCAAGAATTGTACCTGGGCAGCCTGCAAAAACTTGGCATCGATACCAACGTGCACGATATTCGTTTTGTCGAAGATAACTGGGAGTCGCCCACGCTCGGCGCTTGGGGCTTAGGCTGGGAGGTGTGGTTGAATGGCATGGAGGTCACGCAATTTACCTACTTCCAACAAGTGGGCGGCATTGAGTGTTATCCCGTCAGCGGTGAAATCACCTATGGGCTTGAGCGCTTAGCCATGTACCTGCAAAACGTCGATTCCATCTACGACTTGATATGGACGATTGGCCCCGATGGCACGCCGGTGACTTATGGCGATGTGTTTCATCAAAACGAAGTGGAAATGAGTGACTTCAACTTTAATCACGCCAATGTCGATGCGCTGTTCGCCACCTTTGACGAGTGCGAAGCACAGTCGGCCAAATTGATCGAGGCTGGTCTGCCACTGCCCGCCTATGAAATGGTGATGAAAGCTTCACACGCTTTTAACCTCTTAGATGCCCGCCAAGCGATCTCTGTTACCGAGCGTCAGCGCTATATTCTTCGGGTAAGAACACTGGCTCGCGACGTAGCAAACGCTTACTTACAAGCGCGTGCAACACTCGGCTTCCCACTCGCGCCCCCCCATTTACGCGACGAAGTACTCACCAAATTAGCCGCAGAGGACAAAGCCTAATGAGCCACGCATTTTTAGTTGAATTAGGTACCGAAGAGCTACCGCCGGTCGCCCTTAAGGGATTATCTGAGGCCTTCACGCAAAGTATTTGCGCCGGTTTAAAAGCGGCCAACATCACCTTTGGCGACCACACACCCTTTGCCGCACCGCGCCGTTTAGCCCTGCTGATTGAAGGCTTGCCCGCCACCACACCGGTCGAAGAGATTACCGCGTGGGGCCCGCCAACGCGCGTTGCCTTTAAAGACGGCGCGCCAACTAAAGCCGCCGAAGCCTTTGCCAAAAAGAATGGCCTAGACGTTAACAACCTCGCCACCGGCATGGATGGCGGTGAAGAAAAATTACAGCATACAAGCCAAAGCGGCGGCGAGCCCACCTCTGCGCTAATGCCCAGTTTGGTCGAAAAAGCCTTAGCCGGTTTGCCGATTAGCAAACGCATGCGTTGGGGCGCCAGCCGAACCGAGTTTGTGCGCCCGGTGCATTGGCTAGCCATGCTGTGGGACGACACAGTGATTCCGGCCAACATTTTAGATTTAACGGCCGGCAACACGAGCCGAGGCCACCGCTTTCACGCCAACACTGAGTTAACGCTCACTCACGCTACAAGCTATGCCAAAACGCTACGCGAAGGCTACGTGATGGCCAGCTTTGAAGAACGCAAAGCGCTGATCGCCGAGCAAGTAAAAGCCGAAGGTGAGAAGCTGGGCGGCACAGCCGTAATCAGTGAAGACCTACTTGACGAAGTCACCGCCTTAAACGAATGGCCCGTTGCTTTAGCCGGTCACTTCGATACCGAGTTTTTACAGGTGCCTGCGGAAGCCTTGGTATCGTCGATGGCGGAGCACCAAAAGTACTTTCACGTGGTTGATAGCAACGGCAAACTGCTGCCCCACTTTATTACGATTGCCAATATCGAAAGCAAAGACCCCGCTCAGGTGATTGCCGGCAACGAAAAAGTCATCCGTCCACGCTTGGCCGACGCGGCCTTCTTTTTTGAAACCGATAAAAAAACGCCGATGGTCGAGCGCCGCGAAAAGCTGCGTACCGTGACCTTCCAAGGCAAGTTAGGCAGCGTATTCGATAAAACCGAGCGCATCGCCGGTTTAGCGACCTATATGGCTGAGCAGTTAGGGTTTGATACTGCGCTGGCAAAACGCGCTGGCGAACTTAGCAAAGCTGACTTAGTGAGCAGCATGGTCTACGAATTTACCGATCTGCAGGGTATTGCTGGCGAATACTACGCCAACAACGACGGCGAGCCAGCCGAAGTCGCCAAAGCCCTTAGCGAGCAATATCTACCAAAGTTTGCGGGCGATAGCTTACCAACAACAAATTCCGGCGCCTTAATCGCGCTGGCCGATCGCATCGACACCCTTGCCGGTATTTTTGGCTTGGGCCAAACGCCATCAGGCAGTAAAGACCCATTCGGCCTGCGCCGCGCCAGTATTTCGGTACTGCGCATTTTGCTCGAAAAAGGTTACCCACTGGACCTTAAAGCATTGCTCGAAAAAGCCACCAGTCAATATAACCAAGCGATCGAAGGCGGCTTGCCGAAAGGCGACGCAACTGCAAGCCTTGCGCTGGACTATATGCTGGACCGCTTCAAAGCGTGGTATGGCGAAGCCGGTATTGCGCCCGAGGTATTCCAAGCCGTTAGCGCTAAAGGCTTAACGGTGCCACTGGACATTAACAACCGCGTGCATGCCGTGGATGCCTTCCGCCAATTGCCAGAAGCTCTAGCATTGGCCGAAGCCAACAAACGGGTTGCGAATATTTTGGCGAAAAACGGTGCGCCTTCGGCGGCGATCAATCAGCAATTGCTTGAGCTGGCACCCGAGAAAGCGCTGGCGAGGGAAGTCGCGAAACTGAGCGACGAAGTGGCGCCATTGTTCGCCAAAGCCGATTACACCACGGCATTACACGTGTTAGCGCGCCTACAACAGCCGGTTGATGCCTTTTTTACCGATGTGATGGTGATGACCGATGACATCGCCGTGCGCAACAACCGTTTGGCATTATTGCAACAACTTGGCGCCCTGTTTGGCGAAGTTGCTGACATTTCATGCTTGGTGGTTAAATAATCCACCCAGTGCTCCGGCCGTTAAATCTATTAACGCCAATGGGGAAGCTCGTTGGCGTTACATAGAAGGTACAGGATGTGCCTATCATGAACCCAAGGTTCATGCGAAGGAGAGTCAATAAAATTTTTAGGTTAACAGGATCCTTCATGCTAGCGCTTATCCGCACCTCTATTTTTGTGGCTGTATGTACCGTATTGACAGTGGTTTATGGCATTACGTCGCTATTGCTGGGCGGCCTTTCTCAAGTGACTCGACACCGCATTATTATCAGCTGGTGCCATCTTGTTATCGCCTTGGCGCGATGGATTTGTGGCGTAAAGTACGAAGTCATTGGCCGCGAAAACCTCGACGGGCTCAGCGAGCCTATGGTGGTGCTATCCAAACACCAAAGCACCTGGGAAACCTTATACCTGCAAATTCTGTTTTTCCCAGCCTCGACGATTCTAAAAAAGCAATTACTGGATATTCCCTTTTTTGGCTGGGGCTTAGCGGGTTTAAGGCCTATCGCGATTGATCGCGAAAACCCTCGTGATGCCCTTCGGCAAGTAAAGGCTGGCGGTATCGAGGGCATAAAAGATGGGTTGAATATCATCCTGTTTCCCGAAGGCACGCGTATGGAAGCCGGCGAGCGCGGCAAATACGCTCGCAGTGGTGCCGAAATTGCTATAGCAAGCGGCGCAAAAGTTGTGCCCATCGCCATGAACGCTGGGCTTTATTGGCCAAATAAGACATTCACAAAATACCCAGGTACTATTCAATTTGTGATTGGCCAACCTATCGACAGCGCAAATAAGACCAGCCGCGACCTGACCGCCGAAGTCGAGCACTGGATTGAAACCACCATGGCAACCTTGCCAACACAGCGCTAACCCAGCCGCGTTATTGTTAACCATCTTATCGACAAGGAGTAACTCAAATGCACAACTTCTCATGGCCCGCTTTGTTTATGCGCATTGGCTTTGCGTTTGTTCTGGTCGTGGCGACATTCAACCCCACCGGCTACTCCTACTTCCACTGGTTAAAGTCGTTGTTCCCGTCGCTAACCCCCTATGTCGCACTCGCCGGTATCGCTTTGTTGATTGGTTGGGCAATGTTTATTCGCGCAACGTTTCGCTCGCTCGGGGCACTGGGCATTGGTTTAGCGATCTTGCTGCAAGGTTGCTTGGTTTGGTTGTTTATCGACCTCGGCTGGTTCGATTGGAAAAACATGAACGCGATGGCTTGGATTGCTCTGGTGATTATCTCCGTAAGCTTGGGCATCGGCATGAGCTGGTCTCATATCCGGCGGCGCCTGAGTGGCCAAGTTGATATGGACGATGTCGACGAAAATTAGTCGCCCTAGGTTTTAAATAACGGCATTTTAAATAACGAAGCTGCATAAGCACTTTTTGCGATAACGACAATGCTGGTCTAATCTAAAGTAACCTTGTAGGTGTTTTATCGACACATAAATAATTTACTCAAGAGAGACCAACATGCTTATCCGCTTGATAGTGTTAGGCGCTATGCTCCCTTTTCTAGCCGCTTGTGGTGGCGGCAAGTTAGCGGGGCTTGAAAACGCCGAATTAGCCGCCAAACGCGATGAGTGCACTCGGCAAAATCCAACCTCGCCTGGTCGGGTTACAGCCTGTGAAAACATTCGAAAAGAGTGCGAGCGCCGACGCAAAGAGGGCAACTATGCTTGTTAGTGGGCGTCGATAGTTTATTCTCTACCTTCGGCTTTAAAAAAACCGTTCACTTGAAAAAGTGTGCGGTTTTTTATTTTGGGCTCGTCACAATTTGACTATGAGCGGATAATAGCGCTTACAGACAATACCGATAACTATTAAGTATGGACGCCGAATTATGAAGTTTGATCACGCCCCCATAGCAAAAATAGCGGCCTGGGCAACACTATGTATCAGCATTTGTGGTTGCGGTGCCGGTTCGTACGACCGCAATCAACAGGTCAGTGTTCACGACGATGATACCATCGCATACAGCGTGAACTTCGAGGCCAGACTTAACACTCGGCTGATGCTACAGGGACAAGTTAACCGTATTAGCTTGTCTGATAGCCAAGCGCTCCAGCGCAGATCGACGGGGCGCGACGTTCTAAGAGTCGACGACATTATTTGGGAAGGGCCAGACAACCTCAATAAAGATGTTGAAATTCGAGACTTCGGCTTAGTATTAATGGCTAGCCCAGTCAATAATGATTTTTTAGAGGTCAACTTAGGTGGCGGTTTACGTCACTTAAATGGTGATTTGATGCTTGGCAATCGTAGCCGGCAAATCAATATCGGGGTTATCGATGAATTCGGACTATCCGTTGATTCTTATGTGAAGTACAAATTTCACCCAGAATTAGCTCTGAGCGGTGGCATTACAGGCGGTCATTTTGATAGTTCTCGTAGCAGCCATATGGCTAGTCTCGGATTTCATTGGACGCCGGTTAAGCACGTTCAAGTGGATCTCGGCTTATTCCGCTACACTTACGAGAACGACCTATCGAGCCGTTATGATAATACTGGAGACTATCAATTACAGCTTCGCCGTGTTGATGAGTTCGACACCTGTAGTGACGAGGCCGGATCGACAAACTGCCCACAGGGCGACTACGACTCACCATTCAAAGTTAAGGCAAGAGGGCTAAAAGCTGGGATTACCTTCTCCTTTTAAGTTTGAAATAGACTTTCCTCGTACCAATAATTTTCATACTACAGCAACTTATTATGAATATTGTCTTCCTCGACCGCGCAACACTAGGCCCCAGCGTTAAGTTTCCAAAACCTCGCTTCGCGCACTGCTGGACGGAGTACCCACAAACCTCACCAACACAAACGTCCGAGCGCTTGCAAGCGGCCCATATTGCGATTACCAATAAGGTGGTTATCGATGAAGCGGTGCTTAATAACTGCCCCCACCTCAAATACATTGCCGTTGCCGCCACGGGGACCAATGTGATCGACGTAGACGCTTGCCAAGCTCGCAACGTCGTAGTGGCTAATGTTACCGACTACGCAACGCAAGACGTCGCCGAACACGCATTGATGCTAATGCTCACACTTTGCAAACAGCTTAAAGCCTACCAGCAAGCGATTGGTGAGGGCGAGTGGCAAAAAAGCGGACAATTTTGCTTCTTTTTGGATCAGATGCCGGCGATTGGTAGTTTGCACGGTAAAACATTGGGCTTAATTGGGACAGGCAATATTGCTAGAGCCACAGCTCGATTGGCTACCGCACTGGGGATGGAAGTTCAGTATTACAGCCCGAGCGGCCGCACAGAGGTTGGCGGCGGTCGCTGCATTATATTAAGCCACCTACTAAAAACATCGGATATTGTTTCGGTTCATTGCCCTCTTACCGATTCCACCCAACACTTAATTGGCGCAGACGAGCTAGAAATCATGAAACCCAGTGCCTTGCTCGTTAATACCGCCCGCGGGCCAATCGTCGATATTGATGCGCTAATCCACGCGATTAATACGGGTGTGATTGCTGGTGCTGGTCTGGATGTTTTACCACAAGAACCGCCCGCACAAGACTCACCCATCATGCAAGCTGCCATCAATAATCCGCGCATGGTTATCACGCCGCATACAGCTTGGGCAAGCCACAATGCCATGCAAACGCTGGCTAATCAGTTGATTACAAAAATAGAGCATTTTGCGGCGCTATCACCTTGCTAATTTTATCCTGATACGCCATGTTTAGCGTGTCGCGGAGTCACAATAACGCTTAACGCGTCGCCGGCCTGTATAATGCTCGGTTTTTTGATTGAGTCCCCTCCATGAGTTTTCTGGCCCAACTGCACGCACAACAGTCGTCCAACGGTAACGGCAATGCCGCGTTGCAACTGTATTATGTTTTATTGATAAAAGAGACGCGTAGCGGCCAAGGCCTACCCAACCTACAACTGACATTAAAAGTTGGGGATAGAGCTGAATCGGGCGAAGCCATTAAAAAAGCCATCAACGACGGCAAACCCTACGCCGCCCAAAGCCAACATATAACCTTGCCGCCCCCCTTTATTAATGCGCTGGATAAAGCCGTGCTATTAGCACTGTTGACCAGCCCGTTACAGAATGGCTGGCCACAATCAATGGCGCAAAATATACAGGGTTTTTGGCAAACCCTATGCGCCACCGAACGCGTTTATTTTCAGGCCCATACTAACGCAGAGCCAATAAAAGTTTGCGCACTGGCTGAATCGAAGCAGACAATTTTAAGCTGGCAGCAACAAGCAAACGGCGAGCAACACTTAAGCCCAAATGCACCGAGTGATGCGCAGCTGTTTAAAACCGTTGATCACTTCACCTTGTTAAACTTGGAAACGCAAGACAAAAATACCACAAATCACAAAGAAGCCCGCATTGGGCCTTGTGATTTGGTGTGTGCGACAAGCGCAGGCCAAATGAGCACCGCGCTATCTGAGCAACTTCGAACAGAAATTTTTACAGCACTGGAGAGCTCAACATTCGCTCTAAGCGCCGATGCGCTGCCAGCATTTTTACAGAAATATCAGCGAACTTGGTCTGAATTAGGCTTACCTCTGCCAAGTGTACAAACAGCAACAATTATTCAAACCCAAGTAAGAGGCGCGGTCGAATGCGATACAGCTGTGCTGTCGGGCCAGAATCTAGATGTCGTTAGCCTCGAGTTTATTTACCTCTCTAAAAACTACTGCACTTGGTTTAGACCTAACGACGAAGCCGCGCATTATGTATTGCTAGAGGATCAGCTTTGCGTTATTCAGCGCAAACCAGAACTTGAAGAGGCCTTCATAAAACCTTTTAAAAAAAGCTGTAAGCCTTTTGATGTTAATGCCAAAGGCTATACCAGTCAAAGCGACAACGTTTGGCAAAACTTTTTTATTCAAGAAAAACAATCACTGACAAAAAATGGTTTTATTTTTCGCATTAATCAGCGCTTTAAACGCCACTATATTCAAGCGGAAAACTGGCTGAGTCAATTAACAAAAGAACAGGATCGTTCGCTGCAAGTCGACCTTTTTGCCCAGGTTAGCGATGAACATGGGCGGCGGGAAAACATTAATTTGCTTGCTCTGTTAGATCAAATTCAGCAGTACAACCTATCCCATAAAGACGGCGATATTAAACTCAAGCTCAGTGATGGTCGAATATTGCTAATGCCCCGCGAACATCTAATTTCGCTGACCGAAGAATTTGGCGATTTATTGGTGAACGGGCGCGGCAGCCTTAGCTTTCACCGCAACCAACAATCGCGCCTGCAACAGCTTGAAAACCTATTGCCGAACAACTGCCAATGGCAAGGTGATACCGAAGCCCTGGAACTGAGCCATCAACTCAGCCAACCACCCAAGGTGGTGGAACAAGCCGACTGCGGTGTAACCGCAACCTTACGACCTTATCAATGGTTAGGGGTTTGCTGGATACAACATTTAAAAAACTGTGGCGTAAATGGCTTGCTTGCCGATGATATGGGCTTAGGTAAAACCTTACAAACCATTGCCCATCTCAGTTTAGAGTTTGCCAATACAACGGAACACGCACCGGCGTTAGTTGTGGTACCCACTAGCTTGCTTCATAACTGGGCCAACGAGTGCAAAAAATTCGCGCCGCATTTAAAAGTTGCCATACACCACGGTGCAAATCGGAAAAAAAATTACCAAAATGGCAGCCACCAGATTCTACTCACCTCGTATCAACTCATTATTAACGATACCCAGTTCTTCGACAATACGCACTTTAGCTGGCTGATACTGGATGAAGCGCAAAATATTAAAAACCCTCGAACAAAAACCCACAGTGCAATCAAGAATATTCAAGCACAGCATAAGCTGTGTTTATCGGGTACACCGGTGGAAAATAATCTCGTTGAGCTTTGGGCATTGCTTAACTTTTTAATGCCCAATTGTTTGGGTAGCCTCAATGAGTTTAAGTTCTATTTTCAAAAACCCATCGAAAACGATGGTAACGGCCGAAAGCTAGAGCAACTATTGCAACGCATATCACCGTTTATGCTCCGTCGTACTAAGCAGGCAGTCGCCAAAGACTTGCCCGAAAAAACCGAAATACAACAAACCATCGATTTAGGCGAACAACAATACACTTTTTACGAAAGCATCAAAAATAATACTTGGCAAGAGCTACAACAAAGCCTGGAAGGTACCGATAACCAAGGCGAACAACAATTGTTTGTATTAAGCGCCTTGCTTAAGCTGCGTCAAGCCTGCTGTGATCCTGCACTACTGGGAGAGACAGAGGTTCCAAGCGCAAAGCGCCAACACTGCATAGCAATGGCCAAAGAGCTGGCAGCTGAAGGCCGCGGGATTTTAATCTTTTCACAATTTACCACCATGCTTGATATCCTAGCGGATAACCTAGAATCCGAGGGCATAAATTACGGTTTACTCACCGGTAAAACGCGCAATCGACAAGCACTTGTGGATAAATTTCAAGCCGGTGAATTCCCCGTCTTTTTAATTAGCTTAAAAGCTGGCGGCGTAGGCCTAAACCTTACTCGGGCGGATACGGTAATTCACTATGACCCTTGGTGGAACAGCGCCGCCGAACAACAAGCGGCCGACCGCGCTCACCGCATTGGGCAAAAAAATGCGGTCTTTGTTTATAAATTAATTGCTGAAAACACCATCGAAGAAAAAATTGCCGCACTACAAGCGAGAAAATCTGAACTCGGCAATAGCATCAACAACCAGGCCCAACAGACAGGCGCTCAGTTTTCGATGAAGTTGGAGGAACTGTTGAGTTTGTGGGCAGAGGAAATTTAGCTGGGTGACCTGTCTCCATCCTGAAACGTCATCGGTGACGTTTCGCGGGGGCAGTTTGTTTGTACTCACTTACATACAAACTCTACCTTTTCCAGCCCAAAACCATTACCATCGAAGCTTTTCCTACTCACTCGCAACTTCGATTCGCCTTATGATAGATATCGCCGCCATAGACCAATTTTTAGGCCAACATGGCCAGTTTAACTTGCTGGATTGGCTACTTGAAAACAGCTACTTGGCCTATAGCGATTACGAGCAGTGGCGTTATGGCAAACAAGCCGTTTTAACGCCTTTGATTAGCCTCGATAAGAGCGCCATCAAAGAGTTAGCCACCCAAGCGAATAGACTGTGTAAAAAGCTGAAACTCTGCGAAGAAGATCAAGCCTATTTTGCATGGGATGGCCAGCAGCACAAGCATTTGCGTATCGACGGCGATAGCGCCTTGCAAGAAGCCTTTTGTAAAAAGTGGTTGCGCGCCCAAGATGTACCGCAGCTCGACTTATTTATGGATAATTCAGCCATTGTTACAGAAAACAAACTGTGCGATGCGCTTGCCAATCGACAGTTTGACCTAGCTAGCTCACTCATAAAGGAGTTAACAACATTAAACCCCAATAATCATAAGCTAGGCGGGTATCAAAGCTTATTGCTGTACAGTCAGCATATTACGAATAATATCGATATCGCCCCAGAGGCACTCGCTGCTGAGCTGGCTGGGCTTGAAGACGAGGTGTTACCACTTGCACAAAACTTATTGCAGCGCGGCGCTAGAGATTATTTAGCAGTTGCCTGGAAGCGCATTGCAAGCAATTTAGATAATGTGCCTTACAACGCCGAGCAACCTAAACTACATAATAGCTATGCCATTGCGCAAATTCCCGACTGGCAAACGGTAACGCGGCAATTATTAAATCAAGCCTTAACTTACGAACACTGTGAATTATTGGTACGCTTAGCTGACGCATTTTATTATTTAAATGATCAGGCTAAATCGCGCTTTTGTTGGGTGCTGGCATTTGAGCGCTTTCCGCAACAAGCGGAATTGTTATTGGAAAAATCCAAGCCCGTTAGTGTACTGGCATTGTGGGAAGATTTTTGTGATTTAAATGATGCTTGGCCCGATGTTTTTTTTGCGGGCTTTATTTTGGCCAGTGAACCCAGTCTGATTTATCAGGCCGAGTATTTCCCAGCGTTTAGTCAGTCGACGACACAACTGGTAGCCGATTTAATGGCTAAAAAATTGGCTGGTGACGACGAAATTACTGCTCGCCAGAATGTTCAGAACTACAGTCCCGCGTTATTGCGCATGGTTATGTCGGTTTAGTACAACTGACGTTAAATGGCATTGGCAATAGGCCGTTGCTCGCCCAAAAGGCAGCAGCGGCTTTTTTATATAGACTACTTTATCCAGCCAACGGTAGCCACCGCCTGTGCTAGACCTTGTGTGCATTAACACAGCCAGAGCGTTATAGCCTAATGATCTGAACACTCCCTTGGCGAAGGGCGACACCTTGCATATACTGTATATACATACAGTAACCATGAGAGTGCTATGTCTAAGCCAACTCCACCCACAAGCAATGAGCGTCTTGCGCGCGCTTTGGCGCGTGTGGATATATGGCGCGGATTTAAGTTAGATGCTGCAACGGCGATTGCCACTGAACCCACCGGTTTTACAGCGCTGGATGCCGCTTTGCGCGCTGGCGGCTGGCCGGAAGACGGACTCATTGACTTAGCCTTGCAAAGCAGTGGTAGCGAGTGGCTATTGTGGTTGCCTTGGCTACAAAACCAAATGCGGGCAGGCCACACCATAGCGCTGATTAATCCACCATGGTTGCCTTACGCATCAAGCTTGATACAAGCCGGCCTGTTACTCGATCAGTTGTTAATAGTCACTCCACAAACGACCGCCCAGTGGCTTGCGTGCTGGCGTGATATTGCCCAAGCCAAAGTCTGTAGCGGCGTGCTCGCTTGGGCGCATAGGCTTAGCTACCCAGAGCTGCGCAAATGCCACCTATTGGCCAGTGAAGCCAAAGGTACCTATGCGATACATCGCCCTTGGCTCAGCCAGCGCCAAAGTTCACCCGCCGCACTGCGCTTAGCACTAGGCTGGCACGGTGGTGCTTTGCAATGTCAATTGCTTAAACAAAAAGGCTGTATGGCAGGGCAACAGGTGACATTGCAACCGCCATCCAGCATTGCCGCTTTGTGGCAAGAATTCTCACCCAGCACGCAACGTGCAACGTCAAACAGCACCGATCACGCCTCGCTTTCTGCAGCGTTGAAACCGCGCTCCAATATACTCGCATTCAGCCAAGATAAGACACAGGTGCAAGGTTAATGTCATCGCAACCGGCTTCACTTTGGCTAGCGGTGCATTGTTTACACTGGCCGTTAAGGGCATTGTTAACAGCGCCGAAACCAACAACGCCATTAGCCAATATCGACTCTAGTGAACAGCCACTTGCCGTCGCGGACCAACTCCGTATTTGCGCCTTTAATGAGGCGGCGGCCGCACAAGGTGTGACTCTAGGCATGCCCAGCGCGGTAGCCTCGGCACTGTTAAATACACCGCTGCTGACGCGCGATCTTAATTGCGAAGCTGCGCTATTACAGCAACTTTGCGAGGCGTGTTACGCCGTAACACCCTACGTCATTCCCGCGAACCAGCTTATTGAAAAAGGGGCTAACGGTGTAGCCCTTGAAGTATCACGTTGTTTAAGTTTGTTTAATGGCCCTAAGGGCATAGCACAAGAAGTACGCAAGCACTTACAAACTCTAGAGATTGAAGCGCACTGGGCTTGGGCACATACCGCCGAAGGGGCATGGTTATTGAGTTATACGAGTAACCGCCCTACTCACCAACCACCGGCGGGTGGCGAACAAGCACAAGAAGCGCTGAGACAGCTTTATGCCCTGCCTATTGCTGATATCACAGCACTGGGCGAAGACCGCAATCGCCTTCAAGCGATGGGGTTTAACCGGCTCGGCGAGCTGTGCAGCAGCACCAACGAGTGGCGAGCCATCAAAAAACGCCTTTCGGCTAGCAGCATCGATTACCTCGAAGCGGTTATCGGCAGCGAGGCGCAAGCCTCACTGTTTAAAGCGCGGCCTGCTTATTATCAACAAGCATTAAGCTTTTGCGAAGGCCTCGATGCAGAATATCCTATTAGCAGCCTCGAATGGTTGCAAACTCTTACAGAAGCACTTCTGCAGCGGCTCGCTGAATTTTTAATGAGGCATCAGTGCCAAGTTCAGCATTTGCAGTGGCGCCTTTACAATATTCAACACGATTATCAAATACTGGATGTCCACCTCGAGCGCATTTTCAGCGATACGGTCTTGGCGGCCGATATCACCCGTATTCACCTCGAGCAACGCGGCCTGCCTTTTGAGGTCGACCGCCTTGAGTTGCACTGCCCCACCTTACAAGCACTACAAATTAATAGCCAACCCTTATGGGCCGAGCCCAAACAGCACAACCGAGAATCACTCGCACGCCTTGCCGCTAAATTGCAAAGCCGCATGGGTGATGCATCATTTTTTAAGGTGAGCTGTAAAGATGGCATTTTGCCCGAAGCCTGCACCGAAAAAATATCTGTACTGCAACAAGCCAACTCACAATTACCTGGTGAAATTACTTATAAACATCGCCCATTATGGCTAGTCGAACCACCCGCCGCAGTGAATATTAAGGGCGGGCAACTCTATTGGCAGGGCTTGCTGGAAATTATTTCGCAAGCTGAACGCCTTCAAACCCAGTGGTGGCAAAAGGCATGTGCCCGCGATTACTACATTGCCAGACGCGACGACCACCAGTTGCTATGGCTCTATCAAGACCTTCATCAACAGCGCTGGTATATACACGGCGTATTTGGCTAAATCGGGTGAGTAATAATTCATGGTGCCACTGTTCTGCCAAAGCAATTTCAGCTTTTTAACCGGGGCATCACACCCGCATGAGCTTGTCGAAACGGCGGCAGCGCTTGGGTACTCCGCCATCGCTATTACCGATGAATGCTCACTAGCCGGTATTGTTAAAGCCCATGTTGCCGCTAAAGAGTGTGGTATTGAATGTTTAATTGGCAGTTATTTTAAATTGAGCTCGGGCGCACGTATCGTCGTTATCGCGCCAGATACCGAAGCCTACTGTGAATTATCCGGTTATATTTCGTTAGCCCGCCGGCGCATGCCTAAGGGCCAGTACGAAGCCCACTTCGACGATTTACGTTTTCGCTTACAACGCTGTTTAATTATTTGGTTAATAAGCCCAAGTCAGCCTTGGCAAAATACTCAGGCAACGCAATTTTATAAAGCCTTTGGCGCACGCCTTTGGTTGGGTTACGACCATCGTTTAGAAGGGATTAAAGCGAATTATCTAACACCCTGGATAGATTGGGCGCAGCACAAAAATATCCCTATAGCCGCCTGCCCACATATTTTAATGCATGCCAAACAGCGTAAACCGTTATTGGATACCCTATGGGCTATTCGCCATAACAACACCTTGGACTCCATGGGTTCTGCGTTACCCAGCAATGCCGAAGCTGTACTTAAATCACCAGAAGATTGGCAGGCGCTATACCCAGATGACTATATTCAACAAACACTAAATATTGCTTCGCGCTGCTATTTTTCACTGGATAGTTTACGCTACCAATACCCTAAGGAAGTCGTGCCCAAAGGCATAGACCCCGATAGCTATCTACAGCAGTTGGTTGATCAAGGCGTTAAAAAACGCTGGCCAAACGGCGTATCGAAAGACGTTAAGCAATTAGTTAATAGAGAGTTAACATTAATCAAAGAGCTGAATTACGCCTACTATTTTTTAACGGTTTACGACATTGTGCGCTTTGCTAAAGCGCGCGGTATTTTATGCCAAGGGCGTGGCTCGGCGGCTAACTCGGTGGTGTGTTATTGTTTATTTATTACCGAAATTTCACCCGAACAAATTAATGTACTGTTTGAGCGCTTTATTTCTAAGGAGCGCGACGAGCCACCAGATATTGATGTCGATTTTGAACATCAAAGGCGCGAAGAAATTATTCAATATATTTATCAAAAATATACTCGCGAACGCGCAGCCTTAGCCGCAACAGTGATTACCTATCGCGCACGCAGCGCCATTCGCGATGTGGGCAAAGCGCTAGGACTCGACGCACCCTTAATCGAGCACTTGGCGAAATCCTTAGCCTGGTGGGATCGCAAAGCCGACTTAGAGCAACGCATTCGCGCTGCGGGGTTTAACGAGCAAAGTGCATTAATGCCACTTTTTTATTCCTTGGTACAGCAGATATTGGGCTTTCCTCGGCATTTATCACAACACGTAGGCGGTTTTGTGATTACCGAGCGCAAGCTCGCCGATTTAGTCCCCATCGAAAACGCTAGTATGCCAGAACGAACAGTTATTCAATGGGATAAAGACGATATCGAAGCTATGGGCTTATTAAAGGTCGATGTACTTGCGCTCGGCATATTGAGTGCACTGCGTTTATCACTGAGCTACATTGACAAACTGCGCCAGCCTCTCAATGCCATAGGCCCCAAAGCGCCGACAATGCAGTTACAGGATATCCCGACTGACGACCTTCAAACATATAATATGTTATCTAATGGCGATAGCCTTGGCGTTTTTCAAATTGAATCGCGTGCGCAAATGGCCATGCTACCTAGGCTTAAGCCTCAGTGTTTTTATGATCTCGTGATTCAAATTGCCATTGTGAGGCCCGGTCCGATTCAAGGCGATATGGTGCACCCGTACATTCGGCGGCGCAATAAACAAGAACCCGTTAGCTACGAAAACGACGCGATCGCCGAGGTATTGGAACGCACGCTGGGTGTACCGATTTTTCAGGAGCAAGCTATTCGCTTGGCTATGGTGGCTGCGGGGTTTAGCGGTGGCCAAGCCGACCAACTGCGCAGAGCCATGGCAAGCTTTGGTAAAAACGGCCGCTTGCTGCAGTTTGAAACGCGCTTTATCGACGGCATGTTAAATAACGGCTACAGCCGAGATTATGCCGAGCGTTTATTTAATCAAATAAAAGGATTTGGTGGTTACGGATTTCCCGAATCCCATTCCGCCAGTTTTGCACTTTTATGTTACGCCTCTGCCTGGGTAAAGCGCCACTACCCCGAGGCCTTTTATTGCGCTTTATTGAATAGCCAGCCGATGGGGTTTTATTCCCCTTCACAGTTAATCCAAGATGGTGTTCGACACGACATTCGCTTTTTACCGGTCGATGCCAATTTTAGTGATTGGTCGCACCAAATTGTACCCTACCAACAAGGTTGGGCGATACGTCTCGGATTTTTAACAATAAAAGGCTTTAGTGAAACCAGTGCAAAAAAAATAATTAATGGCCGCGCTCAGCAATTATTTGACAGCCTCAGTGCTTTTAAATATTTAACTGGGCTAGCGACTGCCGATATCGAACGCTTGGCCAAAGCCGATGCCTTAGCCAGCATTACTGGTAACCGTCAGCAAGCACTTTGGCAAAGTAGCGCTCTAGGCCAAAGCGCAGAGGATTTATTCTACAGTCAGATAAATGATGCCGATCATGCGCTGCCAACTGTAGCCGAAGCGCAGCACATTCAAACCGACTACCAAATGCTCGGCCTTAGCCTACGCCGCCACCCCATGGCATTATTGCGAAACCAGCCCGCAATACGCCGTTGTAAATCATTTGCAGAACTTAACAGCATTAACCACGGCGGATTTGTCCGCGTGGCAGGCATTGTTACCGGACGCCAACGCCCAGGCACCGCTAAAGGCACGGTATTTTTAACCCTAGAGGATGAAACCGGCAATACTAACGTGGTGGTATGGAAGAACACACAAAATGTTTTTCGACAGGCTTTACTGGGCGCTAAATGCTTAATCGTCACTGGGCGGTTAGAGCGCCAAGGTAATGTAATTCATGTGATAGCGGGCCGCTTAGAAGACTGCACCGCGCTATTAGCAAACCTAGCTGTGCGTTCTCGGGATTTTCATTAAAACCGCAACGTAAATATTAATGCTAAGGTAATGATTGGTGTAGTGCATCGAGGTTTTATTTTAGCCATAAAAAAACCCGTAGCGTTTTAAAAAACGTCTACGGGTTTTTAATACTTAAAGGAAACTAAAAGCGATTAAACATCCAAATTAGACACATTCAATGCGTTGGTTTCAATAAATTCACGACGTGGTTCAACGTGGTCACCCATCAAGCAAGTGAATATCTGGTCGGCGCCGATGGCGTCTTCGATAGTCACTTGCAGCATGCGACGGCATTCTGGGTCCATGGTGGTTTCCCAGAGTTGCTCGGGGTTCATCTCACCTAAGCCTTTATAGCGCTGAATGTTATAACCGCGCTTGGATTCCGCCATAATCCATTCTAAAGCTTCTTTGAAGTTTGCAACCGGGTGTTTGCGTTCGCCGCGGCTAACGTAGGCCGAATCTTCCAGTAAACCATCCAATAACTCGCCTAACTTCAGCATATTTTTGTAATCGGGCGATTCAAAAAACTCTAGGCCAAACCGAGTATCTTCTGCCAAACCGTGTGCCATGGTATTCAGTACCGGAATAAAGATATGACGCTCTTTATCTTCTTGCACTGTTAACATGTAGGTATGGGTTTTACTTTCAGCATTCACGCTGACCAAACCTTCGTTAAGCATAGCCACCCAAGCTTCTACCGCTGCACTATCAGAAAGCTGGTCGGCGGCTAAAGGCTTGGAGTGGACCAATAACTCGAGCACTTCCTGTGGATAGACTCTGGATAAGCGGTCGATAACCCCCATGGTTTTACGGTATTCAACCACGAGCGTTTCTAACTGATTACCCGGTACCGCGGGTGTATCTTCGGCAACGTGTAACTCAACGGACTCAATCGCCGCATTAGTCAAAAATTGCTCAAGCGCTGCTTCGTCTTTTAAGTACTGCTCTTGTTTGCCTTTGCTAATTTTATACAGTGGTGGCTGGGCAATATAGACGTGGCCACGCTCGACCAGTTCACGCATTTGACGGAAGAAAAAGGTCAATAGTAGGGTGCGGATGTGTGAACCATCCACATCGGCATCCGTCATGATGATAATGCTGTGATAGCGAAGTTTATCGGGATTAAATTCTTGTGCGCCAATACCGCAACCCAACGCAGTAATCAGGGTACCCACCTCTGCTGACGATAGCATTTTATCGAAGCGAGCTTTCTCAACGTTGAGAATTTTACCTTTGAGTGGCAGGATGGCTTGAGTTCTGCGGTCGCGGCCTTGCTTGGCACTACCACCGGCAGAGTCCCCTTCCACCAGGTAAATTTCTGAAAGGCTCGGGTCTTTTTCTTGGCAATCTGCCAGTTTACCCGGTAAGCCGGCAATATCGAGTACACCTTTGCGGCGAGTAAGATCACGTGCCCTTCTGGCGGCTTCACGCGCGCGGGCTGCTTCCATCATTTTACCGACAATCAATTTGGCTTCTTGTGGGTTTTCTAACAAAAACTCGTTAAACGCAGCGCCCATTTCTTGCTCGACTGCGGTTTTAACTTCACTTGAGACGAGTTTATCTTTGGTTTGTGATGAGAATTTAGGGTCAGGTACTTTAACTGACACAATGGCCGTTAAACCTTCGCGGGCATCATCGCCGGTTGTTGTAACCTTTTCCTTTTTACCAAAGCCTTCAGATTCAATATAACTGTTTAAACAGCGCGTTAAAGCACTCCGGAAGCCCGCTAAGTGTGTGCCACCGTCGCGCTGAGGGATATTGTTGGTATAACAAAAGATGTTCTCAGTGAAGGTATCATTCCACTGCAATGCCACCTCTACAGCGACACCGTCATCATGTTGTTTAGTAAAGTGAACCACTTTGTTTATGGTGGTTTTGTTTTGGTTGAGATAATTCACAAAGGCGCTCAAACCACCTTCGTATTCAAAAGCTTCCTCTTTTCCAGTGCGCTCATCATGTAGCACGATACGTACACCGGAGTTCAAAAACGACAGCTCACGTAAGCGTTTAGCAAGAATTTCGTAGTGAAACTCGATATTAGTGAATGTGCCATCAGAGGGCTTAAAATAAACATGGGTGCCTTGTTGCTCGGTCTCACCGATAACCTCCAAGGGCTTTGCCGGCACGCCGTGATGGTAGGTCTGTTCGAAGACCTTACCCTGGCGTCGAATGGTTAGGCGCAATGTTTCAGACAAGGCGTTAACCACCGATACACCCACGCCGTGCAGACCACCAGAAACTTTATAGGTGTTATCGTCAAATTTACCACCAGCGTGGAGTACCGTCATAATCACTTCGGCGGCGGATACACCTTCTTCGTGCATCTCTGTTGGAATGCCTCGACCGTTATCGGAAACGCTAATAGCATGATCGGGATGGATAACAACGCGAATTTCTGAGCAATGCCCCGCTAACGCTTCATCAATAGAGTTATCGACTACCTCAAACACCATATGGTGCAGGCCCGTACCGTCATCCGTATCGCCGATGTACATACCTGGGCGTTTGCGTACTGCATCAAGTCCTTTTAGGACCTTAATACTGGACGAATCGTAATCTTGTTGTTCTGCCATGATGGCGTTCTCCCTTAGGTGTTAGGGGTTACACTCGTTAATCTCGCCGTGTTTCACGTGAAACACCTTGCAAGGTTTGTTATTCATTTTATTCTTTAGTACTTCCATATCCGCGGCATAGATCCCTGTTACCAGTACTTGGGTATTTAACATCAGCAACCATTGCGCTAAGCTCTGGATATGCTGACGATCCAACTCTGCCGGTAAATCATCAATTAACAATACACTGGGCTTGCCAATCACTTCTTCAAATATCTGAAGTTCAGCCAATAAAAACGCGGCTACCAGCGACTTTTGCTGCCCTCGAGAAAGAACCTCAGCTGCGGGTTGCCGGTTTATAAGGACTTTGAGCTCACTCTTATGAGCTCCGCAGGTACTGTAGCCGTACTTTCTATCCTTAGGGAACGCATTCTTTAGCGCTTCTGCCAGTGTAATCCCGTCTTGCCAGCCGCGTTGATATTCAACATCAACCGTATACTCCGCCGGTAAATTAATATCGGGGATCAGTTGTTTGACCTTGGCCATAAACGGCTCAAGGCACTCCTGTCGCAAGGCATCTATGCTAATACCTAAGCGGTTTAGTTCTGTATCCCAGGGTGCTAACTCAGCACTGCTTATTTTATCACGTCGGAGCAAGCTATTGCGCTGCTTTACCGCCTTTGTGTAATCGCGCCACAATTGGCTAAACTCGTGTTTCACGTGAAACACTAGCCAATCAAACATTCGGCGTCTGACCTTAGCTGGCCCCTCAAACAAATCGAAGGACTTTGAATTCATAACCTGCAACGGTAAAAGCGTAGCGAGACTGGCGGATGAATAAACGGGTGAGCCATCAATTTTAAACGTTGACGAACCTCTTAGTGGCCTAAGTACACCAATTCGGCTACTCACACCCTGATAATCTGTTTCAGCAAATACGGACATACTGGGCTCGCCGTGCTGTATCAGTTGACGATAATTAACGGTACGGAAGGAGCGACCATGAG
>DATBNJ010000304.1:0-9500 GCA_036554385.1 Marinagarivorans sp. | reverse complement strand
TCGTAACAATAACCTTTTTCGGTAACGGTTAAACTCACAATGGCGATGGCCGGATCTTTTAAGCGTTCAAGCAATTCGGCCACTCGCTCACCACCAGCAAAAATGGCTTCGCGAATACTACTGACCTGGCGCAACCGTATCGAGCCATCCGACGCGTACTCAGCCACAGTATAACGGCCACCTTGTTGCGTTAGCGTGTCGACAATGCTTGCATTAGAGCGAATATTGGCCGCGCACATGCCATACTTAGCCGCGCCAATATTAAGGAGTTTTTCCAAATAAACCGCACAGTGAGCGCGCACAAAAGCACCCAAGCCAATGTGCACAATGCCGACACTAAGCGATTGCGCATCGTACTCGGTAACGCTGACAGACAACGCTTTTTCAGGATCTAACGACATACAAAACCTTTAGTATTGGGTGGGACATCAAGCGGCAAAGGGTTTCCCACCAACGGTAAACACCGACATCAGCAGCAATCACTCTAGACGACTTCTGCCTCGCCTTTTACCAATGCCAAAGCGTGCCATCTTCTAACCGGTTAACCGGTAAGCATTTGCGC
Organism: Marinagarivorans sp.; assembly: GCA_036554385.1. Classification (GTDB taxonomy): domain Bacteria; phylum Pseudomonadota; class Gammaproteobacteria; order Pseudomonadales; family Cellvibrionaceae; genus Marinagarivorans. Next base: position 8,938 of record DATBNJ010000304.1, on the reverse strand, counting down.
TGGTACGGGTATTTCGCCGCTAACGTCTCGTCAATATCGACGCCGTGGCCCGGCGTTTCACCGGGCGTAAAGTAGCCTTGATTAAACACGTAGGCGTGGGGGAATACCGCCTCGGTTAATTCGTCGTGCGCCATGTGCTCTTGCACACCAAAGTTCGGCACCCAATAATCAAAGTGCAAGGCTGCGCCCATGCACACCGGCGATAAATCGGTAGCGCCGTGACAGCCCGTGCGCACATGATAAAGCGATGCCAAATCGGCAATGCGGCGCAGGTGTGTAATGCCGCCGGCGTGGACCACCGTCGAGCGGATGTAATCAATTAACTGATTTTGAATAAGCTCGCGGCAATCGTGAATGCTGCTAAAAACTTCGCCCACCGCGAGCGGTGTCGTGGTGTGCTGGCGAATCAATTTAAAGCCTTCTTGGTTTTCAGCCGGTACTGGATCTTCCAGCCAAAATAGTTTAAACGGCTCGACCTCTTTACCCAACCGCGCCGCTTCAATGGGCGTTAACCGGTGGTGCACATCGTGCAAAATATGTAAGTCGTCGCCCATTTGATCGCGCACCGCAGCAAACAGCTTAGGCGCGTGGTTCAAATATTTTTCCGTGCTCCATACGTGCTCAGCCGGCAGATCGGAGTCGGCGGGCTCGTAACGGCCGCCGCCTGAACCACCTTTTGCCACCCCGTAGACGTGATCTAAACCGGGAATACCACATTGAACACGAATAGCTTTATAGCCTTGCTCAGAGAGTTGGTGAACGCGCTCCAAGGTCTCGCCGATATCCTTGCCATTTGCGTGAGCATACACCATGACACCATCGCGACTGCGTCCACCCAGCAATTGATAAAGCGGCATATTGGCGACTTTTGCTTTAATATCCCAAAGGGCGGTATCAATAGCGGCAATGGCTGTCATATTGACAGCGCCTCGGCGCCAATACACACCGCGATAAAAGAATTGCCAAATATCCTCAATACGCTGCGGATCTCGGCCAATCAGCGATGGGCAAAGGTAATCTTCCAAAAATGACACCACGGCTTTTTCGCGACCATTTAAAGTGGCGTCCCCCACTCCGTACACGCCCTCGTCAGTTGTAATTTTTAGAGTGACAAAATTGCGCCCGGGGCAACATACAATAACTTTTGCTTCAACGATTTTCATCGCGCATCTCCAAGTAAAAAACAAAGGCCGGAACCTTTGAGCCATTTATGAGCATTCATCCCAACCCACTATATTTTAAGGCACGGCATTACCATTAAAGCAGCCCAAACCCACGCATCTTTTGTTCGGGCAATATTGCGCCTTCATGCTGTATCACCGCGGCGGCTAAGCGATGCCCCGCCGAAGCAGCTGCCTCGACAGAACCGCCGAGCAGTCGGCACGCAAGATAGGCGGCGCCAAATGAATCACCTGCAGCGGTTGTATCGACGGGCTTAGCAACGGCTACCGCATCAACCTTATGCACCCGCTTTGCCGCCTTCACAACACATGGCCCGGCCCCCTGCTTAATAACAATTTCGGGAATCGCCAAGGGGGCGAGCCGCGTTAACACGGCTTCGGCGGTGCTCGCGCCAAACAAGGCGTGTTCATCATCGAGCGTTAATAGCGCAATATCCGCTAGCGCTAAAACTTGGCTATAGAGCGTTTTGGCGCTGTTGTAATCTTGCCAAAGTTTGGGGCGAAAATTGTTATCAAAATAAATAGCGCCGCCATTCGCTTTAATCGCGCGCAGCAACTCGAGCAAGCGAGCACGCCCTGCAGTCGGCAAAATCGCTAAGCTAATACCACTGAGATACAGCGCCTGCAAACGGCTTAAGGCCCTAAAAGTTGGCGAATCCAAAATACCTTCAAAATAAAATTTCGCGGCAGATTGCTCGCGCCAATAGCTAAATTGACGCTCGCCGTTTTCGTCCACCGCAATCGCGTAGATACCGGGCAGCCTACTCGGATCACGTAACACAAAATCTGTTTTTATGTGCTCACTTTGCCAAAACGCTACCATGTGATCGCTAAACGCATCGGTGCCAAGCGCTGTAATATAGTGTGTATCAATACCCTTGTTGCGCACCAACCGGTTGAAATACAGCGCCGTGTTTAGGGTATCTCCGGCGTAGCCTTGGCGTATACCCGTGGCGGGATTGCCTTTTAGCTCGATCATGCATTCGCCGAAAAAACCAACGGTGTGATCAATCACGGACATAAACCACCTACGACATCAGCCCATTGGGCAGGAATAAAACAACACTCGGCACAAGCGCCAGAAAAACAACCAGCAACAATACCGCAAAGATCAACGGCAATGATTCAACCACGTAGCGTTCGGTGGGGCATTTGAGAATACCGCAGACCGCATACATTGCGACCCCCACCGGCGGCGTCATACCGCCTAAGGTCACCATAATCATCATTAAAATGCCAAAGTGCACAGGGTCGATACCCATCGCGGTAACCACTGGCACCAAAATTGGCGTTAATAATAAAACGATAACTGTGGCTTCCATCACCATGCCAATTACGCCGAGAAACGCGAGTATCAACAGCAGCATTACCGTGGGCCGCTCAGTCACCGTCACCAGCGCCTCGGTCATCGCCTGTGGCAACTGCTCAAAGGCAATGGCATAGGACACAATATTGGCGAACAAGATAATCAGCATAATCATGCCGATGTCGTTAACACTTTTTTGCAACGCCCGAAAGACATTATTAAAGGTTAAATTCCGGTAGGCAAAATGGCCAACCGCTAAGGCATAAACCACCGCAAATGCACCCGCCTCAGATGGCGTAAAAATGCCCCAGCGAATTGTTATTATCAATAACACTGGGAAAAGAACCGCCCATTTGGCGTCGAGCAGGCCCTTACCAATGGCCTTCGCCGTCGGTTTTTCGAGGGACTGTGCCCCAATACCGCGACGCTTTGCAACCCAGTAGACAGCCAACATCAACACCAGTGTCATCAGCAAACCGGGCACGAGACCAGCAATAAATAATTTGCCGATCGAGACATTGCCCATAAAGCCGTACAAAATTAATCCAATACTCGGAGGAATAGTCGCGGTAATCAAAGCCCCTACCGCAATCGCCGCACTGGTAAAACCTTTGGATAAACCCGAGTCAATCATCGACGGTCCCAGCACCCGCGCTTGCATCGAAGCGTCAGCCACCGCCGAACCAGATACGCCGCCCATCATCGCGCTAAGCACAATTGACACATGCGCCAAGCCACCACTAATCCACGAAACCAACAACTGCGAAAAGCGAATCAGGTGGGTGGTAATGCCGCTGATATTCATCAACTGACCGGCCAGAATAAAAAATGGAACGGCCAGTAACGGAAAGCTTTGGCTCGCACTGGCGATGCGCTGCACCGCGACCGTCAGGGGTAAAAATTCTGAGCCTACAAAATAGCTCGCCCCAGCAATGCCCACAGCAAAAGCCAAAGGCATGCGCAGCACTAATAACACCGTAAATACCACGGCAACGGTAATCATAATTTAGCCTGTGCGGGTGCTACGGGGTCGCTATCGGCGACGAACTTTTGCATAAACGACAATGAGTAGTCCGCATCAACCTGCCCCAACAAAACCCGAATAATATAAACAAACTGGGCGGCAGCCGTGCAAAACATTAAGGCACCGCCCAAAGGTATGGCGGCTGTGACCAAGCTATAAGGTAAGCGCACGGCACCCAATTCACGCTCCGGGTTTAGCAAGGTTAATTTAATACCATAAACAATTAACGCCGCCAAAAAAAATAGTATAAGCGCATACATTGCGGCATCAATACCGAGTTGCACTTTGCGCGAAAAGCGCTTAACAAAATAATCGATGCCGACATGGTCGCCGCTGTGCATTGCTTGATTACCGCCAAGCATGCAGACCCAAACAAACAATAACTGCGCAATATCGACCGACCAAATAATCGGCAAACCTACAGTGCGCATAACGGCAGCCATAAACACACAAATAACAATTAAACCCAACAGGGTCGCGACCACCGTGCGCTCGAGCTTTAACCAAAACTTAATGAGAGCCATCAATTACCTCCTGTTGCGCATTGGCTTTATCAACGGCCTCTAACACCTGCTTGCGCAACGGTTGGTACCCCAATGTAGAGTAAACACTCGCTGTCGCCTCGACAAAAGGCGTGCGATCTATGTCATAAACGACGGTGCCTTGCTCGCGCATGGCTTTTTCATACCCGAGCTGCCGCTGGGCGGTTAAGTCACTTGCGACGTCGCCGGCCTCGACGGCAGCCTGCCGAATCTCACGCTGCAGGTCATCAGGTAACGCCTCAAACCAATCTGCAGCAACAACAATCCCCGTTAATAGGTGAATATGTGCCGTTTTGCTGATGTGGCTAACGACTTCGTATAACCGCGAACCATAGGTTGCTTGATGTTGAGCTTCTGCGCCATCGATCACGCCCTGCTGCAAAGCCGGGTAAACCTCAGCCCAAGATAACGGAGTTGGCGTGGCGCCCATTGCCCTGAGGGTTTCAATAAATACCGGGGCGCCAATGGTGCGCAAGCGCACACCTTGCAAGTCGGATGGTCGGGTCACGGCTTTTTGCGCTAAAACATGACGCTCGCCCTGCCACCAATTAAATGACAACACCTGTAACCGCGCCGCTTGCCTGAGCTTGCCCTCCCAAACGCGAAATAAGTCGGAAGTGACTAAGCGACGCGCTTGATGGCGGTCTTCGACCAAATAAGGTGCGCCTAAAATGCCAAACTCTGGGGCATAAACCGATAAGCGACCGCCATCAATAACCACCGCGACATTAGCACCAGCACGTGCCTGTTCTAAAATATCTTCGTCGCTGCCAAGTTGCGAACCATAAAAAATCCGCACCCTGATCTGCCCATCGGTGCGCTCAGCGATGTCTTTTTGAAAGTGCAACAAGCCCTGATACAAGGGATCGTCTTTGGCTAAGGCGGTGATAATATTGAGTGGCCAATCAGCCTTGGCAAGGTGCGGTACTGCGCAAGCACAGACAATAGCGCCGATACCCAACCAGCGAGGCAAAGCGGAAAAAAAAGCGCGATAAACATCAACCATGCGCCAGAGCTCCTTCGACTTGCTGTCGATTTATTATGGTATAGGCGTTAGCTTAATTAACGTTTATAAGGCTAACGTCTGGCAGGCTGTGATTGTGAAGGAAATAGGCATCAACACATAGCCCAATAATAACCGAGAGGTAAGGCTTTTTTACCTTGCCTTAGCATTTCCTAGCGGCCATTGCGGGCAACCCCAAACCCGCTTTTGTCAGCCATTCGAAACTAAGACATTGACGAGGTAACAACGCAATACGCCCTAAGGGCGCGTCAGTATTGACTAAATCGGTGCAGCAAAGGGGCGTTAAAAAAGCAACGAAATAGCCAACGGATTTAGCATCCCAGCCATTTATAAGGCGCCACTTAACAGCTCAAGCTCCGCGGCGGTTAGTAAAAAAACACCGTGGCCGCCAGCTTCAAACTCAATCCAGGTGAAGGCAACGTCGGGAAAGGCATACTCCAATGCATTCCAACTGTTACCCACCTCCACAATTAAAACACCGTCATCTGTTAAAAAATTGCGGGCCTCACGCAATAGGCGGCGAGTAAAATCTAAACCGTCGTCGCCCGACCCCAGCGCAAGCGCCGGCTCGTGTTGAAATTCGGGGGGCATAGTGGCGAGGTCGCTCAGGTCAACATAGGGCGGATTGCTGACGATTAAATCGTAGCGGCGCCCTTGCAGGTTTTCAAACAAGTCCGACTCAATCGCAGTGACGCGCTCTTCGAGTTGGTACTTCTCGATATTGCGCTCCGCGACGGCCAGCGCCGGAGGAGAAATATCACTGAGATCAACCTCAGCTTCCTCAAACAACAACGCGCAGGCAATACCAATGCAACCGCTACCCGTGCACAAATCCAGCAAAGCGCGTGGTGGACAAGCCAACCACGGTTGAAAGCCATTTTCAATCAGCTCGGCAAATGGCGAGCGCGGTATTAGGGTATCGCGACTCACCTCAAATGGCAGCTCGGCAAAATAAGCTTGCCCGGTAATATAAGGTAACGGCATGCGCTCGCCCACTCGCTGAGCAATCGCCTGGCACAATTGCGCCTTTTCCGTTGTGGTAAAGCGCGCATCCAGAACAAACTCGTGCTTGTGCAGCGGCACCCCTGTCTGCCACACGATAAGCTGCAGCGCTTCGTCCCACGGGTTATCGGTACCGTGCCCGTAAAATAAGTTAGCCTGCGCAAAAACCTTAGCGGTAAAACGCAGCCAATCTTGCACTGTTGTCAGCTCAGCTTTGGCCTCGGCCAGCTGAGACAGTAATAGTTCATTGCCCATGATTCCCCCTTGCCAAGACGCGCTGCTGCGCCACGGCGCTCTCTCGATAACACGCGATGATTTAACGGCGCATAGAGTAAAGGGCTCGCGAACGAATGGCTAGTGTGGTGTATGAACAAATAGCACAGATAGACGTGGGACTATTTGAGTTCAAGCTTGAGTTCAAGCGTTATTCACATATGCGATGCCTACTATTGGATCGGCTACCTGCCAAAGCATGGGCACGCTTCAAGCGCCCTGAAAACTCTGCTCCTCGACTGGGCGCTCCTGCGCAGTCTAATAAAGTACATCCTGTACCGATGCATTGTCGAACACCTTGCAATCCCTGCAAGAGCCGGCACTTCAATGCGTATAAAACAATCAGTCAGTAACCATTCGAGCGGTTAGTTTTTTGTTAACCGAATAGTTACAATTTTCCCGTCACAAAATAGCAGCTGGAAGTCCGCGCTAAGCCAGACTAATCGCGTAATACAAGGATTTGGGCAATGTAATAATGATTTCAAACGGCACAAACGCATCGCTTGGTGAAGCGCTTGGGTCGAGTTTTAACGAAATATCGCCACCGACATTATTCAAAAATTGCTTGACCGCATCCATTCCTACGCCGCGACCAGAAATACTGGTGACCTCCTCTTTGGTGGAAGCGCCGGACGCGAATATTAGCTCGGCAACTGCGGCAGGCTCGACACTGGCGTCCTCCGTCCACTTACCCATTACCACGCCCTGTTCATACAAGCGCTGCATATTTAAGCCTCGACCGTCGTCGCGCAATGTGATGGACAGGCGCTCGCCGCGTTCGAGCGCAGTAATCGCAATATTGCCCGACTCAGGCTTGTGCGCATCTAATCGCGCTTTTGCAGGCTCGATGCCGTGATCAAGACTATTGCGAATAAGGTGAGCAAAAACATTCGTCAGTAAATTGTGAGCGGCATCTTTTATGCGAATATTGTAGTCGCTGATATCAATAGTCGGCGCCGGTTTATCGAGCTGCTTCGCCATATCCGGGATGGATTGGACAATATCGCCTAAAATATTCGTTAGGGTTTCCGATTGTGCAATTTCTATCAGCGCTTTGGCAGAGGTCACATTCGTGTTGGCGGCAACATCGGGCGCCTCTACGGTGGCTCGATACAAATAATTGCGCACCGCCTCTAGTATTTCGGGGGCAACTCGCGCGCCCTTCTTCGCTTCGGTCATGGCAGCGCTGTCACGCCCCAACACTTCTTGATACACCTTCTGATATTCAGCAAATGCCAGCTCAACTCGCTCTAAATCACCCAGTAAGCGCGTACTATCCCACGCAGCTGCGCCCGCCTTAAGCTGGCTGTAATAATTTTCTACGTCGTGGACCACATCGGTTAAATAAGAAAAGCCGTAAGTGCGACAATTGCCTTTTATGGTGTGCATATTCCGAAACAACAACGCCACTACGGCGTCATCTAAGCCTTGAGCTCGCTCGCTGGCGTGACGATTTTCAGCAACAAACACCTCGGTCGTTTTAATAAGCTCTTGGTATTTATTATCATCTACCGCAATAATCTGGGTAATAATATCCAACTCACGACGCTGCTCTTGCGCTTCGGCTTCGGTCTCTTTCAACTGAGTAATATCGCGAACAGACACCATTAACTTCTCGACAATACCGTCTTCGACAATGGGATCCCAACTCAACTGCAAGTACTGGGTTTTAGCGCTTTTTGTTAGGCTGTACTCGCTGGGCAATACATGGCTATTAAAAGTAAAGTTCATCTCGTCTTCACCAATAATAGCTTTAAGCCCCTCTTGCGCCTGATTAAGTGCATCAGCCCCCAAATTTGCCTCGGCAAACAGTAATTCGGCCGCATCGCGGCCAGCGATTTCTCGGGTAGCAAAAATCTCCTCTAGGTGCGCCGAATACTCACTATGCACTTTGCCGTCGGGCTCTACGGTAAACAGCCCTTGGCGCATATTGCTCAACATGCTTTGAATATTTTTGTTCTTGGCGGCAATCTCCGAGGTACGCTCAGCCACTTTTACTTCCAGTATTCGGTTTTGTTCCTCTACACGCTTGCGTTTCATGCGCTGTTTATGAATTAAATAGGCCACCACAGCTAATAAAATTAGGGCATAAAGGGTGTAGGCCCACCACGTTTTCCACGGTGGTGGTAACTGCGTTATTTTTAAGCTCGCGCCTTGCTCGTTCCAAACACCATCATTATTGGCCGCTTTCACCTTAAAAACATAGTCGCCTGGGCTTAAATTAGTGTATTGCGCTTTGCGCTGAGTACCAATTACCCGCCAATCGTCATCAAAACCTTCCAGCTTATAAGCGTAGGTATTGCGATCGCTATTGCGAAAACTCAAGGCCGCAAAATTAAATGAGAACATGTTTTGCGTGTAGTCAAAAACAATTTCATCAGCTTGGTTAACCACTTTATTTAGCAACCCAGTTTCATCGTTAACCGATACGGGTTTAGTGTACAAGCTAAAATTGGTGATTTGCACGGGCGGACGGTAGTCGTTGCTCTTTAATTTATCGACATGGTATATGCGCCAACCATTCACCCCGCCAAACATGAGTTCATCTTTGCTTGTACGCAAGCCAGCACCGGTATTAAAAGACCC
>DATBNJ010000301.1:0-8378 GCA_036554385.1 Marinagarivorans sp. | reverse complement strand
ATTTCATTGCAAAATCTTAAAAATTGTTTTGAGGTTACCTTTGATCCCGTACGGGGAATTGCATAGAGCTTGTCAAAATCATTCACTACCGCGTCTGGCCAGTATTTTACGAATCGAGGTAGGTTGATACGGCTGCGGTAGGCCGTAGTAAAGCTTCGAGGGTAGTGATAACCATTGTGAATGCGGGCTTGGTTGGTATACGATGCTCGCTGCATTATCTTTGGCTCTTGCTCAATAACTAGGATGTTTTTGAACCTTTTTTTCTGCGCCAAGTAGATAGCAATAGAGCAGCCATAAAATCCGCCACCGATAATTATCGCGTCATATTTCATGGTGCTAGTTCACGACTTGATCTTTAGCGGGGTCTTCTTCCAAATTGAGCTTTTCAAGGCGAGTCATTTTCGCACTTGTGAATTCCTGCGCGATATAAAATGCAGGCCCGTTACTATTGCGGTTGACCATGTTAATGATGTATTCGCCGAGAACCATCAATACGAGTGACAACAAGAAAAACATACCCGACTGTTGTAGAGAAAGGCTCACCCAGCCCGCGGCTACATTGTCTTTGAATATGCCGATGAGTACGATGTAGATTGAGTAGACTAGGTTTGCACCAGCACCAAATAGTGTAAGGGTCGTTACAATCCTCATCGGAGACCGGGTGGTTGAAGTTAAAAGCCCCATGCCACGGTCAATACTCGATAATAGGCTTTTTGACGCGGTTTTATCCGTTTTGTGGTTGTAATTGATTTTGGCTTTGGTGAAGCCGGCTGTAGCAGGGAGATGCCGATAGGCTTGGGCTGGTTGAGCGTGCTGGAGTAAGAAGTTAACGACATTCTTAGAGAGTACGCGTAGCTGAGGCGCTTCTTTTGTTAGATGAACGCCGTTAAATTTATAAAAAAGGTGGTCGAATAAGCGCTCAGCAGATCGATATATTAATGACTGTTTGTTCAAGGAATCATTCTGCCCAAATACAACGTCATGCCCGTGCATAGCTTTTTTTAAAAGAGTGGGTATGATTTGTGGCGAGTCAGTATCGAGGTTGATCATGCAGCAGTAATCGCCAAGGGATGATTCAAGGCCTGCCCAGAAAGCTACGTCAGGCTCGACTTCTTTAGTCAGGGCGTAAACCTGTAAGTTTGGTAAACCCTCTTCATCGGTGAGTTGCTTTAGTTTCGCTAGGGTATCATCTGATGATGCGTTGTCTACAATAACAACTTCATAGTCGCTGACACTCGTTTTTAATAACTCAGAGAGGTCGTTTAGCTCTTGTTCTATCGACCCTGATCGGTTGCGGGACGCTATCACAACCGACAAGAAAACTTGAACTTGATCCATAATTCAAACCTTTACCTAGTTAATTCCAAAACCCCAAACACACTAGCATCAATATAGCCGCGATTCTTGTCGCCATTGACCGGTTTGATATCTATGTCACCCATAAAGTGGTCGCGGCCGTTGGGGCCGTCGCTGTCGCAATAAGACATCATAAAACCCAGTTTTTTGCCTTCGTAAAGCTTAACGGGTTTTACGGGTTTTTCTTGGGGTGCGTATTCGTCTTTATAGCTATCGGGATAGACTGCTAGCTGCACTTCCCAATAAATTTTGTAGGGTGCCTCTTTACTGCGCAGCCATTGTGATTTTACGTGATCGGGGTAAACCCTGAAGTTGGTCTTGTTTGCTTTTTCGCTGGCTTCGTTGATAAAGGGGCCTATGTCGACAGCTTGGTTGTCTAAGGATATATGGTAGGCAAAAGCGTTGTAGCTGAACAGGTGCTTGCCGCCGCTATTGTCCTCGTCAATAAAGATCTCTAGTGCGTCGTCATCCCAGTAACTCTCGAGTGGGTTGGGGTGGCTGTCGATGAGAATGTCGTCGCTGATTTCGGCTAAAATGTAGAGGTGTTGTTTTGTCCATAGCACTTTGTAGCGGCCACTAAAGTCATTGGCATCTGTCGGTGCGCTGCCGGCAATGAGTTTATCGATGGCGCGCCAAGAGGCTTGCTCCCAGCTTGCTTCATCGGGTATGCCATCGATAGTGGGTGCGATTTTTGTGAAAGGGGCTTGATAAGTGACAGGGGCATCTGCTGGTTTTACGCCAGCGTGAGACAGCGCGGCCATTAGGCTCATTACTGCGCCGGTGATTAGATGTGTGTAGGTTTTCATATGTTTGACCCTAAAGCGAATTCCCGAGCGTACTGCTCCCAGTGTTTACCGGCTGTTTGTTGCCGGCTAATCGCAAGCAGTGTAGAGGTGGTGTGTTTTGTTGTCCGCGACACCACTCACTTTTTAATCATCTGCAATAAATTCATGGGTAACTTGTGTGGCATTGGCCACAATTTCCGGCACGGTGGCATCGATGCTGACCATCACCATGTCGGGCTCGTCTTGTGGGGGTTCCATGCTGGCGAACTGGCTGTCGAGCAGGCTAACGGGCATAAAGTGACCGGCTCGCTCGCTCATGCGCTGCGCGATAAGCTCCTTACTGCCATACAAGTTTAAGAATAGGGTTTTAAAGCCGAGTTCGCGAAACTTTTGGCGGTGTGCTCGGCGCAAGCCGCTGTAGGCGAGTACGCAACTTTTGCCGTCGCGCTTTATGGTGTCGCATATGTTCGCGATCCAAGGCTCTCTCATCTCGTCGGTTAATGCTTTACCCGCCGCCATATGGGCTTTGTTTTCGGCGCTGTGGAAGTCGTCGGCCTCTAAGAACGGCAAATCGAATTTATCGGCGAGCATTTGTGCGACGGTGGACTTCCCGCTACCGCTCACGCCCATGCTGATAATTAAATAAGGTTGGGTCATGGTAATTTCGCAGATTGCTGAGGCGTTGGGCTTGCGTGTGGTATGAGGCCCAACGCCTCCGGGGTTTACTTAGGCAACGGTGACCGTTACATCGTAGGTTTTGCCGGCGCTAAAGCCGCTGATGACGTTACCGTCGACAGTAACGCCGTCTGCGCTGATGGCGAATGACGAGCCGCGTGCATAGTTAATGTTGAAGGTGGCGCCGCGGAACTGGCGGGTGACGCTGGCTTCGTTCCACTCGGCGGGCAGTTGCGGTGCTATTTCTAAGCCTTTTGCACAACCCTTAACGCCGAACAGGCCATCGATGATTGAGCGATAAACCCAGCTTACGGTGCCGGTGTTAAACAGTTGGCTCGAGCGGCCTGCGGTGCGAGGGAATTGGTAATAGGCGCCGCGGTAATAGTTGGGAATATAGACGGGCATTTGGCCGCGCTGGAGGTAATCCTCGGTATCGGGGCCGGGAATCATTTGCCGCAAAAGCTTAAACGCTCGCTCGCCGAGGGCTTTGTTTTTGCCGCCTTCAGCGACATAGAGGCTGTAAATATAGAATACTGCGGCGTGGTTATACACCGAGCCGTTCTCAGCTGAGCCGGGCCATTTTTGCGTCACGCGGCCGACATCTTCGCGCATTTTAGTAAAGGCGGGAGCGCACATGGCAACGCCGTAGGGTGTTTCGAGCTGCTCTTCAATGGCTTTAACCATTTTGGCTTGCTGTTCGGGTGTTGCGATCTCGGCTAGCATTGCCCAGCTTTGCGGGTTCAAGAAGATGCGGCCTTCCTCGTCTTTGCTAATGCCGAACAATACGCCGTCATCAGTAATGCCCCGGCCGAACCAGTCGCCATCCCAAAGGTGTTCCTGTACGGCTTTGGTGATGTCGGCTGCGCCACTCAATAGCTCGTCAGCGACTGCTTGCTGGTTTTGCTGTATGGCCACTTTCGCCCACAATTTGAGGGCGTAAACGGTCGCAACGGATAGCCAGCCAGAAACGCCTTTGCCTTTGTAGCCCACCATATTCATAGGATCGCACCAGTCGCCTTGGGCAATGTAGTTCAAGCCGCGCGCGTCGCGATCTTTAAGTAACCAGCGCATAGCATTGGTTGTGCGCTCGAATACCGTGGCGACGGTATCGCCCTCTGCACTTTTCACCGGTTCGCTCAGGATATCGTAATCACCGGTTTCATCTAAATAGGCCTGCAAGCAAACGGGTACCCAAACGCAGTGGTCGGTGTGGGGGATTTGGTTGATGTACTTTAACTCTGCATCTTCGTGAATCAAAATGCCATCGGGCATCGAGCCGGTTTCTTCTTGTTGGCTTAAAGCGTGCAGGAAAGCCGCGCGCGTAACGTTAGGTAGGATATAGGTCATACCCATGTTGTCTTGAATGTAGTTGCGCGTTTGCGGGTCGGTGGTGAGGCGGTTAACGTCGCCGTGATAATACACTTGGCGGCCCAGCCAGTTGTTAACAAAGTTATCGAGGCCTTCGTCTGGCGTCTTGATTGAGATAACGCCATTGCCCTTGGCGAGGTAGGCCGCGTATTCGCTGGCTGCTTGCTCGTAGGCGCCCTCAGCGAAGTATTTATCTCGCAGCTGCTCGATTTCACCGTCGTTATGGGCGGGGCCGAATAAAAAGCGGTATTCCTTTTCGGCGCCGTCATCGAGGGTTTCGCGGTATTGCACAATTGCCGCAGGTGTTTCGTATATGGCGTCGCCGTTGGAAAGGCTTTCTCCCTTTAAGGCATCTGGGTTGTGTAGGCCGCCTTCGCCTTCAAAAGCCTCACGAGCCACTTCCCACGAGTCGGGTTTGGTATTGTGCAGAAAGAATGTTTTGTCTTTCAGCGTTTTAATCATCGGGTAATCTTTGACCTTTTGATACGGGGTCACGCAGGTGGCAACCACGCCGCCTAGGTCTGGGCGATAGAGTGCACCTTGGTTCATCCAGCTCATGTAGCCGATGGTGAAGAAGGGGTAAATGCTAAGTTTGCGGGATTTGCCACTGACGTTTTTAACTTTTAGAGACCACAGCTCTACAACATCTTCGGTGGGTAGGCTTACGGTTAGCGTAACTTCGATACCGGCATCTTTCACCAGCCAGGTGATATCACTTTGCCCTGCAGAAAAGGCGAAGCTTTCGGTTTTTTTACGCACGGGTTCGTAAGGCGCGGAAAATATCTCGCCGGTTTCTTCATCTTTAATATAAACGAAGCGGCCGGGGTGGTGCGCGTAGTAGGGCTGCTCGGGCTGCATGAAGGTCTTGGCTTCAAGGTTCGGCGCGTAAGCGTACTTGGCGGGCTCGGGCTGCATGTGTTGGGCGATAGCGAAGCCGCGGCAATTGACCTGAATCATCATTTTTTGATTCCACAAAAAGGCGGCAGCTCGCGGCATGGCGGTGGGGCTGGTCAAGTTGTAGCGTTGGCCGTTATCGGCGGCGTGCAAAAAAGGCGTAGTTGTCATATCGGGGTCCTTCAGGGTGTTCATGGTTACAGCGTATTTGCAGGGAGCATTACGTAAAAAGCGCCGCGAGCAAATGTGCTAGCGGCGCTTTGCTTAAGCGTGCTTGAATTTATTCGGCGTTGCGCTCTTCGAGCTCTAACTGAATTTGCTCAAGCTTGGCGGCGCTGAGGTCGTAAAACTTAAGTGCGCCCACCGCCACAAAGGCGAAAAATGCGGGCACCAGTGTTTGCAACCAAACAATGCTGGTGAGCGATGCGCCCTCTTGAATTTGGTTGGCCGCGTACCCGACTGAAGCAAGCACCCACAATACGCCGGCAGAGCCCAATGCGCCGCCGAGTTTTTGCGAGAAAGTCGCGGCAGAAAAGGTCATCGCCGTGGCGCGGCGGCCGGTCTTCCATTCGTTATAGTCTGCGGTGTCGGCATACATTGACCAGGCAATGGGAGATTTAGGCCCAAGCGCTAAGCTAATCAGTACGTTTAAGACGAACATAATAATAATCTCGATCGGTAGACTAGAGCTGTCTACGGCCTCGCCTTGACCGTTAGTCTTCACTACACTGAAGGCGCGGCCGCTTTTGCCGTCTTCTAGCGTCAGCGTACCGCCTTGCTCAGTCATCGCTTCGCGTTTAGTGAACAATTTCAGGTAAGCTTTGTGCTCATACCAGATCAGGCTATCGCCATCTATTACTGGCAGGCCCAGCAAGTCCTCGGCTTGTAGTGCAGTGGGCCCGTCTGCGTTAAGGGTGACAACACCTGCGCGCTCTGGCTTGGGCACAAAAGAAAATACCACGCTAAGTACACCAACAATGGCCATCAACAGCATTAATAGCTTGGCTTTGTCGGTAATCCAACGGGCAAGATAGGGGGATGCTAAACAGCCGACGGCATAGGCAGCCATTTGAAGGCCTATGTAGGGGCCCATCAGGTCGGGGCGCTCTACAAAGTATTTGAAGTAATAAGTGGCAGAGCTACCGCGGAATACGATAGTCATCATAATAATCATGGCTAAGGCAAACAGAATGACCCAAGGCTTATTGTTGATAAGGTCCTTAATGTCATTGATCGGGTTAGTTATCTGTCCTTTCGGTGGTGTAACCCGCTCTTTGGTAGAAAAGAACGTTACCCAGAACAAGAGGGTGGCTACCGCGGCGTAAAGTGCCATGGTTAACTGCCAACCTTTGGCGGGGTCGCCATCGCCAGCAAAGCTAGCCGCTAGCGATGGTGTGAATAAACCAACAATAGTGCCGGTTGCGTAAGCAAAGAAGAAACGAATTCCGAAAATTGAATTGCGCTGGTCAGCATCGGCAGTGATCACGCCAGCCAGTGATGAGTATGGCGTGCTGATAATAGTGTAGCAAAGCATCATCAGCGTATAGGTAGCATATGCCCAGATCACTTTGCCGGTATCGCCGAGATCTGGCGTAGTCATCGTTAAGATTGCCGCGCCAGCCATTGGTATGGCACCAAATAGAAGATAAGGGCGGAACTTGCCCCACCGGCTATTGGTTCTATCGGCGATAGCGCCCATTGCAGGGTCGGTGCAAGCGTCAACAATTTTGGTCACCAAGAACATGGTGCCGGCTGCTGCTGCCGAAATGCCAAAAATATCGGTATAGAAAAAGGATAGGTAAGAGCCGATGATAATCCAATAAAAATTGAACCCAGCATCCCCAAGACCATAGCCTATGCGCTCGCCCAAACTTAGTTTGGCTAAGCGATCGTTTGTATTAGTTTGCGACACAATATCTCCCCAGTGCTTGCTTATTGTTTTGCTTATATGAAGTGCCGCGTAGCATAAACAGGCCCGTGGTTGAAATCCAGCGTCTAGGTCCGCTTGCGGGGTTAAAGTGAGGAATTGATGAGAATTATCGGGTGAAAATAGTATTAACGTGTGCCTTGGCGCTCATTACATCGGTGCTTTCTGGTTGTATTAAGCCGCCGTGGCATGATGGCATCGATGAATACTTTGAGCGCAGCAACCGAATCCTGGACGTGGAACAGGCCGTTATGGGCTGGTCTGTCGACGAGGCATTGCGCTATCCACCGCGACAATCGTTGCGCTTACCTGTGCCTGAATCCTCAATTGGTATGCTGGATTTTCTACGCTTATCGGAATGTGAGCTGCAGCGCTTGGTGGGGGATCGAAATAGTGCGCTGGGCAAGGTGATTGCAGATAGTCAGCTGGTCGGCTACTCCTTGCGCTTTATTGTGCTGGCGGAAGCCTGTTTGGCTGGCGAGATGGTGCCGGAAGATCTGGTTGGTCCGCTCGAGACGCTGGTCGCGCAGCGCCGTTCCGCCATTCCCCATTATGTTTGGAATGGGCTATTTGCGGGGCCGGAGTTTGAGCGAATGTTTTCCTTGAGTGCGCGCGAAGACCCAAGCCGCGAGAATCAGCTCCCGTCATCTATCGAAACGGCGCTTGCCCAATTGGCGGAGTCCTCTAGAAACCCTGAGCTCAATTGGGTCGGTGGGCGAGACGGCCGCGATGGCCGCGATGGCCGCGATGGCCGCGATGGCCGCGATGGCCGTGTTGATGTTGAGCAGTCGTTGAGTGTTTTGGCCTCGACTAAGTATGCCGGCGCATTATTGCTTATGCAGTCTCAGCTTGCGCAAAACTTAACGGATCATCACGCGGTGATCACACGCGCTTGGCAGGAACGCCCAGTCTGCCGTCGACTCAATAATAAGTTCTGGGTTAAGGCGGTTGATAGGGATGCACTTATGTTTGTATTTCACCGCTACTATATAGAAGAGGTGCAGCGCAAAAGTGCCAACCTGCTACGGCAGTCCGACAGGTTTGTGGCGTTAATTAATGCATTGCGCGCAAGTGTTGCTGTGAGTGCCGAGGGCTTCGATAGCTACTGGCAGGATAACTGGATTGGGGATTCTTCCGCACCTAGCCGGTTGCGCGATGCGGTGGCTGCGCAAACCCGCTTTTGGCAGGGGGTATTAGAAGCCTGCGAGCTGTCGCCTAAATAATCTTTCAAATTTTTGCAAAAAGGAGTTGCGCGTAGGATTTAAGTGCCTATAATGCGCGCCTCCTCACGGGGTAAACGTCATTGGGAAGGGTTTCTAGGGCGCCCGTTGTAATAGTTAAAGCATTGTTTTTAAAGGCTTTTAAAGCTTGAA
>DATBNJ010000297.1:0-18323 GCA_036554385.1 Marinagarivorans sp. | reverse complement strand
TGCTTTCACCTACCTTGCTTATCGTATGTTGTGCCTATTTTTTCATTGTATTTGTACTGATTGCTGTTCGCTGCTGGAATCTATTGGCTGCTCGCGACTACGTAACACAGTCTATACCTGCGCGTAGCGATGCTTATCGTTTGATGCGCGAACTTCAGCTTAATCACGAGATACTAAAGCGAGTAGCCATTAATGTTGCGCCGAAGTGTTCGCCGTCAGAACAGGGAAAGCCAGTGGGACCGTTTACCTTTGGCGTATTCAGCCCAGTTATTGTGCTGCCGAGCAATTATCAAATATGGGAGACCGCAACGCTAAAGCGTGTTATTGCCCACGAGTTGGCACATGTGATGCGAGATGATTGGTTTTGGCAAAATATTCTTCAGTTTCTCGCTGCGTTTATTTGGTTTTTACCTTCAGCATGGCGATTAAATAAGCAGTTTTCCTGGCTGATTGAGCTGAATGCTGACGACGGTGTACTTTTTTGTGACGACAACCGCAGTGATTACGCGACGGATTTATTGCGCATTGCAAGCGGTCATCAAGTGCTCGCGCCGAGCGTGACGGCTTTGATTGATGGCTCTTATTGCTACGAGAGAATTGCGGCAGTCTTAGATGGTTCTCGTTTACGAAGCCAAACCCCCTTTCGTAACACGTCAGTGCGCGTCTGGTTGATGGCTTTGTTGGGATGGTTGTTGATTGCTTCAGTCAATTTAAGTGCAACAGCTTATTCTTTCCATAACCCCGTCATCGAACGCACAAGCTTGCCTTTTACCGTGGCGAAATACGTCGATCACAAAAGACCTAACGATACCATTTTGACGCCGTTACCTCCCGTCGTTACATCGGCACAGCACGATGCCGCCATCGACGCAATGGTCTTAATTGAACGCGAATACCAGGCGACAAAGGCGCAAATTATCGAGAGTCTTCAAAGGGACGTTGAAACGCTAGCAAGCTCAGATTTCGATCGCTTAGCTGATGTTCCGAGTGTGACGGTGCACGGCTATATTGCCGTGCGCTCGGTCGTTCCTGAGTATCCCCGCCGAGCCCGTAAAAACAACATAGAAGGTCAAGTTATCGTGCAGTTTGACATCTTGCCTAGCGGTCAAGCCGATGCGGTGCGTATTGCAATGGCCACACCGAGTCACGTTTTTAATAATGCCGTATTGGAGGCAATGGCAAAGTCAGTATTTAAGCCGGCGGTAGTCGATGGGCGACCCGTTAAAACACAACATGCAACACAAACTTTTACATTTAAATTATCTGAGAGTGAAAAACAAAAAAACTTTAACCCCCCATTTGGCACGCCTATAAAAACAGCTACGGCTGAGTAATCACTTAGACCGGTGCACAAGGCGTTTGACTAAGCGTCTTTCACGGTGTTGCCAAATTCTCGGAGAAAATTATGACTGAAATATACTTTAATAATGCTAACTCATTTGTTCAGAGGGCGCACAGTTCGCTAATTAAGTGGGTCTCTGCCGCTGCAACGGCACTTGCAACTACGATTGCCCTTATCGCGCTAATGCATATTTTAATTGCCACTCCCAGAGTGGCAATGCCCACTGTTACCGAACGTCCGCGGATCGATTTCGTGCTCAAAGAGCCAACGATTGAGACGCTTAAGGTGGCTCCTCTACCGCCAAAGCCGGTAGTTGCCGAACAGCAGCCAGTACTTCCGCCTCTGGATTATGAGGTGATAGAAGGCGGTGAAGGAGGCTTCTTAGCGCCAGCGCCATCAGCACCCACAGGTAACCCGTCGCCCGTTAGCCTAATGAGTGCGTTCCCTGTGGCAAGGCTAATGGTTGCGCCCGATTACCCACTCACGGCGGCGCGCAGTGGCATCGAAGGTTATGTCGATGTTCGTTTTGACGTTAGCAAAACGGGCGCCACCATGAACGCTGAAATTATTGCATCAGAACCAGAAAAAATATTCGATAAGTCTGCACTACGTGCAATCGAGCGGTGGAAATTTATGCCCTACGAAAGTAATGGTGAAGTTATAGAGTTTTATGGGATGAGTCGCCGGCTACTTTTCAAGCTTGAAGATTAAAAAGCTCAAGAGCCCCAGCGGTGAAGTTGCACTCTTGGGCGTCGAAAGACGCCTTTTTTTATCGTGTGTCATTCAGGGCGCTGTTCCAATCCGCGTGGTCCCGATTGGATGACTTGGTGGTGCATCGCACTATATTGCTTGCATCACACTATTTGCGCGTGAGTTTGGCTTTTTTTCTTGCCGGGTAGCAGGCTTTACATAGTGGGCATAGGGTACCGTCGCATCCCCTTGCGGTGCAATATTCTCGGCCATAAAAAATAAATTGCAAATGCAGTTTATTCCAAGATTGTGCAGGGTAAAGGCGTTTCAAATCTTTTTCGGTTTGTTCAACATTTTTGCCGGTAGTTAAACCCCAGCGTTGCGCCAAGCGGTGAATATGCGTATCTACCGGGAATGCCGGTACGCCAAAAGCTTGTGCCATTACAACGCTGGCGGTTTTGTGCCCGACACCGGGCAGTGCTTCTAAGGCTTCAAAGCTTTGCGGAACCTCGCCGTTATGTTTTTCGACCAGTATGCGCGATAGCTCACTGATTGCTTTGGATTTGCGGGGCGATAAGCCGCACGGGCGTATAACTGCTTGGATTTGTTCGACGGGAATGCGTTGCATATCGACAGGGTTGTCGGCCAGCTGCCACAGGTAGGGTGTCACCAGATTTACACGGGCATCGGTGCATTGCGCCGATAATAGGACTGCAATCAACAGTGTGTAAGGATCTTTATGATCCAGTGGGATAGGTGGGTCGGGGTAGTGAGTATTGAGCGTATCGAAAACTAATGCGACACGCTCGGCTTTTGAGAGGTTTTTAGGGGGGGCTTGCTCGATCATAGGTGCTGCACTGATCTCAAATTAAAGGCTTTCAACATAGCGTAAAATCCGCTTGGCAGCGTCCGTGCAGTTTGCAACCGGCGCAACAAGCGCCATGCGAATGTAGTTTTCACCTGGATTGCCGGTAGGCGTATTGCGTGCGAGAAACTGCCCAGGCAATACGGTCACGTTCTGCGTGGCAAATAACCCCTTGGCAAACTCGGTATCGACGATCGGCGTCTTGGGCCACAAATAAAAGCTAGCTTCGGGAATGGCAACGGGTAAAACCGGTTTTAGAATATCCACGACGTGCTTAAATTTCTGCCGGTAAAGGTCGCGGTTTTCCTTGACGTGCTGTTCGTCCCGCCAGGCTGCTATGCTGGCGAGCTGGGTGGGTACGGGTAGCGCGCAGCCGTGGTAGGTGCGGTACTTTAAAAACTCAGCAAGCACGGTTGCGTCGCCGGCGACAAAACCCGAGCGCAAGCCGGGCAAGTTTGAGCGCTTAGAAAGACTGTGAAAAACAACGGCATTTTTAAAGTCTGTGCGGCCACTGTTTATACAGGCCTCAAGTAGGCCTACGGGCGGTTTGGACTCATCAAAATAGAGCTCGCTGTAACATTCGTCGCTGGCGATAATAAAGTTGTGTTGATCGGCGAGCTCTAACGCTTTAATTAAATAGGCTTGATCCATAACGGCGCCGGTCGGGTTGCCCGGGCTGCACAAAAACAGCAATTGGCACTGTTGCCAGGTTTCTTCGCTTACGCTATCGAGATCCGGCAAAAAGCCGTTTTCCGCCGTGCAGTTCAAAAATACGGGCTCCGCGCCGGCTAAAATCGCCGCGCCTTCATAAATTTGATAAAACGGGTTAGGCATTAATACCTTAGCGTTCTTTTGGCTGCGGTCAACTACGGCTTGGGTAAACGCAAAGAGTGCTTCGCGCGTGCCTGCAACTGGGAGTACATGTTGTTCGCTGTCTAATGCGGCATTTAATGCAAAACGTGTATTGGCCCAGTCGGCAATGGCTTGGCGTAACTCAGGTAAGCCTTTGGTGAGTGGGTATTGCGTAAGCGCGTTTAAGTTACGACTTAATGCCTCTAGCGCGAAGGCGGGCGCTGTGTGTTTGGGTTCGCCAATTGAAAGCATAATCGGCTCGAGCGCAGCCGGCGGTGTTACCCCCGCTTTTAATGCAGCAAGTTTTTCGAACGGGTAGGGCTGAAGCGCAGAAAGTGAATGATTCATAAAAGGGCTAACGATAAAGTGCTATTGGGCTGAAGGCGGCCGGCAAGCCGCTTTCGGGCTAGTTTACTGGGATTGTTCTACTTCGAGGTCGAGTTCTCGACAAATCGCATGCTGCAATTGTTCGCATGCTTGTGGGTCGGTAATGGGGTTGCCGTCTTGGTCGGTAATAAAAAAGACATCTTCCACGCGCTCCCCCAGGGTAGAAATTTTAGCGTTTAGCAGCTGGATATCATGCTCCATAAATATTCGCCCAATGGTAGCTAATAGGCTATGCCTGTCGGGGCTGACAACTTCGAGCGTGGTATAGTTGGCGCCTTCGAGGGTTTGCATTTTGGTTCGAGTGGGTATTGGAAACTGTTTGAGTATGCGCGGTGTTCGCTTTTTGATGACATCGGAGTATTCGCCGCGCGTGACAAACTCGAGTTCCTCGATTAAGGCATCGATAATTTTTTGCTGTTTAGAGCTGCCGTCTTCAACGGGTTGGTCGTTTTCGTCCAGCACATAAAATGTATCTATGGTGTAACCGCTATTGGTATTGTAAATCCGCGCATCGTGAATATTTAAACCCAGTTGCGCAAAGACCGTGGCCGCGGCCAAAAAGATATTACCTTTATCGGGTACGCGAATAAACACCTGCGTCGCGCCGCCCCATTGTTGGCTAGTGTCGTCTTTGACTAAGATTAAAGGCTTATCGCTATTGTGCGCGATAATGGCTTCGGTTTGCCAAGCGATATCGATATGACCTTCGCGAATAAAGTACTCGTCGCTCATTTCCTGCCATAAAGCATCGGCTTGGTCGGCGGGAATGTTTTTGTCCGCTAATTTATTGAGAGCTTGTTGTTTGGTGTCTTCAATTTGCTCGGTGAGGTCAATGGTATTTTCCAAACCGCGACGCATTGCGCGCTTGGTCTCGGTATACAGTTGGTGCATTAAACTCGCGCGCCAGCTGTTCCAGATATCGGGATTGGTACCGTTCATGTCGGCTACGGTCAGTGCGTACAGGTAATCCAAGTAGCGACGGTTGCCGACTTTAAGTGCAAATTCGTAAATAACATCGGGGTCGCTGATATCTTGCTTTTGCGATACATAAGACATAAGCAGATGGCTGCGAACCAGCCACGCTAGCAGTTTGGTATCGCCGTTTGGCAAACCGTGCGAGCGGCCAAACTCGATGGCATCCTGTGCACCCAGTGTCGAGTGGTCACCACCGCGCCCTTTGCCTATATCGTGAAATAAGCCAGCTAGGTAAAGAATTTCAGGTTTGTCGAGGCGTTTCATAATATGTGCTGCGATGGGGAAGTCTTGGTCCGCATCGGGGTGATTAAAGGCGCACATTTTCTGAATCACGAGCAGCGTGTGGTCGTCCACCGTGTAGCGGTGAAATAAGTCGTGTTGCATTTGCCCAATAATTTTGCCAAATGCCGGCAAGTAGCGCCCCAATATGTTGTAGCGTTTCATGCGCTTAAGTTGAGTGACTAGGCCCTGACCGCTTCGAAACAGCTGAAGAAAAAGATTTTTATTGACTGGATCATTGCGAAAGCGCTCATCAATCAAAAAGCGGTGTTCGTTAATAAGCCGAATAGTGTTGGTACGCACACCCTTAATTTTGGGGTTGGTGCCCAAAATAACAAAAATTTCTAGCAGAGCCGATGGGTTGTTTTTGAATACGCGGTTGTGAGTAACCTCTATGTAATCGTCATATAGCTGGAAATGTTTGTTGATGACTTGAATTTTGGGTTCGTGACCACGCTGGTGAATTTTTTCGTTAAGGCTTTGCAATAGCACATCGTTGAGTTCGCGCAGTGCCAATACGGCGCGGTAATAGGTGCGCATAAACTGTTCGACCGCGAGGCCTTTATCGTCGTCGCGATAGCCAAACATTTGCGCGAGTTCGCGTTGGTATTCGAATAACAGGCGTTCATCTGCGCGACCGGCGACACAGTGCAAACCGTAGCGAATGCGCCAAAGGGTGGCTTCACAACTGTGCAATACGCCAAATTCGTATTCGGTAAAAAAGCCCTTGTCTTGTAGTTGCTCTAAGGTTTGTACACCGTAATAACGCTTGGCCACCCAGTGAATGGTTTGAATGTCGCGCAAGCCACCGGGCGAATTTTTAATATTGGGTTCGAGGTTGTATTCGCTGTCGTTATGTTTGGCGTGGCGCTCTTGCTGCTCGGCAAGCTTAGCGTTGTAAAACTCGCTGGCCGACCACATGTGGGTGCTGGAGGTGAGCGTTTGCAGCTGGTCGCGCAAGTAGTCGCTGCCGCAAATGCGCCGCGAGTCTTGCAGGTTTGTGGCAACGGTAATGTCGTTGCGTGCTAGTTCTATACATTGGCCAATGGTGCGTACACTACTGCCAATATCGAGGCCAATATCCCAGCACAGGGTAATAAAATTTTGTAGTTCTTCGCCGTATTTTCCATCGGCGGAATCCTCGAGTAGTATCAGGATGTCGACATCGGATTTTGGGTGCAATTCGCCGCGCCCGTAACCGCCCACGGCAATTAGGGCAATATCATCGCCAAAATTATTTTGATACCAAGCGTAATGTAAAATCACGTCGATAAAGGTGGCGCGTTCGGCGATCAGGTAGCGAATGTCTTCGCTTTCTAAAAAACGATTTTGGAAGTGCTCGTTGACGCCGGCAATGGCGTCTTTAAAAACTTTAATTAAGGGTTTGTCTTCGAGGTCTTTGCGAAAACGGCGTTGGTTAAAACACAACGGTTGGCAGGCGTAAACGGGCACATGAGCTGTCATTAAAACGACTCTTCCTTGCGCGCGGTGAGCACTTCAACACCCGTTGCGGTAACGGCGAGTGTGTGCTCCCACTGCGCGGATAAGCGGCCATCTTTGGTTTCGACGGTCCAGCCATCTTTTTTAAGTTTGGTCGCGGCTTTACCGGCGTTGATCATAGGCTCGATGGTGAAGGTCATGCCTTCTTTTACGGTAAAGCCGGTATTGGGTTTGCCGTAATGCACCACTTGAGGCTCCTCATGAAAAACCTTGCCGATGCCATGGCCACAATATTCGCGCACTACCGAGTAGTAATTTTTCTCGGCGTGCTGCTGAATAACATGGCCAATATCGCCTAAACGAGTGCCAGGTTTGACCAACTCGATGCCCTTATACAGGCATTCCTGGGTGATTTTGCACAGGCGGTCAGCGTGTGCCGGGACTTTGCCGACGTAAAACATTTTGCTGGTATCACCGTGGTAACCATCAAAGATTACAGTGATATCAATATTGATGATGTCGCCTTCTTTTAAGGTTTTTTTCTCGGATGGAATGCCGTGACATACGACTTGATTGACCGAAGTGCAGATGGATTTCGGAAAACCTTTGTAGTTAAGCGGCGCGGGAATGGCCTGTTGCTCTTGGGTAATATAGTCGTGACAGATGCGATCGAGCTCGGCCGTTGTGATACCGGGTTTGACATAATCGCCAATCATTTCCAGTACTTCAGCGGCCAAGCGGCCAGCAACACGCATTTTTTGAATCTCTTCAGGGGTTTTGATGGTGACAGTCATGAGAAACCTTGGTTTGAAGCAAATGGCCTGCATTTTAAACGATGTCGCGCCTTATCGCATCCTTCGCCGCTGTGAAAGGCTCGTAGCGATGCTTCGCGTGAGAGGGGGCTGTAGTCTTGTGCGGGCTTTTCGTTCGGTTGCGGGTTTGTGATAAGCTCGCGAGCTACTTTTTTAGGCTCCAATCGCGATGAAACATATACACATTTTAGGCATTTGCGGCACCTTTATGGGAAGTTTGGCGCAATTAGCTAAGGCGTTAGGTTATCGAGTGACCGGCGCTGACCTCAACGTCTATCCACCAATGAGTACGCAGTTGCGTTCAGCGGGGATTGAAATATTTGAAGGCTGGGGTTTGGAGCAACTGGAGCCTGCGCCCGATATGATCGTGGTTGGTAACGTTATCAGTCGTGGCAACCCCGTGATGGAAGCCATTTTGAACACAATGCTGCCCTATACCTCAGGTCCTCAGTGGTTGGCTGAGCACGTATTGCAAGGCCGTTGGGTGCTTGCGGTCGCCGGTACCCACGGCAAGACGACCACTGCCAGCATGTTAGCGTGCATGCTCGATAGTGCAGATATGGCACCGGGTTTTCTGATTGGCGGCGTGCCACGCAATTTTGAGGTGTCTGCCCGCTTGGGCAACTCGGACTTTTTTGTAATAGAGGCTGACGAATACGACAGCGCATTTTTTGATAAGCGCTCCAAGTTTATTCACTACCGACCGCACACTTTGGTGATGAATAACCTAGAGTACGACCACGCCGATATATTTCCCGATTTGGCCGCAATTGAGCGCCAATTTCACCACTTAGTTCGCACCGTGCCGCAGCACGGTTTGTTGGTGTACCCCGCGCAAGATGAGGCGCTAAAGCGTGTATTAGCGCTGGGGCAGTGGACGCCGGAGCACACGGTTGGTAAGGCCGGTCAATGGCAGGCGCGCAATGTGGCGCCTGACGGTAGTGAGTTTGATGTCGAGTTTGACGGCGCGGTGGTCGGACATGTGCAATGGCCGCTTACGGGCCAACACAATGTCGACAATGCCTTAGCTGCGATGGCGGCGGCACGCCACGTTGGCGTTGAGCCGAACATTGCCTGTGAAGCTTTGTGCGGTTTTGAAAACGTAAAACGCCGAATGGAAAAACTTGCCACCATTAAAGGCGTAACAATTTATGATGACTTCGCGCACCACCCCACGGCCATTAAAACGACCTTGGCCGGTCTGCGGGCGCAGGTTGGCGACGCGCCCATTACCGCCGTTATCGAGCCGCGCTCCAACACCATGAAGCAGGGTGTGCATCAGCAAACCTTAATTAACGCCTGCGATGACGCAACGCGGGTGTGCTGGTATCAACCCGCGGAGCAGGGGTGGTCCCTAGCGGACCTGATCGACCAAAATCATCCCCAGCATCAGTGTTTTGGTGCTATAGAGCGGTTGCTTGAAGACCTTGTTAACCGCGCTCAGCCCAACGAGCATATTGTGATCATGAGCAATGGCGGCTTCGGCGGTATACACCAACGCTTGATTCAGCAATTAAATCAGCCATAAAACCAAAAGGACACGGAGAAAACTATGACGGACAAAATTACCCTAGCGATTACCGGCGCTTCTGGCGCTCAATATGGTCTGCGATTATTGGAGTGCATTTTAGCCCAGGGCTGCGATGTTGATTTATTAATTTCTAAAGCGGCCGAAGTGGTTATTAACACGGAAACGGAACATCACATCCCCGCAGATTTTAGCCAGCAAGAGGCGTGGGTAAAGCGGCGGTTTGGTTTTTCCAGTGGCGTTGTGCGCCTGTTTAGTCGCGAAGACTGGTTTTGCCCCGCCGCCAGCGGCTCCAGCTCCGCTCGCAAAATGGTCGTCTGCCCCGCCAGCGGCGGCACTTTATCGGCCATTGCCAACGGCGCCAGCAACAACCTGATCGAACGCGCCGGTGACGTGGCGTTAAAGGAGCGCCGGCAATTGATTTTAGTGCCCCGCGAAGCGCCTTACTCGCAAGTGCATCTAGAAAATATGCTCAAGCTTACCCAAATGGGAGCCACCATTATTCCCGCGAGCCCGGGTTTTTATCAAAAACCTAAAACTATTGAAGATTTGATTGATTTTGTTGTGGCCAGAATTTTGGATCAGTTGGGGTTGGATCAGAAGTTAGTACCCAAGTGGGGGGAGGCGATAAAGCTTTATTAGCTGAATAGTAACTGCTCACCCTATCAAAGCCACATTTTCCAGCTACTTCGAGGCATGGATGCCGCTTATTAGAAGAATGCAGGAACTATGCTCGAAAGGACGCAGAGCATATAAGGAGGTGCTCGTGCGCACCCGAGAAGGTTATAAGTGCTGCCTTGTCTGGACCACCTGGGAGTCGATTGGAATGTGTCTTTTTGTAATCAAAACCTCAGGTTACCCACTAAGCAGGTCAGTAATCGCATACAAGGGGTGAGCAGTTACGCTGATGTGCTGGTTAAGTTTTACATGTACATGCTTTTTGTCGAAACCTTGGTGACATCAGCTCTGTGTGTGGGTAAATACGCTCATCGGCTATAGATTAAATTATTAATAAAAATAGTAAGTTATACCTTTTTGATCTTTGGTTATTTTTTTCGATCGCAAGCGATAGCGTTACAAATTACACAGTGAGCGTGAGCGCTAGTGGTGGCGGCGCTTGGCGCGCCGCGCTAGTAATGTCACAGAAATTCCATACTCAAGTATTTGGTAGTGTATGCATTGATGCTGTGCAGGCGTCAATTGTGGCCCTTAAACGGGCACCGTATTGGTTAAAATTTAAGCTATTATTACAGGAGGCTGTAATTCTCGGCTCAAGAGTGTGTGGTGTTTGGCAGTGGCGACGATTTATCTTGTCGGTGCGTTGTTTGCGGGGATGAACTCTGGCATAACGGGCTCATCGTCTTTGATTACCTGTGTCGCCGCAAATTAAGTACGGACGCCAAAACTCAGCACGGACACTAAAAGTGTGCGATGGAATACCCAAGTCTCTCGATGAAAGGTATTCGATGCAAAAACGCAAAGTGGTAGATAAGGTTCATCGAAACCCAATTCAGAGCGATGGCTCAAAAGCAGATGGCTTAAAAGCAAAAGAGACGAAAGCGGAGAAGGTACGTAGTTATTCTCGAGGGTTACCAAAACCATTCCGCCAAAAGCGATGTCTCCAAAAGCGGCACATAAGCATTAACTAACCTCGCTGAATGACGTTGTAATGGCAACCTGCAGAGTACAAGAGTAGATAGGATGCTTTTGATTCAGGAAGCAACTCATTCGAGAAACGGCGGTATTTCAAGTATCAATACGAAAAACGATCTGAAAAGTGACGGCTTATGTCAATATTTAATTTAGGGTTAGGGATGCGATGGTTGGGCCTGCAACGCCAACAAGGGGCAAAAGTGCTACTTGTGCCAATCGTCGTCTTGGGCATGTCGGCCTGCGGTGGCGGAGGTGGCCTGCCCGAACAGCCCGCAACGCTGCAGTCGTCATCTAGCGCCAAGGCTAATAGTGAAGCGACTACTACTAGTAGTAGTGACGCGAGTAGCAGCAGCTCTGTACCGGCGATGGTTACAGATGTGTCTTTGCGGGGCACGGTTACCTATGATTCTGTCAGGCCTCAAGTTAATGGCAATCAAGTCTTTTTAGATTACGCCAATGTTCTAGCAAGACCCGCTCGTGGCGTTACCGTGCAGTTGCTGGATAGCTTGAATACCCCGATCGCTGAAACCACGGCGGATGAGCAAGGGCGGTATGCTTTTACCGTAAGCCCCGACCGATCAGTGAAGGTACGTGTTAAAGCCGAGCTCGTCAGCTCGAACTACTCGGTATTTGTGCGTGATAATACGCAAAGTAATGCGCAATATGTATTAGACGGTAGCTTGGCAGGCTCCGGCTCCTCGGCCGTTCAGACGCGCGATCTCCACGCCGATTTAGGTTGGAACATGATAAACCTAAGCTACACCTCAGAGCGCCAATCGGCGCCTTTTGCGATTGCGGATGCGTTATACGATAGCTTACAGATGGTAGTTGAAGCTGACCGTTCGGTGAGCTTGCCGCCATTAGATGTATTTTGGAGCACTCGCAATGTGGCAAGTCGAGGTGACTTCAGTTTGGGCAATATCGGAAGTTCGCTCTACAGCACCGGCGCCTCCGCCATTTATATTTTGGGGCACGCTAATAACGACACGGATGAATTTGATAACACGGTGGTTCAACACGAGTTTGGCCACTTCATAGAGGACAAACTCTCGCGCAGTGAAAGTATCGGTGGCGCCCACTTTCTCGGTGCGCCCATTGATATGCGCGTTGCCTTTGGTGAGGGCTTCGGCAATGCCTTTGCTCTGATGAGTAGCGGCGGGCGCTTGTACCTCGATACCTCCGGTGTTGCTCAGCAAAGCGGTTTTGGTTTTGATATTGAGACCAACCGCTTTGGTGGCGGTTATTATAGT
This sequence comes from Marinagarivorans sp., assembly GCA_036554385.1. Lineage (GTDB taxonomy): Bacteria > Pseudomonadota > Gammaproteobacteria > Pseudomonadales > Cellvibrionaceae > Marinagarivorans. Next base: position 6,250 of record DATBNJ010000297.1, on the reverse strand, counting down.
GAGGGCGCAATACAGAGCATTCTTTATAACTTATTTGACGCGAACAATGAAAACGCCGACAACATTAGCCTAGGTTTTGGCCCTATTTTGGCAGCCTTGCGACACGAAGATTACGTTAGTTTCGATGGCTTTACGTCGATTTTCCCTTTTGTAAGCAGTTTAAAGAGCGTGGTGCCCGAAAGCGCGGCGCAAATAGACGAGCTACTGCTGGCCGAGCGAATAGTGGGTACAGGGCCCTATGGCGAAGGTGAAACGGCAACCGGTAGTATTCCGTTTAGTTTGCCGATTTATCAGCGCTTGACGCTGGGCGGCTCCGTTCGAGCCTGCAGCGACAACGTCATTCAGGAATATAACGGGCTAGGTGTAAGGCGCTTTGTATTGCTGGAAGTCCCCTCGAGCGGCCGGTATACGCTAGAAGCGGTGCGCGTCAGTGGTATTCAGCCGAGTGACCCCGACTTTCAAATGTACCGCCAAGGTAGGTGGGTGGGCTCTAGTGAGGGGCCAGATCCCGACCGAGAGACTTGGGCGCGCAATTTTAACCAAGGCGTTTACGCCTTAAGTGTTTACGATGCGTTTAATACCGACCAACTCGATTCCACTGGCGGAAACGTCTGCTTCGATGTGACATTTAATTAGGTGCCAACTATGAAAACGACTACACACCTATACGCGCCTGAAACTGAGCCTCGCGCAGGTGCTGCCGTGGTATTCGCGCTGGCTGCAGCGATATGTGCGGCCTGGATGCCCGAAGCTTTGGCCGGTGACGCCGTTCGCGCGAACTTACCTGACATCCACGCCATTGCCAGTAAAGAGCAAGCTAAATCGCCGTATGCAAAGCCCGGCGCGCCCGCGCGATTATTGAGCCCTCCGGCTTACGAGTTGTCAGTAGGTGATAGGTTGTCGCTAGAGTTAGAGCTAGGCATTCACCCCGCGGGTTTAACCACGGTTTCGCTGAGTACCGATAGCGGGCTAAGTCTAACGGGTCAGCAGCTGTATCAGTTGGAGGGTCAACAGCAGGTTGTCATGCCTTTAGAGGTAACGGCTGATTTCGCCGAGCTAGGTTATATTCATATTCATATAGAACATCGCTCCGTTACCGGCCAAATAACAGCGCGCGCACTTGCCGTTGCTATGGATAGCCGTTCGAAAGCATTACCGTTACTGCGCAAAGCTGCAGCGCCTAAACCCTATGTAGAAATGCAGGCGACCGAGGTTATTCGCTAGCGATGTGCCTCGCCTAGCGGCGAATGGTCGTGCACCTACGCCGTGCTTGATCGTTGTTTTATGGGCAATAAAAAGCGCATGTTTGATTACGCCCGCGCAATACGCCGCGGATGGTGCATCAGGAAAGAGGCGAGTTAGCCATAAAAAGCCGAAATTACGAGGATGCTTTGGTAGCGGCGCCAAAAAGGCTATAGAATGCCGCCATGGATATTACACACCTTACAGACTCATTAAACACGCCACAACGCGACGCCGTATGTGCCGACCCTAGCCATCAGTTGATTTTAGCGGGGGCGGGCAGCGGTAAAACGCGCGTGCTTGTGCATCGCATCGCTTACCTGATTCAGGCGCTCGGAGTGCCTCCGCACCAGATTATGGCGGTCACCTTTACCAATAAGGCCGCTCGCGAAATGCGTGAGCGTTTGCAGCAGTTATTGGGCGGTAGCGGTGGCCCCAACCGCTTCGGCGGCCTGTGGGTTGGCACCTTTCACGGTATTGCGCATCGTTTGCTCAAGCTTCATTGGCGCGAGGCGAAGCTGCCCGAGAACTTTCAAATTCTCGATAGCGACGATCAGTTACGCGTTGTCAAACGGGTTTATCAAGCGCTGCAAATCGATGAGAAACGATGGCCCCATCGCCAAGCACAATACTTTATCAACGGCAGTAAAGACGAAGGTTTAAGAGCGCGCCATATCCAAGACAGCCACGACCCTTATATCTCAACCATGAAAATGATTTACAGCGCCTATGAAGAGGCGTGTCAGAACAGCGGCTTGGTGGATTTTGCCGAATTGTTATTGCGCTCGCACGAGCTTTGGTTGTCTAGCCCCGAGTTGTTAAAACACTACCAAGCGCGCTTTGCGCACCTTTTGGTTGACGAGTTTCAGGATACTAACAGCGTGCAATACGCCTGGCTGCGGGTATTGGCGGGCGATGCGTGCTGGGTCACGGGGGTGGGCGACGATGACCAGTCCATCTATGGCTGGCGCGGTGCTAAAATCGAAAATATCCAGCAGTTTGAAAAAGACTTTATCGGTACAGACGTTACCCGCTTAGAACAAAACTACCGCTCCACCAATACTATTTTGAGCGCTGCTAATGCGGTAATTCAAAATAATAATAGCCGGCTTGGCAAAGAGCTTTGGACCCAAGATGGCGACGGCGAACCCATCGACTTATACAGCGCATTTAACGAGCAAGATGAAGCCCGCTATATTGCCGAGTGTATTAGCCAGTGGCAAAAGGCGGGCAACCCCTTGTCATCCACCGCCGTTTTGTATCGCTCCAATGCTCAGTCGCGTGTGCTTGAAGAAACGTTCCTGCGCGAAGGCATGGCTTATCGCATATACGGTGGCCAGCGTTTCTATGAGCGCATGGAAATTAAAAACGCCCTAGCTTATGTGCGTTTGATTTTAAACCGCAATGACGACCCCGCCTTCGAGCGCGTTATTAATACACCCACGCGAGGCATCGGAGAAAAGTCACTCGATGCTTTGCGTTTTACCGCACGCGAGCAAGGCTGCAGTTTGTTTGAAGCCGCTGGAACGCTATTGGCAAACGGCGCGCTGCCCGCGCGAGCAGCCAATTGTATTAAAGGGTTTTTGGCCTTGTTGGATGAGCTGCAAGGCGGTATCGACAGCTTGGGCATGGCTGAGCAAGTCGAATATGTTATTCAAGCCAGTGGCTTGTACGACTTTCACCAAAAAGAAAAAGGCGAGCGGGGTCAGGCCCGTATAGAAAACTTGCAAGAGCTGGTTAACGCGTGCCGAGCATTTAACGCCGAAGATAGCGAGCGCGCGCCGATTGCGGAATTTGTCGATTCTGCTGCCTTGGATGCAGGTGAACAACAAGCCGAAGAATACCAAGATGCCGTGCAAATGATGACGCTGCACAGCGCTAAAGGCTTAGAATTTCCGCTGGTTTTTATTGCCGGCGTAGAAGAAAATTTGTTTCCACACAGAATGTCTGCCGATAGCATTGAGGGCTTAGAAGAAGAGCGACGGCTCTGTTACGTCGGCATCACCCGGGCGATGAAAAAGCTGGTTTTGACCCATGCGGAAAGTCGCCGCTTGTACGGCACGGAAAACTACAATCCACTGTCGCGATTTATTCGCGAAGTTCCAGAAAAATACATCCAAGAAGTTCGTCTCAAGGCGGCGGTAACGCGCCCGGTAAGCGCGGCCATGCAGCGTAAAGATAACGCTTTAAAGGCGGCTTATAGCGATGCGGGTGATGGTGAATTTAAACTGGGTCAACGGGTAATGCACAGTAAGTTTGGCGAAGGGGTCATTCTTCAGTTTGAAGGGCGAGGGCCCGGAGCGCGAGTAAACGTCGCCTTTGCCGATGCTGGCAGCAAGTGGTTAATGATGCAATACGCAAAGTTGCAAGCCGTTTAGACGGCACTCAGTGAACACAGAGACTATTGTACCAATGTCTGCGAATCATAAAAAAACCGTGTTGTATCCGTCGATTATTGCTTTTTTACTATTGCTTGTTGTTGTATTGATGGGTGTTCTCGTCGTAAAAAGCGCAAAAACGGGGCAGGGGGGTGGCGCTAATCAGTCTCTTGGGGCCGATTATACGAGTGATAAAGTCTACGAGTGGTCTTTGGTGACGACCTGGCCGAAAAATTTTCCCGGTATTGGAATGGCGCCGGAGAATTTCGCCAGGCTGCTAGATGAAATGAGCAATGGCCGGCTGAAGGTTAAGGTTTATGGCGCTAATCAGTTGGTGCCGGCAATGGGCGTTTTCGGCGCGGTATCGAATGGCAGCGCTCAAATGGGCCACGGCGCGGCCTATTATTGGCGTGGCAAAATCCCCGCGGCGGTATTTTTTGCTTCCGTACCCTTTGGCATGACGGCTCAGGAATTAAATGGCTGGCTGCATTATGGCGGTGGTTTAGCCCTTTGGCGGGAAATTTATGCCGAGCACAATTTGGTACCCTTTGCAGCGGGTAATACCGGTGTTCAAATGGGGGGATGGTTTAATAAAGAAATCAACAGCGTCGACGATATTCAGGGCTTAAAAATGCGCATTCCTGGCATTGGTGGCGACGTTTTTTCCCGCGCTGGCGGCGCTGCTGTCAATATTCCCGGCGGTGAGCTTTACACGGCTATGCAATCCGGTGTCATTGATGCTACTGAATGGGTCGGGCCCTATAACGACCTCGCTTTTGGTTTTCATCGAATTGCAAAATACTACTATTACCCCGGCTGGCAAGAACCTGGCCCGGCACTCGAAATTATTGTCAATAAAGATGCCTATCAAAGCTTACCCAACGATCTTCAGGTTATGGTGGCCACCGCTGCGCGGGCGGTGAATCAGGATATGCTCGATGAATATACGGCACGCAATAATGATGCGTTAGTAGAGCTAATCGAGCGTCACAATGTCGATGTTCGGCCGTTTCCTGATGACGTGCTAAAGCACTTTGCCGATATCAGTCAGCAGCTTTATCAAGAGTATGCCGACACTGACCCAGTCTTTAAAAAAGTGTTTAACCACTATAACGAATATCTGTATAAAGTCCGCGGTTACCATATGCTGAGTGAACAAGCCTATTTAGAGGCCCGTGAAAAAGCCTTACCCATTGAGTCGGCGCACTAAACGCGAGCGTTTTCATTTGAGAATAGAGAGAGTCCTTGGATGTCTATGATTCAAAACAAGATTGCGAAAACTGTACTTATTGCCATAACTGGTGTCATGAGCGGCTGCGCGAACCTGGGCCAGGTTGCTGACTCCGGTGCGCAACTATCACAGGCGATGGGTTATAACCCGTCGCAGCTATCGTCGGCTGTGAAGCAAGCGCTAGAACTCAGTGCCGTGCGCGCGACGGATGCTTTAAGCCAGAACGGTGGCTATAGCAACAATCCGAAATTTAAGATTGCCATGCCCGAGGACGTTCAGGCGATCGCTAATTCGCTGCGCAGCTTTGGTCTGGGCGGTTATATCGACAACGTTGAGCAGCTGCTTAATCGCGGTGCCGAAAAGGCCGCTGCAGAGGCAAAGCCGTTTCTTATTGATGCGATAAAAAACATGGATGTGAACGATGCCGTAGGGATTATTCGCGGTGGAGATAGCGCGGCGACGGCATTTTTTAAGGCGCAAACCGAGCAGGGCGTTCGCACGCGGTATCAAGGCTTGCTCGAAGATCAATTGACACAGCTAGGTTTTTACGGTGATTACAAGCAACTGTTAAACGCTTACAAACTTGTCCCCATTGCCAATAAACCCAACCTCGATCTCGAAAGCCGAGCAATCGATTTGGGCTTAGATGCTCTGTACTCTCAAATTGCCGACGAAGAAAAGAAAATTCGCGCAAACCCTGTCGACCAAGGTAGTGCTTTAATTGGTGCTGTGTTTGGTCAATAATTAGTGCCGTATTTAATCAGCAGTGTGAAAATTCGTTATCAGCGTCGGTGCCGATGGTTTTGGTCATGAATATTTTGATCGCAATTGATAGTTTATCGGGTGGTGGTGCTGAAAAGGTGATGCTGACACTGGCCTCCGAGTTTGTTCAGCTCGGCCATCAGTGTCATGTTCTTGCGCTCGGCGGTACCTCTAGCGACCATGAATTGCCGCCAAGCGTTAACGTGCATTTCCTGCAGTCGAAGGGGAGTTATCAACAAACGTTTCCCGCATCGCTTTTAAAAAACTACCTAAATGCAATGGTATCCGAGTACGGTACTTTTGACCTGCATATTTCTAATCTAGAAAAAACCAATTTAGCATTCGCGAGCATCGGCTTGCCCAGAACCCTCTATGTTGTGCATAACTCGGTTAAGCACACGCTGAATATTCGTTGGAAGCAGCCTGTAAAGTGGTGGTTAATTCGCCGCTCTTTAAAGGCCTTGTCCGGGAAAGATTTGATTGCGGTATCTAACGGTGTTGCAGATGGCATTCGGTCATCTGCGTTAATAACGCCCCGTTCGTTGCGGGTTATTCATAATCCGCTCGATCGTTCAGCGATATCTCGGTTGGCGAATATGGATGCTGAAGACTTGCCTGAAGAAGACTATTTTGTGCA
>DATBNJ010000286.1:0-6688 GCA_036554385.1 Marinagarivorans sp. | reverse complement strand
TGAGCTAGTCAACCCGATTATTTCCCAGCAACATTTACAGCTGATGCAATTGAATACTCGGCTTTTATTGGAGCAAGCGCAAATTTCTTTACTTAAAGAAGAATCCGTCAGTTATAAAGAAAGCCTTAAAGCCGCCAGCTCACTGGTTAACCAGTATTATTTCGAATCGCCTAAGCGCGCCGCTTTTTCCGAAGACATAATCGCCTTGGCACAAAAGGATATTGCACCCACACTGCCCGATATTTCAAAATCATTGAAGCTCTTACACAGTTACATTGCCGACCAGCACCGGCTAAATGCTCCCAGCGCAGGGCAGATCAACGGTGAAGGAGCTCAGTAATGCGTAAATTTTTACTCTGGGTATTTTTGCCGTTTGTTTTTATTGGCACGGCGGCCATGTATCTTATACCGCTAATGCAAAGCGACCCCGGCTACGTATTAATTGCGGTGGGCGGAAAGATTATCGAAATGCGGTTTTGGATGGCTGCGCTCTTGCTGGTGTTATTCGTTGTTGCCATTTGGTGGACCATAGCCCTATTAAAAGGCACCTGGCGAGCAACGATTAAAACCTTTACGTGGTGGCCATCTAAGTCGCAAGCGCTACTGTGGAAGCGACAAGAGCGTGCGATGGCGGCACTGTGGGAAGGCAATATCCACGACGCTCACCGCAACTTTGTGAAAATTGCCAAAACCCGCGGCCAAGAAAAGGACACCTTAAGTTTAATTAATGCCGCCAATACCGCCGCCGACTTAAGCCACTTTAAAGAGGCCGATCACTTTTTATCGCAGGCAGAGCGCCTAAGTGACAAGCAGCATGCCATCACGCTCATTATGAGTCGCGCCCGTTATCACCAACGTCAGGGGCAGAACGATGCCGCCATGCGTCTCATCAATACAAGCCTTAGCCAGCACCCCTTGCACCACGGGCTACTAACACTTTTACTCAACCTGCACCGCGACCAATACGACTGGTCTGCCTTGCACGCATTATTGCCGCGCTTTAAAAAGGCCAGCATTTTATCGGACCTCGAGCAACAACAGCTAGAATGTGATGTATACCGTGGTTTAATCAGTGCGGCAACCACGCCAGAAGCGTTAGACAATGTTTGGGGAAGTATTCCAACGGCCAATAAAAAAGAACCCAACGTCGAATATCGCTACCTTCAGCAGCTGCTCAATTTAGGTTGTGACACAACCGCCGAGCCTATTTTACGCAAACGACTAAAAAAGCATTACGATGACGAGCTTATTAACCTATTTGCGCACACCAATACGGGCGATGCCGAAGTCCAATTACAATACGCCGAGCGCTGGCTAGACCAAAAACCCAACAACCCCGCGCTGATGTTAGCGCTAGGGCGCATCGCACTGCGCGCTGAGCAATGGGACAAGGCGCGCAAATATTTTGAAAAAAGCTTAAAACTCAAACCCTCGACCGAAGCCTATGCCGAACTCGCACGATTGCTCGGCAACCTCGGAGACCATCAACGCAGCAACGCGTTATTCCAGCAAGGTTTGCTTCATACCGCAAGCGATGCACTACCGAAAAAAGCTGCTGAATAACCGCCAAGGCTTAGTGATTAATGCGCATATTTACCTACACACCGCCAGCGGGCTTACCGCCAGTTATTTACCAGGACGATGATTATCTCGCCATTAACAAACCCAGCGGTTTGTTGAGTAACCCCGGTCGTGCAGAAAACACCTACGATTGCGCACTGACACGACTACAAACCGCCTTCGGTGAAATACACCTCGTGCATCGACTGGACTGCGACACCTCCGGGGTCATGGTATTTGCCAAACATAAAAAAGCCGAAGGCGCACTCAAAAAACAATTGCAGGAGCGCGAGATTGAAAAGACGTACCATGCGCTTGTGTGGGGTGTGCCTAAGCTTGCCAAGGGCGTTATTCAATTTCCCCTAGGCCCCAATCCCGATGACCGGCCATTGCAAAAAATCGAGCCCAAAGGTAAAGCCGCCACTACTCGCTATCACCTGCTTGAAGCCAATACCGATTCCGACACTGCATTACTGGAATTAAAGCCCGAAACCGGTCGAACTCACCAATTGCGCGTACACCTTGAGGGTATTGGCCACCCCATATTGGGCGATACGTTTTACGGCCATGCTCAAGCCCAAGCGATGCAAAGCCGGTTATGTCTGCACGCCAAAACACTGCAGTTTAGCCATCCCTTTAGCGGCCAGCCGGTGGTAATCGACACCGCCGTGCCTTTTAATTTAGCCTCGGTCGCTACCGACATTTCCTAGCAGAAACACAAAAACCTACCGAGCGAGAACGGCTCGATAGGTTTTTAATCAAGTTACAGCCGCTACTGCTCGTAGCGGTTTTCCCTTAGCCAAACGGCAGCACATAACATTACCGCGGCAACCGCAGCACCTAACCAAAACTGCGCAGAGCTCAATACGTGCCAAATATTCCACCAGCTGGGCGAAAATACCATTGACGATGCTGTGCCAGGCAGTTCGAGACCGAGGTAATCTTTAATAATTGACGGGACAATACGCGTGCCAAATACAATTCTCTCGATAATCAAAGCAGCGATAATGGGCACAACTGCGAATAAAAAAGGCGTTTTCTTCGCAATGGCCGATGCCAATAACAAGAAGGCAATCACCGGCAGCAACAACAAAGATACTGCGATAAACGTGCCCAAGTATTGCCACGCGGCAGACAAGATGGCCTGTTCCCGAAACACGAGCGCAAGTGCACCCTCTTGGCCAATCATCAGCGCAACGATTGCTGCAGCAATCCATAGCACAACGCTAAACACCAGCGCACAGCCCCATGCAATGATCGGTAATACACAAGTCGCCACCACCACTTTGGTTAAAACATTTTGGGTTTCGCTAACGGGCATCGACTTCCAAAACAAAATACTGCCGTCTTTTCGGTCACTGTATAAACTGCCGAGTAAATAAGACGCTGCAATCAACAACAAAATGCTGCCGAAAACAATATACGAAATGATATTGGCAACACCAACACCTTCGTCAATATCTTTTTCAGAGATTGGCAAGCCAGCAACGCCCGTGTGCTCAGCATCGCTCGCTTGCTCGCCAATCACTACATCGTTATATTCGAACTGCCTAACATTACCAGAATCGGACTGTGCTTGGGCATTCACTTCATAGTGAAAACCATGGTTAAAATCCGCCGCCCGTCCCAGAGCGATGGCCGCAAATAACGAGATGCACAACAAAGCAAATATTACTATCGGTGCTTTAATAAAAGACCCATTATGCTCCCATATCTCGCGCTTAATCGGCATTAAATATCGATTCATCCCGCTATACCTCCATTCCATTAACATTATGCCCTGCAGGGCTTACTTTGGCGACAAACAAGTCAGCCACCGTAGGCGTTCGCACCTGCCCGAATGGCGCCAATGCTTCGCGCGGTACATTTTCAAAAAGCATGTTAACGCCGCCTAATCGCTGTTGCAGGTTAATTGGCACAAGACCCGCCTGTTGTACAGCCTGCTTTTGAGTATTGTTAACGCTCAACTCTGTAAAGCGCTCACCTATAGCATCCATAGGTAAATCCAATACCAGCTCCCCTTTATTAATAAACATTAAATCGGTCAAAATATTTTCAATTTCTTCAACCTGATGCGTAGTAATAACGATGGTTTTTTGCTCGTCAAAATAATCGCTGAGCAAGGCATTATAAAATTGCTTGCGATAAACAATATCTAATCCCAGCGTGGGCTCGTCCAACACCAACAGGCGGCTATCAATCGCCATCACCAGCGCTAAATGTAACTGGGTAATCATGCCTTTCGATAAACTACTAATCCGGCTCTTAGTTTTGATCGACGTTTTATCAAGAAAGTATTGCGCTTTTTCGCGGTTAAAACGCGGATGCACTCCGGCAACATAATCCAAGGCTTGGCACACTTTAATCCAACGCGGCATTATCGCCGTATCGGCAATAAAACTGACGTGTTCAATTAACTGAGTACGTTGCTTAGCGGGGTTAAATCCCAGCACATCGAGCTCGCCATCGACGGGCGCCAAGCCTAAAAGGCCTTTTAACAAGGTCGTTTTACCAGCGCCATTGGGGCCGATTAAACCCACAATACGACCAGGCTCAATCGTAAAATTAACATTTTTTAATGCTTGGTGAGTGCCGTAGTTTTTATTCACGTTACTCGCACGCACAATGCAATCGCTGTTCATTTTCGCTTCCATTCTAAGCCTCCGTTTTTTTGGTTTTATCCGCTGACAGGTAGCCCAGCAGATCACTTTGCTTAATGCCCAGCTGCTCCATACGCAGCAATAGCTTGGGTATCTCCACCGTTAAAAACTGATGTTTTTCGGCATGCAATATTTTTTCTTGTGCGCCAGGAACCACAAACATACCCAACCCCCTACGTTTTTCCACCAAACCCTCGTCAACCAACGATTGATAAGCTTTGGACACGGTTAAATGGTTTATTTGATATTCTGCCGAGACCGCGCGCACCGATGGGATTGCCTCGCCCTCCAAGAATTCGCCGTCTAAAATCAACCCCACCATGCGATCGCGCAACTGGCGATAAATGGGTTGATCGTCATTCCACTGATCCTGCATAGGCCTACCTCACAAAAAGTTCGACTGTCACTCAAGGCGACTTTATTCTTTAACACCCACGGAGGGCTTATCGCCTTTGCGTTCAACGCTGCCCACACCGGAAATATTCGAATGCACTTGTGCATCACCGTAATAGTAGATACCCCCGGCGCCGTTAAGGTGTAAATCCAGTTGCCCCGTTACCCACAAACGGGCAGCGTTTGCACCCGAGCTACGAATCTCCACGGTTTCACTTTCGAGTTGAAAGGCGTGGTACTCAGCGGCACCGTTAAACTTTAATAATTGCTTTTGTACGCGCCCGGCAATGGTAATATCCGCTGCGCCGTTACCTGTTACATCGATAACATGGGCATTTAATGCCGCAATGTTTAGCTCGCAACCACCGTTAAGTTTGGCGAAAAACTCATCGTTTAAAGTCAACTCGGTCATACGAATAGCGCCACCGCCATTAATATGTAAGTAGAAATCGTCGGCCACAACGGGGGATAAAACATCAACATCAAGCCCGCCATTAAGGGTCAAGCCTTCAAAAGTCTGCAGCGTTAACTCGTATTGAATTTTTGCACGCCTGGAAGACCAGCCCCAGCGACCCTTTTGACGAATTCGCAGTAGCTCGCCACTCGCATCGACTTTAATAGTCTCTAGCTCCGACGCTAACGCGGTCATTTTTAAAGACGGCGTATCGCCGATTCGTAGCCTAAGCGCGCCATCGCCCTCAATGTGCAACTGGTTCACCCCGCTAATTGCCACGGTGCGCTCCACCACAGCTTCGGCCAAAGCCGTTTGTGTGCAAATTACCATCACCCAAGCTAGCAACATTCCGATAACCACTGGCATAAATTTCATAACCCTCTCCTTACCATTTTGAAAGTTTACGTGCGCGAATCACCGAGACATAGAGTTACCGTCAACCGGTGTTATATGTAACTATAACACCATAAATAGATTGCGCAATATTTTGGTGGCAAAAAACATTAAAACCACCAAAATGTAAATAACAAAACTATAAAAATCAGGCAGTTACGTTAATTTAAAATGAAGAGTTTGGCACTGGGATCGACTTACACAATACTACCGAGGTGTTATACAGGGCATCATACGAACAGTTTATAGTTGATTTATGCGCTCAACGGGCTATCGGCACTACCGTTGCCGCTGCGCCTTTGCTGAGCACCTATGATGACAGTCACTCTACAAAAATCGCGCAGCCATGCACAAAACTTGCGACGGCAAGGCTGCCCAATGAGTGCAGCGAATGAGGCTGCTTGGCTTTGTTAAGCACGAGATCTCCAAACGGAGCTAACCGACTGATAGTCCCCTTTTACTATTTTTGGCACAATTACTGCCACTAATATTAGAGGGTATGGATTATCATCATACAAGGCAAAACCAGTACACAACCAGGCAAGAGCAATAATGATCAACCACTTTATCGATAGGTAAATACCTAAATATTTTCGCCTTTTTAACAACTCACTTAAAGTATGTGTCCACGCATCCAGCTTAGATTTTAAAAATATGAACATAATAGTGTTTAACGCACACATATGCTGCGGCTAGAATGTAGTGAGGGACGAGCGAAATGTAAGCCGTCCGAGCCACGCAGTGGCGACATAATGTGCTTGTTAGATGCGTACTCCACCTCAACCACCATACGATTCAATCCGCTTGACCCGATTGCACTTCGTCGACGTAAACTCGATGACATGGCAAAAGCGCTGCTCACCTTTGCCGCGTTCGGAACCGCCATTCACTGCGCCAACCTTTCCATGGGACATTACGTGATCTATGAACAAGGCAGCCGGTTTATCCAAGGTACTTAGGGTCTCCAGAATTCTCTCAGCCTTAGTCGTTGTGCTGCTCGAATAACTCCATACAGCTTCAGAATCGAGGATAGAGGAAAGAAACTCAGTATCGCGACTTTCCAACGCGATACCTATGTCTTCCACCGTCTTGTTTTTGGGTGAGTTACCACAATCCGCACTTCGATTTATTTTTGTCATCTATGCTGCTCCGATCAGCATTTAACACTTTGCATAACCGGTGGTGGCGGCTTTTGTCAACATCCGGTTCATAGTTTTGTTATGCATTG
>DATBNJ010000261.1:0-8492 GCA_036554385.1 Marinagarivorans sp. | reverse complement strand
TGTTAATCATTCCCGTGCAATCCTTAAGGGAGGTCTTGGCTGACAAGATGATTGCTTTGGCCTACCGAGCACGAAGAATCAAGCCCCGTGATATTTGGGATATTGTCTGGATCAAGCAGCGCGGCATTGAGCTCTCTACGGAATTGGTCGATAAAAAGCTAGCCGCAAGGAATAAGCAAAAGATAGATTTTATCGATGCACTGACTATTCAACGCGATAAACTCATGCAAAATGACGAAGTGCGTAGAGACTTCAATATGGAAATGAGCCGCTTCATTCCGCAACAGATCAAAGAGCGCACCCTTGATAACCCCGAGTATTGGGCGTATGTGCAAACTGAAGTCGGCGCTGTTGTGTCGGCTTTAATTAATGATAATGATAAAGGCGATAAAAAACAATTTGATATGGGCCTATGACGGCGACAGCCAAAGCCCCTAATAAGCTCTATTCCAAAACCTCCGCCAAATACTGCCCCGTGAATGACTTCTTCCGTTTAGTCACCGTTTTCGGCGCACCTTGCGCAATCACCTTACCGCCCCCTTTGCCCCCTTCTGGCCCCATATCAATAATCCAATCCGCCTCGGCGACCACATCCAAATTATGTTCAATCACCAACACCGAATTACCAGCATCCACTAAACGGTGCAGTACGCGCAGCAGTTTTTCGACATCCGCCATATGCAAGCCCACGGTGGGCTCATCGAGTACGTACATATGTGTTGCGAGGTGCGGCCGCGGGCGGCCTCAAAGGTCATGTTGGCTTTGGCCAATTCGGCCACTAACTTGATACGCTGGGCCTCGCCCCCGCTAAGGGTTGGGCTTTGCTGGCCGACCCTTATGCCGACCCTTAGAGTGTGTGTCCTGCTAATTCATGTTCTGCACCAATTTCTGGGTTCGATTTCAGGGGTGAACATGGTTATCTCGCGGCGGTTTATGCGGCGGTTCGCCTACCGGGACTTGCACTCATACAAACGCATACCTCCTTCTGACCCCATATCAATAATCCAATCTGCCTCGGCCACTACATCCAGCTTATGCTCGATCACCAGAACTGATAGCTGTTTTTACATAACATTACCAATATAGAGTTTTTATATACCATAATATGGTATATATTGAACAATAGTTGGTATAGAGGGTCGTTATGTGTTTATGCTCAAAGGGCTGCTGCGCGCCGAGTCGCAGGAGAATGCGCTGGTTTATTTGATGGTCAGAGGCGAGGGATATGCTCGCGCCATTGCTAGCTTTTACGACATGCCGGTAAACCCGATGCAAAAACAACTGGCAAAGCTGGAAGAGGATGGCGTTATTGTAAGCGAGCTGATTGGGCGTGTACGCAATTACCGGCTGAACCCTCGCTATCTGTTTGCCGACCAATTGGTTGCACTACTCAAAGCGGCCTTGTCCGTTTACCCCTCGGAACTACAAAGCCGTTTGCTAGTGACCCGCACGCGCCCCCGAAAGGCGGGCAAGCCTTTAATTTCCGCGCGTAACGAGGGTCAATAATGGATTTTAGCGGCTTAACTATGGTCGATCTCGCGGGTTTAGTGGCCAACCACTTGTCCGTCCACAATATCGATGTGGTGCTGGTGGGTGGTTTAGCCGTAGAGATTTACAGCCACAACCTCTACCTCACCAAGGATATCGATATGGTGAATATCAATTACACCCCTGCAAAAGCGCTGCAGCAGGCCATGGCTGAAATTGGCTTTTACAAGCAGGGGCGTGTGTATATCAATGAGACGACAGACATCAGCATAGAATTCCCTAGCTCCCCGTTATCAGTGGGTGACGAAATCATTACCAAAACGACTACAGTGCCATCAGGTAAGGGAACTGTTCCTATTCTTACCGTAAACGATGTCGTCAAAGACAGATTAGCCGCCTTTATTCATTGGGGTGATAATCAATCCTTGGTACAGGCGACGGCGGTGATGCTAAAGCATGGGCTCGGGCCAAATGAGTTCAAGACATATATTCAGCGCGAGGGCACTCTGGATCATTTCGCTTTACTAGAGTCACTGCATAAAACCGCTGATAGCACTCATATCACTATGCTAGGGCTCGAAAAAAATCTCACGGACTTAATAATACAACAACTTTAATTGTTGTATTAACGACAAGTGCTCGGCCAAACTGCGATTTCGCTTCCCTCCATAACACCTATTGAGCACGCTCTCGATGGAGTGAATCAACTAACAGGGACAGTCATTCTAAATCCAGATTTTAAAGTGACTGTTCTGCTAAGCAGCCCAAAGATTACAGCTTCGAGTGTGTGTCCCGCCAATTACTGTGCTGGCGAGTGCTTGGGGTGCCCCGATTATTGGGCGTCTTCGGGGGTCAACTTAGCTTTGGCCAGTTCGGCGACTAGTTTGATGCGCTGGGCTTCGCCGCCACTTAAGGTGGGGCTTTGTTGGCCGAGGGTTAGATAGCCTAGGCCCACATCCTGCAATAAACACAGGGCGTGGTGCAGCTTGGTGATGGGCTCGAAGAAGGCGGCGGCTTGGTCGATATTCATCGCCAGCACTTCGCCGATGTGTTTGCCCTTGTAGCGCACGCTTAGAGCAATTTAGAGTATGTCCCGCTAAATGAGCTTGACCGGCTATACCGGCTCACTTACTCTTTGCCCATAAACTCACCGCAAAAGGAATTTGAGATGCGCCGCCCCTGCCGCCTGCGCCTAATCGTAATGCTCTGGCTGTTCGTCTGCTACATCGCCGCGGGTTGCAGCAAAAATGAAACACATACCGAGCAAACGGCTGCGGATGACAAAGCCGCTTATGAAAAAGACGGCCTCAGCATTACACACCCCAAAGAATGGTCGCTGCTTCACGACGAAGCGGGTATTTTTGCCGAGCGAACCGTCGCCCTTGAAACCCCAGGGGACTCGAGAATCAGTTTGTATTTATATCAAAACTCCCCAAAAACGATTGAAGATTTAGCTGCCAATGTGGAAAAGCAGCTAAAGCTACTCAGTAGCCCTCAGGTAGAAAACTACCAACAAAAAAACATCCAAATAGCTGGCTTTAATGGACTACAACTTTCTTGGACAAGTAACAACCTCGGCGAAACACGTAATCAGCTCACAATCTTAAATATTACACAAAGCCCCACTCAGGCATTGCTGCAATTTCACCTATTTGATGATGAAATTGAGCAACTGCAGTTAGCACTTGAGTCATTTATTAATGGAATAACATTTAACCGATAAGGAATTATACGATGAGTCAAAACAACCCAGTTTATGAATGCCTACTGGGACAGACACTCTTAGAAGCTTTCTGCGCATTATGAAAATAACGCACTCATTAACTATGCCACCGGTAGGGATTCAAACCCGCCAGCGGTTCAAGGTTTACTTTTACGGGGGCTATGAGGCCTGTCGCTACAGGGCCGTAGCTTATTAGATCAATGCCGGGAGCAATTGTCGAGATGGCCGATTGCAGGCTATAGGCTTTTGCATGGAAGCACTTGTTAGAGCAACGCAGGAGCTGTTGCCGAGACATATTTACGCCGACCCGAAAAAGTGAACCTTGAACCAGCGAGATAACGATTAGTACCCGTGCCGTCCCCATCAACCTTACACTCATAAAGCCTTACCCCAAACCCTCCGCCAAATACTGCCCGGTAAACGACCTTTTGCGTTTAACCACAGCCTTAGGCGCGCCCTGTGCAATCACCTTCCCACCGCCTTTACCGCCTTCTGGCCCCATATCAATAATCCAGTCCGCCTCGGCGACCACGTCCAAATTATGTTCAATCACCAACACCGAATTACCAGCATCCACTAAACGGTGCAGTACCCGCAGTAGCTTTTCGACGTCGGCCATGTGCAAACCCACCGTAGGCTCATCAAGTACGTACATATTGTGCTGCGCTGTGCGGCCGCGGGCGTCTTCGGGGGTCATGTTGGCTTTGGCGAGTTCGGCCACTAACTTGATGCGTTGGGCCTCGCCGCCACTTAAGGTGGGGCTTTGTTGGCCGAGGGTTAGGTAACCTAAGCCCACATCCTGCAATAAACACAGGGCGTGGTGCAGCTTGGTGATGGGCTCGAAGAAGGCGGCGGCTTGGTCGATGTTCATCGCCAGTACTTCGCCGATGTGTTTACCCTTGTAGCGCACGCTTAGGGTCTCGTCATTAAAGCGCCAACCGTGGCACACGTCGCACGGTACTCGCACATCGGGCAGGAAGTTCATCTCGATTTTTTGCATGCCGTTGCCGCCGCAACCTTCGCAGCGGCCGTCGCCGGCATTAAACGAAAAGCGCGCCGGCGTATAACCACGCAGGCGCGCATCAACCGTACCGGCAAACAGCTTGCGAATGGTGTCCCAAATGCCGATGTAGGTGGCCGGGCAAGAACGTGGAGTTTTGCCAATTGGGGTTTGGTCGACCTCTAAAATGCGGTCGATCCCTTGCCAGCCGGTAATGTTCTCGGCGCCCTGCCAGCGGTGGCTTTTTTTGCGTTTATTGGCGATGGCGTGTTTTAGATTGGGGTAGAGCACGCCGCGCACCAGCGTGCTTTTACCGCTGCCGCTAACGCCGGTAATAGCCACCAGCTGGCGCAGCGGCACCGCTACATTCACATTGGCGAGGTTGTTTTGGTTGGCGCCCTCTATGCTGAGCTTTTGCTCGGCCCAGAACGCGCGCATCTCGGTATTGCGAAGTTCGGGCAGCGGATGGCGCAGCGGGTTGGCGAGCATTTGACCGGTGAGTGAGGCTTTGCAGCGTTTAATTTGCGTAAGGCTACCAAAGGCGACCACCTCACCGCCATTAACACCCGCCTGCGGCCCCATATCGATTAGGTGGTCGGCCTCGCGCATGGTGTCTTCGTCGTGCTCCACCACCACCACGGTGTTGCCCTGCTGCTGCAGCTCGCGCAGGGTTTCGATGAGTTTGCGGTTGTCGCGAGTGTGCAAGCCGATGGTGGGCTCGTCTAACACGTAACACACGCCCTGCAAGCTAGAGCCCAGTTGCGCGGCCAAGCGAATGCGCTGGGCCTCGCCGCCGCTTAGCGTGGGCGCGGCGCGGTCTAGGCTTAAATAATTCAGGCCGACCTTCTGCAAAAACTGCAGGCGGCTATGCATCTCGACCAGCAGGTCGCGGGCGATGGCTTGCTCGTGGGTTTTAAGCTTGAGCTTGCCAAACCACTGCTCGGCGGCATCCACCGGCAGTGCCGCCAGCTCGGCAATGGATTGATCGCGAAAGCGCACGGCCAGTGCCGTGGGGTTTAGGCGCTGGCCATCGCAGCTGGGGCAAGTGCGCTCGACGGCCTCGTCCTCTTCGCTCGGCTGCCAACTGGATTCCTCGCCGGTTTGCTCGGCATCAAAACCGGCGATAACGGAGCCCGTGCCATAGCAGCTGCCACACCAGCCGTGTTTGGAGTTGTACGAAAACAGGCGCGGGTCGAGCTCGTCAAAGCCGCAACCACAGCTGGGACAGGCACGCTTGGTGGAGAACAGTCGCTCCGCTTCTGCCTTTTTGCTTTTGGCCTTTTGGCTCTTGCCTTTAGCCGCTGGCGCGACGATCACCACGCCATTGCCCAGCGCCAAGGCCTGCTCGAGCGCATCGGCCAATTGCCGCTCGTTTTGGGGGGTAACGGTAAGGCTTAATAATGGCAGCTCGATATCGTGCTCGCGGTAGCGATCCAGCACTGGCCAATCATTAGTCGGTAAGTACTCACCATCAACGCGTAGCTCGTTATAGCCACGTGCAGCAGCCCATTGTGCTAGCTCGCGGTAGATGCCTTTGCGCGCGACCACCATGGGTGCCAGTAAGGTGACCTCGCGCTCGCGATAGTCTTTTTGTAGCCTTGCAAGAATGGCATCGGGCGTTTGTGGCTCGATGGGCACGTTGCAGCTGGGGCAATGTTGGGTACCCAGCTTTACGTACAGTAAGCGCAGGTAATGGTAAATCTCGGTGAGCGTGGCCACGGTACTTTTGCGGCCGCCCCGGCTGGTGCGTTGCTCGATGGCGACGGCGGGCGGTATACCGTAAATGGCATCCACATCGGGGCGCGCCGCCGGTTGCACAAATTGGCGGGCATAGGCATTAAGGGATTCCAGATAGCGGCGTTGGCCCTCGCCAAAAATCAAATCAAACGCCAACGTGCTTTTACCGCTACCGCTAACGCCAGTAATCACCGTAAGTTTGTCGCGCGGCAAGGTCACGTCAATGTTTTTAAGGTTGTGCTCGCGGGCTTTGTGCACACTAATCACGCGCTCGGCTTTTTTGCCGCGCCGGTTGCTCAGCGCAGGCAGGGGCGCGCCTTTGGTTAACGCTTTTTCGTAATCGCGCAATGCTTGGGCGGTATAACCCACGTCGAGTGTGGCAAGCTGCGCGGGCGTACCCGCGGCCAGTACTTGGCCGCCGGCATCGCCACCCTCGGGGCCGATATCAATAAGCCAGTCGGCGGCGCGAATCACATCAAGGTTGTGCTCAATGACGAGCAGGGAATGGCCAGCGCTCAGCAGCTGGCGGAAGGCGCCCATCAGCGTGGCGATGTCGGCAAAGTGCAGGCCGGTAGTGGGCTCGTCGAACATAAACAGAATATGCTCGTGGGCTTTGCTTTTGGTGGCCGCCAAGTGGCCGGCCAGTTTTAAGCGCTGCGCTTCGCCGCCGCTTAAGGTGGGCACGGCTTGGCCCAGCTGCACGTAATCCAGCCCCACATCGGCCAGCGGTTGTAGGCTGCGCTGCACCTCGGCGTAATCGCGGAAGAACGCCAAGGCCTCGGCCACGGTCATTGCCAACACATCAGCGATGGATACCGCGCGCGGGCTGTTGGCGCCGTCTTCGTGTTGCAGCAGTTTGACCTCCAGTATTTCACTTCGAAAACGGCGGCCATCGCAGTCGGGGCAACGCAGGTACACATCACTTAAAAATTGCATTTCCACGTGCTCAAAGCCATTGCCTTGGCAGGTGGGGCAACGGCCATTACCGGCGTTAAAGCTAAAGGTGCCGGGCTTATAGCCGCGCTCTTTCGCCAGCGGAGCGGCGACAAACAATTTGCGAATGGCATCAAAGGCACCCACATAGGTGGCGGGCGTAGAGCGCGTGGTCTTGCCGATGGGGCTTTGGTCCACCATTACCACTTGATCAATATGCTGTAGCCCATCAATGCGCTGGTGACTGCCGGGCGCCTCGGTTTGCTCGCCAAAATGTTTCAGTAGCGCGGGGTAAAGCACTTGCCGCATCAGCGTGGATTTGCCCGAACCACTAACGCCGGTCAGGCACACCAAGCGCTTCAGCGGAATATGCACATCAATGTTTTGCAGATTGTGCTCGCTGGCACCGATGATATTGATGGCAAGCGGGCCTTTAGCAGAGGCATCACTCGCCGCTTGCGCAAGGTATTTAGGCGAAGCCTCGGCCACGGCATTGATTTGTTTGCTGCCACACAGGTACTGCGCGGTTAGGTTATTTTTGCGTTTGAGCATGGCCGCTGGCGTGCCAAAAAATTCGATATTGCCACCCATGCGGCCGGGGCCTGGGCCGATATCCAAAATGCGGTCCGCCGCCAGAATCACCTGTGGATCGTGCTCGACCACCAATAGCGAGTTGCCAGCATCGCGCAGGCGTTGCAGTACTTTGACGAGGCGCTGAATATCGCGCGGGTGCAAACCGGTACTCGGCTCGTCCAGCACAAACAGGGTATTCACCAACGAGGTGCCGAGCGCCGTGGTCAGGTTAATGCGCTGCACTTCGCCGCCGCTGAGGGTGCGCGATTGCCGGTCGAGGGTGAGGTAGTCGAGTCCCACCTCAGATAAATAATTGAGCCGCGCGCGGATTTCGCCCAGCAGTAGCTCGCCCGCTTCGTCCATCACGCCAGTGCTTTTGTCCTCGCTTAGCTCGGTAAAGAACTCACCGCAACGCGACAATGGCAGGCGCATCACATCGGTGATATTTAAGCCAGGCAGTTGCTCAAAGCGTTTTGCGGGCAAGGTGGCACCGGCGGGTATAAACCGCTCACGCCCTGCCAACGCCTGTTTGGCTGATTCTAAAGAGCCTACGCGCCACCACAGCGATGCCGGCTTAAGCCTGGCACCCGCGCAGGTTTGGCAAGGCGTATAGGCGCGATATTTAGAGAGCAACACCCGAATATGCATTTTGTAGGCTTTGCTTTCCAACCATTCAAAGAAGCGGCTAATGCCATACCAGACGTTTTGATCCCAATGGCCCTCGCCTTCTAGCACCCACTGGCGCTGCTGCTCGGTCAGATCCGTCCAAGGTATATTGGTGGGAATGCCACGGGCCTTGGCGTATTTCAGCAGTTCGCGCTGCACATCGGCGTAGCTCGGGGTTTGAATGGGCTTGATGGCGCCGTCTTTTAGGCTCTTGCTTTCATCGGGTATCACTAAGCCGTAATCGACACCGATAATCCGGCCGAACCCACGGCAGGCTTCGCAGGCACCAATGGGCGAGTTAAACGAGAACTGGCTGGGGCTGGGCTCGGGGTAGTCAATATCGCAGCTGGCGCAGTGGTGGTGGCTGGAAAA
>DATBNJ010000253.1:0-2989 GCA_036554385.1 Marinagarivorans sp. | reverse complement strand
GTATAGATTGCCTAACAAAGTTGTCATGTGCGACTTCCGGCCCGTCCACCTTTTTTGTGGTAGAAAATACCACAAAAAATTCCAACTTCACTCCGGCGCCATATAACGGCGTTAGCATTCAAAACATATGAACTATCGAGTTACGTTAAGCAATTACAAAGAAGATAAATATTACCCCAAAGTTGTTCGTGTCGTTTCCGAAATACTTGAGCGTGAGCGAGTAGTAAAAACAATTGATGTATTTCAGAAGATCGGTGTGTTATCCGAAGAAAACATCAAAAAGTGGAACGCTGGGCAGGTGGGCTATCTAGAGGCTGTAATCGAATGCAATCTAAGCAAAGCAAATCGAATTATGGCTGTACTTGGTTTTCATTCACATGATCTCAATCTGGCAAAGTCCACTAATTTTGTAAAACATAAAGGTCAGCATTTACGCTTCACGAAGTCAGGGGTTAAAAAAATGGAGGAATGCTACGCTCGGCAGTACAGTATCGTTGGCAAAAAGCGCTAACAAACGCAGTCTGTCGGAACGCCTTTCCGTTCCTAGGTCACTACAAGGTGCGCTTGCTGCGGGCGCTAGGCAGATTTTAATTGATCAAAATGTGAGAGCATTATACCCAGAAGCGCCCTTGAGTGTCTGTCCCTCCGACTCTTTTTATGGTTTCCAATAAAAACTTATAAAAAAACAGAAAACTCGCGTAAGCCGATGGCCTTTAGTAACTCGACAAAATAATTAAGGTCATCATTGACGATCGGGTTTTCATGGTCATCCACCAACATATGAGGCCGCTGATCGCCATCGATCAGCATGACAAACCACTCAGAGGTCAACGACGGATTTTTGCGAATACTTGCACTTAACCAATGTTTGTTTTCGCTTTTTTGAATAGCTTCAGACAGTTTCATTTATTCACATCGGAATATAAGAGCACATGATCTAACGCATCATCCAAGGTGGGGAAAAAGCGTATTGCGCTATCTATTGGTTTTACGCCGGCTTTCGCCAGCGATTTCAAGGGTTGGAATTGCCACTCTGTGAAAAAAATCTTTTTACCGGAATTTGCATGTTCAGTGATAAGACGAGACAACGCGGCCAAACCTCCCGCATCTAAAATAGGAACCGCCTCCAAATAAAGCACTACGCCATCAGCCTGCTGAAGCTGCTCGTTAATTTCACTAAAGACGCGATCGGCGGCTGCAAAGAACAAAGGCCCCTTCACTCTTAGCACTTTCCAGTTTGGTGGCATAACCTGAGTGACCATCTTCTTGTTTTTGGTGATGTCGGTCAGCTGTGTCATGCTGGCAATTTCACGGACAAATAACACCGCGGCGAGCAATACCCCCACCGTGATGGCGATAACCATATCCAACCACACAGTCAAACCCATACAGGTTATAAAGACTGCAATATCGCCCCTCGGCGCGGTTCTAATCAGATGTACAGATTTAGCAGCTTCACTCATATTCCACGCCACAACGACCAGCATTGCCGCGAGAGCTGGCATCGGCAAGTATTTAAGTAGCGAGGCAAGCGCGACTAAAGCCAACAAAACAACACACGCATGTACCATTGCTGCGATGGGCGATTGTGCGCCCGCTTTAAAGCTCGCGGCAGAGCGAGCGATAGCGGCGGTACTAGTAATTCCACCAAAGAAGGGGGCAATAATATTGCCGACGCCTTGTGCCAGAAGTTCGCTGTTGGCGCTGTGGCGCTTGCCAGACATACCATCAAGCACGACAGCACACAAAAGCGATTCAATTGCGGCTAGCATGGCAATAGCAAAGGCAGAAGGTGCCAAATCAATAATTTTTGCCCAGCTTAAGATAAATCGCTCACCCCCTGTTCCATCACGTAACCACGGCCATTCGAAGTGCGGTAAAACAGGCGGTATGCCGAAGCCAGTGCTGCCGTCATCCAATAGATACTCGAACCGTGAACCAATGGTCGCAATCTCAAAGCCTTTTTGACTAAGGAGTACAGCAATAACACTGGCCAATATGACTGCGGGTAAGTGCCCGGGCACCGGTGTTTTTAGTTTTGGCCACAACAGCATAAAGGCCAGCGTAAACGCCGCGACTGAAAAGCTGCCGATATCAATAGAGCTGATATGTATCGCAATAACGCCAAGCTTCTGTGGATATTGCTCGGGCATTAAAGGTATCGACAAACCGAAAAAATCGGGAATTTGCAAGGTGGCAATAACAATAGCAATTCCTCCGGTGAAGCCCAGCGTAACAGGCTCTGGAATGTATTCGATAAATCGCCCCACTCTCGCATAGGCCATTATCACCAGCAGCACACCCGCCATAACGCTGGCAACCAATAGCCCGGCTAGGCCATGCTCAGCAACAAGCGGGTGGAGGATGACTATAAATGCTGCTGTAGGCCCCGAAATACTAAAGCGGCTACCGCCCATTAATGCAATGACAAAGCCGCCGATAATCGCGCTGTAAAGTCCATATTGCGGAGCAACGCCACAGCCAATAGCCAGCGCCATCGCAAGTGGGATAGCGATAACGCCAACAACGCAGCCTGCCATCACGTCTTTGGCCAATTTTGCGCCGCAATAGCCTTCGGCCAAGCTTTCGCGCATAGCATGAGCGAAGCGGAGGGAGAATAAGTGGGCGCGGTGGGACATCGTTTTAGCTTTCCACAAAGTGGCTAATAGCTGCGGCTATCAAGGGCTTAACATTATATGTGTCCTTAATTGACAGTCAATGTTAATCAAATTAACATCGGGCGTTATTTATCATCGGGGAATACCTGTGGAACAGCGAACAGCTCGCCTAACTTTACTTATTGATCCAAAGAAAAAGGCCGTTTTTGAACAGCTATGCGCCAAAGAGGATGTCACCGCCTCCCAGAAGGTAAGGCAGTTTATTCGGGACTACATAGAGCAGCAGCTAGGAACAGACTGGCGAAACCAAGTGTTGACCGAACAAGAAAGTGATAAAACACGAAAGTCGTAGCCTCCCGTGCTTTGCATTT
>DATBNJ010000230.1:0-41977 GCA_036554385.1 Marinagarivorans sp. | reverse complement strand
TTTAGGATCGGGTGAGGTCGCTTTTGTGCTAGATATTCCACAGCTTATTAGTTTTGCCGAAACCAAAGAGCAGCTAATTCATTCCACCTCGCCTGTCTGCGCGTCTCGCGCGGGATCAGATAAAGGTGCCACCTTGCAGTAAGGGATTTACTATGTCTGCCATACCAAAAGTCGATGCTGATATCGTCAATGAGCAATATTTAACCTTCAGAATTGCCGGTGAGCGCTTTGGTTTAGCGCTATCGAAAACCCGTGAGGTTATTGAGTACGGCAAGGTTACCACTGTGCCTTTGATGCCAGATTTTTTGTGCGGGGTAATCAATTTGCGCGGTGAGGTAGTGCCCATTATCGATTTGGCGATTCGCCTTGGGCGCAAGCCCATTGAGATTCAGCGACGTACCTGCATCGTTATTATCGAAGTTATCAGTGAAGAGCAAAAAATCACCTTAGGTCTACTCGCTGATGCCGTTGATGAAGTGACTGAGTTTTCTAGTCAAGATATCGAAGACGCGCCATCATTCGGGGCACGCATTCGCGCGGAATTTATCTTTGGCATTGCCAAAAGTGACGGCGACTTTGTGGTGCTGCTCGATGCAGAAAAGACGTTATCGGTGTCGGAGTTATCAGCACTGGTAGAGGCGGAGTTTGAATAGCCCAAACACACCAAAGGGTGCTTCCAAAATTAGTAATTTTTGTGTTAGGGCAAGGGCAAACAAATGTTTCTGCGTTGCCTGCATACGTGCCATCCATGGCAATATCCATGGCAATAAAGTACCGCTCGGACGACTGAACGGATTCAGGAGATAGAGCGACGCATCGGGACAGGAGGTCCTTTATTAGACATTGCAGGAGCACAATGTCGAGGAGCAATTACCGAGGAGCACACTGCCGAGGAACGAAGTCGGTGACGCTGCGATCGCGGGAAAGTGAATTTTTAGGGGTACCCTAAAGCGAAAACTGAACAATGGAAATGCACTAGTGAGGATTAAACAATGCTAAAAAAAATCAGCCTTAAGGCCAAAATAGTGATGCTGGCCATCATGATAGCAGGCTCATTAAGCTTTATCGGCTCATTGGGGGTTATTGCCATTGGTGAGTTAAATGCCAACACTCAAAACGGTCTGGAAAAAGTCGATAAACAGGTCGATGTGTTAATGAGCATTGAACAGGCCCATGTTCAATTTAAAACCCAAGTGCAAGAGTGGAAAAACATCCTGATTCGCGGTAACGATCAATCGCAGTTTGAAAAATACAGCGCAAACTTCCTTAAGGAGGAACAATCCGTTCAGCGGCACCTCGAAGACGCGATTACCAAACTGGCCGAGCTAGATCAGCCCAGCAGCGCAATCGTCAACCTTAAAATAGAACATAAAAATCTGGGTCAAGCTTATATGACAGCTCTCGACACCTTTGATGCCAACAATTCAATGGCGGGCCAAATTATTGATACGCAAGTGCGCGGTATTGATCGCCCTGCAAGCCAAGCAATGACAGAGCTTGCACAGGGCACCGAAAAAGCCTTTGCTGAATTATTGGTGGCGACCAAAAGTGATTTAAAACACAGTGCAGCAAAAAACAAAAGAACCTACATCGGCGTTGTACTGGTATCAATTGTTCTTGTGGTTAGCATTATGGTGTATATGCTGTTTGATATTTATCGAATTTTAGGGGGCGAACCCGCTTATACCGCACAAATATTGCAAGAGGTGAGCAATGGCAATCTCGATGTTGAGGTTGATGTAAACCCGCGCTACAAGAGTTCGCTACTCGGCAATGTAGCCAGTATGAGGGAGCGCTTGCATGCCATTATGAGCGATGTTACTCATTCTTCGGAATCGCTCGCGGCGGCGTCTGTGCAGGTAAGCTCTACCGCTCAGCAGTTGTCGCAAGGCGCTGCCAATCAAGCGGCAAGTGTTGAAGAAACATCAGCCTCAATGGAGCAAATGTCGGCGTCGATCTCGCAAAATAATGAAAATGCCACGGTGACTAACGGCATGGCTCAGCAAGCCTCGGACGATGCCCGCAAAGGCGGCGTTGCCGTGGGTGAAACCGTTGATGCTATGCAAAAAATTGCCGAACGCATTAGTGTTATTGATGATATTGCTTATCAAACGAATTTGCTTGCGCTCAATGCTGCGATTGAGGCAGGGCGCGCCGGCGAGCATGGGCGGGGTTTTGCTGTGGTGGCATCGGAAGTTCGCAAACTTGCCGAGCGCAGTCAGGTGGCCGCGCAAGATATTGGCGAGCTAGCAAAAACCAGTGTTGCCAAAGCCAACTTAGCTGGCAGTTTACTTGAGCAAATGGTGCCGTCAATTCAGAAGACCGCCGATCTTGTACAGGAGATTTCGGCCGCCTCGTCGGAGCAGGCTTCCGGTGTGCATCAAATTAATAGCGCGATAGGTCAAGTCAGCATGACCATGCAACAAAATGCCGCATCGTCGGAAGAGCTTAGCGCGACTTCCGAAGAGATGAGCGCACAAGCCGAGCAACTTAAAAGCAGTGTTAGTTTTTTTCGGCTATCGAGTTATAAGGGCATTACCGCCCAGAGCGCCTCTGCCCCTCAAAAAAACATTGAAGCTACGCCTGCGCCGCGATTCGCGTCGCACGGCAGCGATGATAAAGACAAACATTTTGTGAGCTTAAAAGGTTAGCAAGTCGCTGATGCGTTCTGCTGTTCGTGCCATTACACCGAAAGAGTTTTCACTTTTTCAAGATTTAATTAAACGAAAAAGCGGGATTTTTTTACCGGATCACAAAATCAGCTTGCTTTACAATCGCCTAGAACGTCGTGTGCTTGTACGCGGCTGTAAAGATTTTAGTGCCTATTATCATCTTATCACTCAGCGCAGCGAAACCTCAGAGCTCGAGGCTGCGCTTGAGCATATCACCACCAACGAGACGTTTTTTTTCCGAGAAACCCAGCACTTTGACTTTGTAAGACAGTGGTTAGCTAATCGCGCAAACGAGCAAGGCAAACTGCGGGTTTGGAGTGCAGCGGCATCCTCGGGAGAAGAAGCTTACAGTCTGGCCATGACCATGGACCGTTATTACCAAGGCCCATGGGAGGTGTTTGGTTCCGATATCAACCGGCAAGTTATTGAACGGGCGCGCGAGGCTATCTATCCCGATGTGCGCACCGAGGGAATCGACCAACACAATCGCATGACTTACTGCTTAAAAGGCACGGGAGAATACCAAGGGTACATTCGCATAGCGCCGGAGCTTCGGCGCCGCGTGAGCTTTGATTGTATCAATCTAACCGAGCCGATTAACCTTAATTTAGGCTTGTATGATTTAATCTTCCTACGCAATGTGATGATCTATTTCGAAAAACACACGCAACAAAGAGTCGTTAGCTACCTGTCGCGCTTTTTAAAGAAAGATGGCTTCTTTTTTGTAAGTCATTCGGAATCGCTTCACAGCTTAAACACAGGCTTTGAGCTGGTGAAACCGGCTATTTATAGGTTTAAGTCGTGAAACAGCGAACACCGCATTGGTCCGGGTGTCAATATCCCTTAGGCGGCAATCGGTACTTTTTGAATACGGGTGATGTCACCGTGAGCGAGCGCGCAATTACGCTGCAAACCATATTAGGCTCGTGTGTGAGTGTGACCGCTTACCATTCGGAGCGCCGCGCCGGGGGGATGTGCCACTACCTACTGCCCAAGGTGCCGGCTACGCCTAATCACCGTTTACTTAAACCTGGCTTTTACGGGTGGTCGGCGCTGGAGTTATTACAACAGCAACTCATGGCCATGGCCAATTTGTCTGCGTATCGTTTTTCGGTGTTCGGTGGCGCAAGTACCGTACATACCACTGACGGCCGCTTAGGGGTTGGGCAGCAGAATCTGGCCGTAGCACATCAGTGGGCGCAGCAAAATAACCTGCATTTTACCGAAGACCACACCGGTGGAAGCTGCTGTCGAACGCTACTATTTGATTTGCGTAGTGGGCAATTGGCTCTGCGCACAATTGCGATGGAAAAGGGCGGTTTGTTATGACAATCAACGTCATGATAATCGACGATTCTGCAGTAATGCGGCAAACCCTGAGTCGAGTACTTAACGAAGCGCCAGATATTCAGGTTTCCCAAACCGCCTCCGACCCGGTCATTGCGCAGCTGTACTTAAAAAGAGAAAAACCCGATGTGATTGTGCTAGACATCGAAATGCCGCGCATGGATGGCATTACTTTTTTACAACAATTAATGGCGAGCGAGCCCATTCCCGTGGTGATTTGTTCATCCCTAACCAGTAAAGGTTGTCATTTGAGTGTGCAAGCTTTGGCTGCAGGGGCTATTGATGTTATCGCCAAGCCCACCACCGGGCTCAATAATTTTATCATCGAATCGCAACAAAAATTCTGGCAGGCCGTCCGCACCGCTGCTCGAGTGCGTAGCCGCGCCATGGTTGCTAAGCCCCCTGCGCCTGCGTTAGCGCAGGCGCAAAGTACAGCTTGGGTAACCCGTGCAGGCACCACCGATTATGTCATTGCCATCGGCACATCAACGGGTGGTACGCAAGCGCTCGAGCTGGTGTTGTCGCAGTTGCCGCGCACAACCGCCGGCATTGTGATTGTGCAGCATATGCCCGAAAAGTTTACCACCGAGTTTGCCAAACGCTTAAATACCCTGTCAGAGTTAGACGTTCTTGAAGCGCAGGGTGGCGAAAGGGTGATACCCGGCAGGGCGTTGTTGGCGCCTGGCGGTTGTCATTTAGAGGTTATTCGTTCGGGCGCGCAATTTGTAGCGCGAGTTTTTCGCGGCCCTTCCGTTAACCGCCACTGCCCGTCGGTGGATGTCCTATTTAATTCGGTTGCGAGCAACGTAGGGCGCAGCGCAACTGGCGTGATTATGACCGGCATGGGCGACGATGGCGCGAAAGGGCTTTTAAAAATGAAGAATTGCGGCGCTGATACGATTGCCCAAGATGAGCAATCGTCGATTGTGTTTGGAATGCCCAGAGAGGCCATTTCACTCGGTGCTGCCAATACCGTCTGCAGCTTACAGGCAATGGCTCAAGCGATTCACCAATCAGCACAGCGTCGGCAGCGTTAACGCAGTTTTTATAACAACTTCGCCGAATGTCACGGGTGGTGTTTCAGGGTGAGAGCTTGTTACGATAAAGCATACACCCTGCCGCCGTGGCCAAACACAGGCCGCCTAATGCGGCGAATAATATTGGGTAATCGGCGCTGGCGACGACGAGACTTTCCGCCATCACAGGCTTTGCCGATAACGACTGCTTGATTAACGGAAACGTCACCACCGGCGCGATAAATTGGCCAATAAAAAAACACGATGTGAGCTTGCCCATTTTTTGTCCGCGCAGCTGCGCAGGGCAGCGTGACATCAGCCAGGTCACAAGGTTTGGCCGCGTCACGCCAAGGCCTAAGCCGATAACCGTTAGAATAATCATCACGCTGATTTGAGCGAACCACGGGCTTTGGGTTTGTGTGATCAGTGGCTCGGCGATAGCCCAAATGGTAAAAGCCAGCGCGAGCAACGCAAAGCCTAAGCTGTGTAGCCGGTTAATGCGCATTACGCCTTGATAATGGCGATATAAACCCGCCGTTACCGCCATGACCAATAGCATATAAGCAATAAAATAACCGCTGTATTGACCAAGCTCGGCCAGGCTGCCGTTAGCACTGTGCAGATAAAACGGCAGGTGAACGGGTATGGAATAAAGCACTAATATTTCCACAATGGCCAGCGCACAGCAGCCCCACAAAAAAATATCGCGCGCGGTATTTTTTGGCGCAGCGTGTTCAGACAACGGCTGTCCTGCGGGTTGAGTTTTTGCCGAGTGGCCTGGCTGCGTATGTTCGGGCTTGGGCACCCAAACAATAATAGCGGGTAACGCAATAAAGGCTAGGCCGTAAAGCGCGAAAGGATAGAGCCAATTGACATCGGCTAAACCGTTCGCCACTGCAATAAATACCACGCCGCCAAAACCGCCAAACGCCGCTTGTAAGCCCAAATAGTGCCCGCGCTCTGGGCCGTGGTAATAGTCGCTAAATAAGGTCGTGCAGGTCACCATAATCCCAGCGACACTCAGGCCTAATAAAAAGCGCAAAATAAGCAAGGCGATAAGGGAGTGGCTGCTCGCAATCGCCGCCGTACCGAGTAGGCCGTAGCCTGCGACCGAGTAAAGTAACAATAATTTTTTGTCGTGGCGATCGACAAAACGGCCAATGATGGGGGCACTGACGGCAATGGCAAGCCCGGGTAGTGTCATCACCATTTGCACCCAAAAATCGGCGTGCCGAATGCCCGAAAATTGCTCTTGCATGGCCGGTAGTGACGGGGCAATTGTTGCCCCCGCCATCACCGTGAGCGTGCTTACCAACAGCAATGTTAAATTACGCCATTGATTATTATGAGATCGAGCCCGGCTGTCGGAACTCGTTTGATCAACAGTGCGAGCGATTGGCACGGTTGCGGAGCGGTTAGAGTGCATGGTTTTTCTCAAGTGTTATTAGTGAGCGCAGCCTATTAATGTGTACCCATCCTGAAACGACTGTTTTGGGTGGGCACCAACGCGGCATTTGGGCAAAAAAATACATAAATACTTTTTAAGTACGACTTTCTATTGCGACTTTGCAAAGCGCCGCAGATGGTTTTTCAGGATCGAAACTAACGAGTGAAACTTGCGCATCTAAGGTTTGATGCGCGAGCGCGCTGACATGGCGGCGCGTTGATAGTCCTCGAATAATTCACTTTCATTAAAATACGGGCTATTGCCATGGTGCATAACGGTGTTTCCCGCGATCATGACCTTGGCAATATCCTGACTGCTACTGGTTAATAAAAAAGTTCGCAGGGGATGTTGACTGTTGCGGTAGCGCCAATTGTCGGTATCGATAAACACGAGGTCGGCTTGTTTACCGGGCGTAATACTGCCAATGCGGTCTGCCCAGCCGAGCGCTTGTGCCGCATAGCGTGTGCCCGTCAGTAATGCCTTCGTGGGCGGGCACACGGTATTGCAGTTGCCAATTTCGTTGCTGGTTAAATGGGCTGCTCGCATAGCCTCGGTCATGCCGCCGGAATAAAAAATATCGCCGTCGGTACTACTGGCAACGGCCAAACCGTCTTTTAGCATTTGTGGAAAATGGCCATTAGCGCTTAAGGTTTGCTCGCCTAACATGCCGTAGTGGCCCGGCGAATAACAGAAATTCACGCGGTGATTGCATAATTGCTGAAATTCTTCGGGCGTTAAAAAGGCGGTGTGCACAGCCATTAAACGCTCGCTTAGCAACCCTAAATCGGCAATTCGCTGGATAGAGCTTTTACCAAAAACGCGTTGAATGGCGGCGCTCTCATTGGGCAAAGCGCCGAGGTGCATGGCGTAGGGGCTTTGGTATTGATCGGCAATGCGTTTCATGGCGCTTAATTGCTCGTCCGAGCTGCCGAAGGTTGCCATGACGGTTGGCATGGCACTCACTAAGCCCGAGTTATGGTCATACCATTTATCCATAAGGGCCTGTACATCATTAATTTGTTCCTGGGTGTCAGCAACTTGCACGGCGGCATTGCCTTCGTTGGGAATCATAATGTCACTCGACCAGCGGCTGACGCGAATGCGCATGCCCAAGTCTATTGCCGCCTGCGCCATCGCATCGGCGGTATTGGCTGAGCCTAAATCTCCCAGTGTTGTGGTGCCCGAGCGCAGTTGGGTCCACAAACTCCAACGCGCAATGGCGAGAGCTTCGTCCGCCGTTAAGCGTTTAGCCACACTGGCAATAAAGCCAAACATACCGCCCAAGGCGCCAATATCGCCGCCGTTACTATAGGGCGTAGGATGAAGCTGGCTGTCATCGGGCTTATCATCGTTAGGCGCGACAAAACTCTCGTGCCAGTGAGGATTGACAAAGCCGGGCAATACCAGTTGTCCGCTGGCATCGATTTCTGAATCGGCCGCCGGTGGCGCCTCGCTCATAGCGCCTACACCGACTATGCGACTGCCCTCGAGTGCTATCCATCCGCTGGCGATACAGGTGGGTTCAGCGCCAGTGTAAATAAAGGCGTTTTTAATCGTTTGACGGAGTTTGTTATCGACGGTGTTAGTGCTGCGTGGCAAGGTGTTAGTGCTTGCCGCACTTTTTGTAAAACTATTTTTTGTAAAACTATTTTTTCGCGGGCTTTGCGAGTCGAGCGGTGCACTGCTCGAGCTAACGGCGGCGATTACGCCTTGCGGGGTAGATGGCATTAGCCTTTGGTAGTTGCCGATACGGTGCAGCGCGCAACAACTCATGCCTCTTGCTCCTCTGCCTGTTTGCTTGTCGCTACGTTGTGCGTAACAGTGCTCGCAAACTGGGGGTTTAACGCAGTGGAATTACCGGTAAAGCGATTGTCCTTAAGCATTGTGAATAGCGCTTTTTCCACCGCCGCAATGGTTTGTTGGATGTCCGCTTCAGTGTGGGCGGCCGATAAAAAGTTAACGTCACGGCGTAAAAGAACCCCTTGTTCAGCCATAAGTCCTACAAAAGGCTCCGCTAGGGTGACATGAACGGCAGGGTCTTTGGCGAATAAAAACATGGGGATGGCGTCGTAGCCGACGATACGAAGGGGCGCATTTAGGTTTTCGGCAACCCGGTTTACGCCCAATTTTAACTGCTGCCCCAGTTGCTGAATGTGCGCAATGTAATTCGTGGTTTGGTAGGTTTCTATGGCGGCTGCGCACACTTCGAGCGACAGCATTTCGCCACCAAAGGTGGTGGAAACCTGAAGCTTTTCCATTTTCTCCAATAGCGCTTTTTTTCCCGCGACCGCCGCTAGTGGCATGCCCGCGGCCAGCCCTTTTGACACAGTGACTAAATCAGCCTCGACATCAAAATATTCTTGGGCGCCGCCTTTGGCCAAGCGAAACCCAGAAACCACTTCGTCGATAACGAAAATAACACCCTGGTTCTGACAGCTGCTTTTTAGTCGTGCAAAGAATTCGCGCGATAGCTCGCGATTATAGGGAATGGAGATAACAACAGCCGCCAGCTCCGAGCCTTTGTCATTAATTAAATCGAGCAGAGGTTGCTCATCGGCCGGCTGGAATAACGGCATTCGGTAGGTGTAATCGGCGATAATTTTAGGCACTCCCGGGGTATCGAACATGTACTGATCGTGCCAGCCGTTATAACCAACGGTTACGATTTTATCTTTCTGGGTGCAAAAGCGCGCGAGCCGAATCGCAGCGGAGTTTGCATCGGCACCGGTTTTGAAAAAACGAACCATTTCGGCGTGAGGCAAGATGCCGAGCAGCGCTTTGGCTGTTTTAACCTCGACCGGTGCGGGCAGTGAATGCAATAGCCCTTTTTGCAAATTTTGCTGAATCGCAGCGGTAACGGCGGGGTGATTGTGCCCTAGAGCATTGGCGCCGAGCCCACAGATGTAATCAATGTAGCTGTTGCCATCGACGTCGGTCACCGTGGCACCGTCGCCACTGGCCAAATATACGGGGAATTTACCCAAGCAAAACTGCTCGGGTTTTTTCATCATCGATTGGGTAACGCCCGCAATAATTTCGCGGGCCTCAGCTAATAGCGCATTTGATTTTTCAATGCCTTTTGGTATGGCAGTATGGGTTGTCATAATGTAGTCCTCAATAAAAAATGGATTGTACCTGGCTCGGGCGCGATAGTATTTGTTATCTAGCAACGCCCTGGAGTGAATAATTTATAAGCGACCGAATGCGCGGCCTAAAAGAATGCGCCGAATAAGGTTTGCGCTTGAATAGCGGCCGGTAGAATTCGTGCTCAAGCACTCCGAAGCCACGTTTATTGAGCCCCAAGCGTTGCGCCGCCATCGACCACTAAGGTTTCGAGCGTGATATGACTGGCGGCATCGGATAATAAAAACATCACCGATTGTGCAATTTGTTCGGGTGCTGCAATGCGCGCGAGCGGAATTCCCAAACGGTATTGCTGCAAATTACCGGCAATCACGTTTTCGGCGTCTTGCTCGCTGCGCCAAAGTTGTCGTTGCATAGCGGTATCCGTTGACCCTGGCGCGACAATATTGCAGCGGATATTCGATTCGGCGAGCTCAAGGCCAAGGCATTTAAGTAACTGCGTTGTTGCCGCTTTCGATGCCGCGTAGGCGCCCATACCCATGCGAGGCACGGCGGCCGCGTTAGAACCCACCGCAACAATAGCGCCGCGCTTTCTCAGTACCATATAGCGAGCGATGGCACGGCAAAAATAAAAGGCGCCCGTGGTATTCACCGCGAATGTGTCGGCCCAGTCGGCATCGCTCGTTTCCAGCAAGGTGCCGGTGCGTAAAATGCCCGCAGTATTCACGGCAAATTCAATAGCGCCATGCTCTCGCTCGATCTGGGCTATGCGCTGATTTACGGCGTTAGCATCGGTAACATCCAGCCGGTACTGCTGAGCACGGCCATCGTTGTCAAAGCCAATATCGAGCCTTATGACCTTGGCCGCCTGCGCCGCTAAGGCATCGGCAATAGCTTTGCCAATGCCTTGCTTAGCGCCACTGACCACGGCGACTTTATGCTTGAACTCGTTAGCTTTTAAGGTGTTGTTATCGCTCATTGAAAACTCCTAATAGGCTTCGTCCATAATGGTATGGCGCTGCTGGTGATAGCCTTCTTCGTCTTGACCTCGCCGCCAATACGGCACCGCATAAAGCAGCGTTTTGGGCAATTTGAATTCACTGCGCAAGTAGTCCCTCACGGCGAGAACAAGGCTGTTTTCACCGGCGACAAGGGCCGATAAATCGGCGAGCCCAGTATTATCTTGCGCCGAGGTTTTCGGGTCGTTCGGTAATGATTTTTCAGTGCGCCGGGGCAGATCGTTTTGGTCGAGATAATCTTTAACGGCATTGAGTAGCTGCAATGCCGTGCGCTTTGCCACGGATGTCTCATCGAGATGGCTCGCTTGCGGCAAGTTTGCAGAGGACAGCCAAATAACACAAAGCTGCGTGTTGTGTTTTAGCTCGGCGCCGTGCGCATCGGCGGCGATAAATACGCAGCCTTGCGCTGTGCTGGGCAAACTTTCTAGGGTCGCTTCAATGGCCGGTAGCGAGGTTAAATCGCCGGCAATAATGTGGTGTTTTGCGGGCGCTAATAAAGGGTCGGGGCCGCCGGGCCCTGCAATGCCAATGCGATCTCCCGGTTTTGCATTTTGCGCCCAGTTGGCCGCGGGACCTGGATTTTTGTGCATCACAAAATCAACGGCCAGAGTATTATTCACAGGATTGTAATAACGCACACTATAAGTGCGAGTGATGGGACGTTCATCGGCGGGTGGCCAAATGGGACCTTTAGGCCCTAAGGTCGGCAGTACGGGCTCCTGTTGATGAGCACGCGGTAAAAATACTTTAATATGCCCGCCATAGTGATTAACGGGGAAACCGCGCAGCGACTCACCACTTAAAATGATTCGACGAATCTGTGGGTGGGGGTTGCTGCAGCTTTGCACTTCGAGCATTCTCGGCGGCGTGCGTTTATTCTTGGGCCGAGTATCGGCTTGCGCCGCTAATAAACCTTGTTGTTCAGCGCTTTCGATATACGGAGCAAAGTCGATCGTTTGGTAATCGACTGTAGCTGGGTAGTCGGCACGGGTTTGATGGCTCGATGGTTGATTACTCTTGTTATTCGAGTGCTGCAATAGTTGGTAAAAATTGTCGTTTGATATCACCGGCAGCGCGGGTGCCTTGGGCGCACTTTGGAAAAATGCCAACAGCGCTTGATCCTCGGCGTGCTCGCTTTTCGACAAACGCCGTAGCCAATCGGGCATGCTGATTTGTCTATCGTTAAAGCGGGGTGCTAGTTGTTTGAATAACGTATTTAAACAAGTGCTTAGCATCGGTACGCAGTTGATAACATCGACACAAGCCTGTGATTCACGGCCGAGTGACACACTAGGGTGATTTTTTTTGTTTGCCATAACAATGTTCTGGCAAATGGTGTTTGCCGCGCAATCGACGCTTAGCCAAGGCTCGCGAATCTCCACGCTCGGCAGGGCTTGGGTGCGCGAGCTGGCCGCAATGATTTTCCAGACGAGATCTTTGCCATTAATAAAGCCCGTGCGTTTTTCGCCCACCACTCGAGGTAGACGATAAATAAAGGCCTTTACCCCCCTTTCGCTCGCTTGCTGAATTAATGACTCGGACGCCCACTTGGTTTGCTGGTAGCCATCGTGCAACCCCTTATGCCAAGGAATAAAAGCCTCTGGCAGTTGCGAAGAGCCGCCAACCGCGATGGTAGATACGTAATGAATGGACGCGCCCGATAGTGCCGCTAAGCGCAGGCAATCGAGGCTGGCGTTAACATTGGCCGCTTCGAGTGACGCGTAGCTACGCACAATGCTGGTAATTGCTGCATTGTGAATAATGGTGTGGGTTATTTGCGTCAGTGCTGCAAATGCCGGTTCTGATAATCCAAAGCGTGGCTGTTCGATCGAACCGAGCACTAATCTTATACGTGGATGTTTAACCACCGCGGGCAATGTTTGCTCGAGCGACGCGCGGCGAATTTTTTCCCAAGCGTGTTGTTGGCTCTGGGCGCGAACCAAACAATGAATTGTCGCTGTCGTGCTCGCCAGTAAGTGGTGTAGTAGCTGAATGCCCACAAAGCCCGTTGCGCCGGTAAGAAAAATCCCGGGGGTGTCGCCTGGCGCGCTTGCCGGTCTTGATGCAGCCGGAAAATCATCGGGCAAACGCAATGCTGTAAGGTGGTGCTGATTATCCATAACCACGAGCTTTGCCTCGTTTGAATTATGTGTAGACGCTGCCAATGGTGTTGAGCTTAGTGGCGCGAGCGCCATCGCGAGCGATTGTGCGGTGGGGTGCTGGAATAAAAGCGTTACCGGTACTTCGCATCGAAGTTGTGTGCTTAATCGCGTGGCAATTTGCAATAGCTGCAGCGACTGGCCGCCGAGCACAAAAAAATCGTCGCTTGGCGCAATGGCTTTGCCGTGCAACGCGCCACCTAATACCGCCTGCCAAATGGTAATAATAGTGCTTTCCAGTGTTGTGACGTTTGATGCGCTTGTTGGCGTACCGGTCTTACCCGTGTTGTCGGTTGGGTTCTGTGCCGATTGCTGCGCCTTATAGTCCTGCAGCAGGGCTTTTTTATCGACTTTTCCGGAAGGCGTTTTAGGTAAACGCGCGCAATAAATAAAGTGTTGCGGGATCATTACCGCGGGCAGATTGTGCTGCAAGGCTTCTCGCAATGTTTGAATTTTCAGCGCTTGTTTTTGGGGTTTGAGATATCCCTTCGTGGTGGTGTTCTCAATCGATGGATCACCAATATAGGCGACAATTTGCGGCGCCGCTGGCGCACGCTTCGAATCGCCCGCGACCGCCACGATAACGGCCACTTCTGCCGCTTCGGATAAGCGCAATAGCACCGACTCGATTTCGGCGGGATTAATGCGCTGGCCGCTCATTTTAATTTCGTTATCAAGTCGACCTAAATATTCGATATTGCCGTCGCTATTAATTCGCGCGCGGTCACCGGTTCGGTAGATGCGAATTGTTGGTTCAATGCCGCCAAACGCGAGCGAGGTAAAGCTAGCGTGAGTTTGCGCGGGGTTATTGAGGTAACCTTGCGCAAGGGATTCCCCAGCGATGACTAATTCACCGGCTTCACCGCGTTGCGCCAATAAAGCTTGCTTGGCCTGACCTCGCCCGGCTTGCCCCTCGCTCTCCCGTAAAATTAATAGGGTTCGATTGGGTAATGGCTGGCCGATGGAAACGCTGATTTTTTGCGTATTCTGAATAGAGGTATTTTGCTGAAACGGGTTGCCGCGTTGTTGGCTATGGCTATGGCCGAGCTCGGCACAACTGGCGACTACCGTGGCTTCACTCGGGCCATAGGTATTTAATAGCCGTACAGGGTTTGTTGAGCGCAACGTTTGAAAACTGTTAACGCGCTCCGCTAAAGCGGCCTCACCACCGATAATGACGGTATGCAGTGGTTTGGGCAAAGTGGCTTCGGCCTGCGCGCAATAGAAAACCCATTCGTGCCAAAAGGCGGTGGGTAGATCTAATACGGTAATTGCGCGGTCCTGGCAGACGCGGTTAAAGTGTGCCATGGAATTGATCATGTCATCATTGCGAACCACTAAAGTGCCGCCCGCGCACAAGGTAATAAAAATCTCTTCGATACAGGTATCAAAATGCATGGGCGCGAAATGTAAAACGCGGTCCGCTGATGTAACTTGGTATACCTGGTTCGCCGAAAGTACAAATTGATTCAGCGAATGCTGGTCGACCATAACGCCCTTGGGCTGGCCCGTTGAGCCGGAGGTATAAATCCCGTAGGCGAGGGGGGATGTTTGCTTTTTTGCTTGCGCAAGCTTGTGGGCCAGAAACGCGGTAGCATTAATTTTTGAATGCTTTGCAAATTGTTGAAGGCTTTCGAGTGCTAGCACCTTGGTTGTGCGGCGACTTTCGCGGGCTCGCGTTTGTGTGGCCGCTGTTTTTGGAAATGTGTTCGCCGGTGTGCGGGCATTATCGATGGCCGCGCTAAGCGAGCTGGAGTGGGCGTGCTGCGTATCCAGTATTACCACCACGGGTTTAGCATCGTTAATAATAGTCAGGTTGCGCGCTTGCGGCCCCGTGGGGTCGATAAAAATAAAATGTGCATCGAGCGTTAAACAAGCGTATGCAATAACCACCGACCACGGGCCCCTCGGCAACGCAACGACGACACAATCGCCGGCGCGTACACTCTGCTGTGCCAATGTTTGTGCGCAATCAACGCTGTAAATAGCCAGTTGCGCATAGCTAATCGTTTGCCATTCGCTTTCGTCATCAACGACGGTATTGGTCGCGTTTTGGTCTGCAACATATTCTAAAGCGGTTTTTTCGGGCTGGCTTTTTATCGCCGTGTAAAGGGCGCCTAAAACGGTGTTTTCTACCTGAGCGGTTTTGTCTAATTGCGGGCCGCGCAACCACGAGGTTAGGTTTTTATTGACCGTCAATAGGCTATTACCGCGTTGGTCTATTAGGTTATCGGCCAAGCTCAGTAAGGTGTCGGCATAGTGGTCCAGTTGCGCTGTGTGATATCGCGTTGGGTTGCCCTCGAGTAAAAAGTGCAACTCGCCTGTGCGGGTCAAGGCGAAGGAAAAGGCGATATCTTCGACTGGCCCTGCAGACAGCGGGTGAATATCAACGCGAGCGTCGGAAAAATTAGGTGCGCGGTCAAATGGCATAACATTCACTACCGGCCCAAACGCACGTTTTGGGTTTTGTTGTGTTTTTAAGGTGCGATTTAAATCTTCGTAGCGGTAGCGATTGTGTTTTTTGCTTTCGATGTTTTGTTGGCAAACGGCCTTTAGTAGGTCATTAAAGCATTTAATACCTTGCAGGCTTATGGGCAGCGGTACAATATTCATCACCATGGCGGGAATCTTTAACGCTGACGAACCCATACGGTTCATCACCGGCTGACCCAAGGTAATGTGCTGCGCCCCCGTGTATTGGAATATTAGCATCGCCACCAATGCGTTGACGCCATGGGCCCAATGACAGGGTCGTGCCTGGGTACTATTGTGCTTACATAAAGCTTGAAATTCAGCAAGCCAGTGTTTCGACAGGGTTCGGCTTACCCGCAAGCTGCGTTTATTGAAATTTAATGCCTGCGTGGGCTCCGCCGATAACGACAGTGGTGCGGGCGTTTTGGCCAACGCGCTTAACCAGTAGTCTTTATCCTGTTGGCAGGCTGGCGAGTGCTGATAGTCCTTATCGGCGGTGAGTAATTGCTGGTAGCCTTTGAGCGAATCCGACCAAGGCATTGTGTAGCACTGCTCTGGTTCTCGATAAAGCGCGGCGACCTGTTGAGTTAAAATTGCATAGGCAAAGCCATCGCAGGCGATGTGGTGAATCATTAATAACCAGGCGTAATGTGCCTCGCCCAATTTGATAATTGCGCTGTGATAGGGCGGCTCTTTATCCAGAGCCATTACCGTATTGAGTTTTTTGTCGGCCCAAGCTTTTGCGAACGCCAGTGGCGAGTCTTCCGCGCTGAAATCGCAGTATTCAATAGGTGTTGCCTGTGCAGTGGTTGGCTCCAATCGCTGTTTGGCCTGACCGTCAATGCTGATAAAGCGCGTATTCAGCGGTGCACAATTGGCGAGCACGATTTTTATAGCATTGATTAATCGCTTCGGCTCAACGGACGAAAATTCAATAAGCTCGGCGGTATTATAGTGCGGCGAATTTGGCATTAATTGCTGGCCCAGCCAAATGCCCATTTGGGCTTCGCTCAACGGGTAGCACGATTGAGGTGCTTGCTGCGAAGGCTTATGCGTATGGCTTTGTGGTTTTTTAAGGTCTGGCTTGCTGAGTACTAACTCAGCATTTTCGGCCACTTTAGGGCTTGCGGTACTCGATGTGCTCATCATGGGCTCCTATGCAGGTTCGGCTGCAGCGGCTTTGGAGGGCACAGGCAAAGCACTCGCACTCAGTACTTTTGCCCAGTTATCCACCGTTGGCTCGTCTGCGAGATCCATAAAATCGACCTGGGCGCCGCAATTGCGCCAGTGTTCTAGCAAGCTCATTAATCGTATGGAGTCTAGGCCGACATCCATTAAATTATCATTTGCGTCGAAGTCCTCGGGGTGGATCTGCAGCGCTTGTGCAATTTGGCGATGTAGACTGGCGGCACAAAATACCTCGGGTGAGTTGTTTTGGTTTTGCCGAGTGGTGGCCTGGGTAATAGCACGCACCGTTTGCTCAAGGTTTACTATGGCGCCGCAGCGGCCGGCGATATAATGGCGTGCCATAGTATGATCTGCGGCGCTAAAATCGGCGCAGGCGTCTTCGACAACAAAACATTGCACATCGCGCATAAAACCTTCTAGGCACGTGGTGAGAATACCGATATGGGCATAAACGCCGCAGATAATTAATTGGTCTTTTTGATGCGAGCGCATCCATTGTTCCAGCGGCGTGCGCTGGAAGGCGCTGTAACGCCACTTAGTGTATTGCAATGCATTTGGGCTCGGCGCCAGTTCGCTAATAATATCGCTTGCTTTGGCTTGATCGCTGGCCAAATTTTGCTCGCTTAAACCCGGCCCCCAAAAATCGGTGAGCAAGGCGCGATCCTGGGGTTTTTGGTTGGGCGGTTGTGCGGTGTAAACCGTCGTTATTCCCACGCTTTCACAATGGTGTATCAATTGTTGGCAATGTTCTATAACAGGCTTGATTGGCGCCTGTGACCGGTCATAAAAATCGACAAAATAATTTTGCATGTCGTGTACCAGTAAAACGGCACGCGATGAATCAATGCGCCAGTCAACGCGGTTTTCTAATGGCGGGCAGGCGGCATTGAGTGAGTAAGGTAAAATGCGAGGTATGGCCATTGTGAGTCCTATAAAATGGGTTGCGGTGATAACAATGTGCAGGTGTTCTTGGCGAGCGCACAGAGAAGCGAAGGTGCCCTTTAGCAGCGTTGTGCGTCTATAGCGCTTGCTTGCAACACCGTGTTAATTTTTTGCCGCAAGGCTTTTTTGCTGACTTTGCCAAAATGTGTTTTGGGGAATTTTTGAATTATTTCGACGCGGTCTGGGAACTTATATTCGGCTAGCGATTTTTCGCGAAGAAATCGTCTAATGGCTATTAAGGCGATGCGTTGATGGTTTCGCGTAATCAGGTATGCGCAGCTTCGCTCGCCCAAATACTCATCGTGCATGGCAACGACGGCGGCGTCGATAATGTCGGGGTGGCTGAGTAAGTACTCTTCGACCTCGGCGGCGGAAATTTTTTCACCACCTCGATTTATTTGGTCTTTATGTCGACCTTCAACAACGATATAACCGTCTGCGGTGAGGCTAACAATATCGCCGGTTCGATAAAATCCATCGCGGGTAAACGCCAGTGCATTGTGTGCATCGGCGCGGTAGTAACCGCGAACCGTGTAGGGACCGCGAGTTAATAAATGGCCGGGCTGACCGTTGGCGACGGGTTCATCATTGTCGTCGACAATGCGAATCTCATCGTCAGGCGATAGGGGTTTTCCCTGCGTTGAAAAGACGATGTCGTCGTTATCATCAATGCGCGTGTAATTTACTAAACCTTCGGCCATGCCAAACACTTGTTGGATTTGACACTTAAATTGCCGCTTGAGTTTTTCGGCTGTGGCGGCGCTGAGCTTTGCCCCGCCCACCTGTAAAACCTTTAAGCTGTCGAATGCATAGTGCGGGTGGTTGGCCGCGTGTTGTTGCCACGCAATGGCCAGTGGCGGTACTAATGCGCAGTGGCTTACCTGATGTTGTGCGATTAATTGCAGGGCGTGCCGTGCGTCGCTAATGCGCGACATGACAATGGTGCCACCGGCTTCGAGCGTGCCCAGCAAGCCCGGTGAACTTAACGTAAAATTGTGAGCGGCCGGTAATACCGCTAGGTAGCGCGAATCGCGACTGAGCCCGCCTAGGGTGACGCTCTCGCGAATGCTGTAATAATAATCATTATGGGTGCGCGGAATTAGTTTTGGCACATTGGTTGTGCCGCCCGACAACTGCATTAATGCGATGGCATCGGGGTTAACAATAACGGGTTGTGCTTGCGCTTGGTGGTACAACTGAGATAAACGGTATAGCTGGCTTTCCTGTTCGACAAGTAAGGGTTTGTTACCCGAGATTTCATCATTGTCGTATGCGCGGGTGTTATCGGCGGCAATAACACAATTGAGTAGCGGTGCGAGCTCCGAAAGTGTATTAAAACCCCCTACCGTCATCGCGGCGTGGTCGTCGGTCACTTGTTCGCTAACAGTGCCAATAAAGGTTTTGGCGCGAGAGTGACGAATAAAATGACTCAGCTCGGCGGTGCGATGTGACGGCAGTGCAAGTACCGGTACTGCGCCAATCATCATCAGCGCAAAAAGGACTTCGATAAATTCGCGTTGGTTGGGCAGCTGTACCACAACATTATCCGCCATACCAATGCCGAGGCTGGAAAAACCGGCGGCTAATTGTTGGCAGCGCAATAATAAGGTTTGATAGTCCAGCGATTGATCGCCGTCGATAATAGCAATACGCTGCGGTTGAGCAGCGGCTTGACGCTGTAAAATTTGCGTTAATGGCTCGTCACGCCAATAACCGCATCGGCGATAATGCGCCGCTAGGTCAGCGGGCCAAGGTGTGAGTGTCGTGTTGCTATCGTTCAGGTTTTTTGACGGCGATGCAGTAGGCGATAAACCGCTATTATCGGCATCGCGTGATGACACGGGGCTCATTGTTTTACCCCCATCGCATTTAATAGCGTATTAAATTTAGCGGCGGTTTCGGCGGTTTCTTTTTCGGGGTTCGAGCCTGCGAC
This sequence comes from Marinagarivorans sp., assembly GCA_036554385.1. Taxonomy (GTDB): domain Bacteria; phylum Pseudomonadota; class Gammaproteobacteria; order Pseudomonadales; family Cellvibrionaceae; genus Marinagarivorans. The sequence continues at coordinate 22,698 of DATBNJ010000230.1, read as the reverse complement.
AATACCCGCGCCGGCATAAAGCCGGACTTGGCAATCGTCCACTTGGGCACAGCGAATCGTCACCACCCACTCGCCGTCGCCGTCACTGTTACACCAGCCGACCATGCCGGTAAATAAGTCGCGCTCGTAGTTTTCTAATTCCTGTATCGCGTTAAATGCCGCTTGAGTCGGATAACCACACACAGCAGGCGTAGGGTGTATAGCCAGCGCTAGGGTTAAGGCGCTGGTGGTTAAATCCGCGAGCTCGCCTTCAATGTGGGTACCTAAATGCCACAGGGTTTCGGTGGCAACGAGTGACGGTTTTTCGGGAATATTAAGGGTTTTGCAAAACGGCGAAAGCGCGCTTTTAATCGCTTTGATCACCAGCGCGTGTTCTCGCAGATCCTTTTCTGATTGCAATAGCTGCTCGGCGCGCGCCCGATCCAGTACGGGGTCTTGGCTGCGCGGCTCAGAGCCCGCTAAGGGATGGGCGTAAACACGCTGACCTTTGCGCGCGATTAATAGCTCCGGGCTTGCGCCCACCAAGGTATGCACGCGTTCGCTTTGCTCCACGCCTTTTAAATCAATGGCAAAGGTAAAGCCCTGAGTGTTTTTGACCGCCAAGTTTTTGAGTAGAGCATGGGTGTTGGGCGCTGAGGGATAGTTCACGTCGAGCGTTCGCGAAAGCACCACCTTGTCTAGCTCGCCGCGGGCAAAGCGCTCGAGCGCATTTTGCACGCTGTGTTTAAATATCTCGGGTGTTGGGTAAGGCGTTACGGTCGCTTCTTGCTCGCTAATGTTTTGCGTTTGCAGTGGCTGCAAGGTTTTTAAGTGCTCGAGGCCAATAGCGGTTGCAATATTGGTGCTAACGCGCAAGTGAGCAGGGCGATTGATATCAAAAGGCACCGCACCGATCACAACAGGGTGTTTAAAGCCGAGTTCTTTGGCAAATCGAAGTGATTCACTGGCCTGCTCAGCCAAATTTTTTGTGCCTGCAAGTAACAAACTGGCAAACGGTGGTTTAGCCAACAGGGTATTTTCTTTTGAGGTGAAAAAAACATCGCTGTGCGGTCTGTACTGCTCAATTAATGGCGTCGTAATACCAGCGACCCCGGCAATATTATTAACATGTTCTGTAGTGGGTTGCATGTGTGGCGTTCTCCTTTGGTCAGTGGATTTAGCCCTGCGGGCGAGGTGCGTGGTGTTGGTGGTTTGGTTGGCTACTGCCGCATGCCGTCGACTTGTCAACGCTATGCACGTGCAAGCCGACGCGGTTTTCTGACAAAGCGCTTATCGCGTCCCTTTAAATAAGCGCAATGATTTGGCACTAAAACTGATAGGACACACTGGCTTTAACGTTGCGGCCGGGTTCGTAGTCGGTTAGGAAAAGTTCACCGAATACAGGGTGAAACGATACCCCGGTGCGCGAAGCTTGCGAGGCATAATACTCGTCGAATAGGTTGTCTATGCCAAAGGTTAAGGCGAGGCCTTCGGCAAATTGGCTGGGCGTCCAGCGCATCGAAATATTGTGCACATTGTAGCCGCCCTTTGAGTTGTCGAGCGTTGCGCCATCTAAATCCTTGCCTGCGGGCAGACTGCTGACGTGCATGCCATCGTAATGCAACTGCAAGTCGTATTGCGGAATAAAATAATCAACGACCAGACTAAATGTATCGCCTTGTTTGCGATCGGTGCGAGCGCCGTCAAAGCCTTCATAAGTCGTTAGCTCGCCATCGTCGTTCACTTCGCCCATTTGTCGGTACTGGTCGAACGCCGATAATTTGCTATCCACGGAGGCATAGGTCAGCAGAACATTGAGATTATTGGTAGCGTATCCCCAATAGCCTTCTAGGCCGCGCAAACGCATGTCGCCAATGTTATCTTTTGGGTAAGTGGCCGGCGGCAAGGTGTAGTTAATGTAATCGTAAATATAATTTTCGATGACCGTTTCAAAGGCGGTAAAACCAGCGCTAAAACTCGAGCCTTGGTAAGTCAAACCGAACTCAGTATTCATACCGGTTTCGGCTTCGATATCGGCGTTGTAAGTGTCGCCGGTGCCCGCGCCGGTAAACACTTCGGATAGCTCTGGCCCTTTAAATAGCTCGGTAGCACTGGCTTTAAATTGCAAACCGTCGTCCAACTGGTATTCCATGGCGAGTGCCAAGGTGGGCTCGCTAAAGGTGTCTTTAATCAGGTGGCTGTCTATGTCCCAGCTTTCATAGCGAATGCCGGGCGTGACGGTGAACTTATCGGTAAGTGCAATTTTGTCTTGCACAAAAATAGCGGCGGAGGTTGCTTCTTCTTCGCCATTGCTTAAGGTATTGCCGGTTTCGCCAAAGCCTGTGTACTCGGTTTCGTATTGAATCACGTCAACCCCGTAGGTGAGCGCATGGTTGCTAGTGTTACCGAACAGGTGGGAGGCTAAAATGTTAAAGCCGGTATTACTGGCCTCGCCGGTTTGCAGAAATAAATTAGCATTGCGGCCCTTGCCGAGTTCATCGCGATCGAGTGTGCTAACGCTATTAAAAACGGCGACCTCTAGGTTGTTATTACCCCAGTTGCCATCGTAATTTACCGTAAAGGTATCGCGGGTAAATTCCGTGGGTAGTAGTACCGATTCGCCATTACCGATTGCAAGGTCTGTGGCGATGCCCATATCGGGGCGCGAGCTGTAATCGCCTTCGTCTTGGTAAGCTTCGTAGCCCACTTTAATGCGCTGGTGGTCGGAGATATCCACGCCGACTTTGATTAAAGCATCAAAAAGCTCGCCTTTTAAACCGCGAACATCGCCATCGGTGCCGGCAATCATATTGCCTTCGCTATCTTTGATGACGCCGCCGCCCACGGTGTAGTTATCGCGATCGACAGCATTAACGTAGCCCAGAATGTCGACCACAGGGCCCAGTTGTGCGTAGCCGGTTATCGACAGGTTCACCGATGCGTTGCTGGCTACGGTGCTATTAATCCGGCCACCAAATAAGCGGTCTTCGGTTAATAAATCTCTGGCGCTTCGCGTTTCAAAGCGCGCTACGCCACCTAAGCCGCCGTTAATAACGGAGTTATTACCGACATCAATATCGGCGGATTTCAAAATATCGGCATGGATTTGCAAGTTGCCCATATGGTGGAACATGTAGGTATTTTGGTTGGCGCCATCGATGCTAATACGCAGGTCCTTGTCATCAAGGCTACGAATCGTCACGCGCTGGTTTAAGGAGTGAGCACCGCCCACATCAACACCGGGTATGACACGCAATAGGTCACTTAGGTGATCGGCTTGGCGAATGGCAATGGCCTCCTCACCTAAGTCGATGGACGATGCCTTTACCTCGGTCCCCCAGATGTGCACTTCCTCTATGGGTACTGCGCTGGCGTCTTGCGCGATGACCTGAGTCGCGACGGCACACAGTAGCGTGCCGCTGAAGGCACGTATGGCCAGTGTTAAACGTGAGGGTGTGAATGGGTACAACATGTGATCTCCTTGGTGTAGCGCAACAATCGCGCTATTTATGCTTTTTCTCTAAATGAGAATGATTTACAATTGCAGTGGATTTTACGTAGCCGAATAGCAGAGATCTAGGGGATTGCGTTATGCAAAAAGGTCAAAGTGATATGCAAGGTGGTCATGTTGGTTCGCCAAGGGGCGGCGATGGGGCACGGGCGCCTCGTGCATCGGTGTCAACAAGCAATTTGTATCAAATGGCGGCGCGCGCAGGCCGTCATTATCAGCTTGTTGGCCACGAAAATAATGCTTCACATAATGCGCCGCACGAGACGGTTCTCAGTGGGCAAGTGGTGATGCAGGATGCCAGTGATGCGCTCAGGGTACACACCACCGATGCGGTATCGAAAAAAAACTGGACCGCGGAAATCGATTTGCCTGCGGGGCTTATTTTTTGTTTTGTGCAGCAAGGGAGGCTGAGTTTTAAGCTCGACGCCAAACATTATAGCTTTAGTGGTGAAAGCGGCCCTAACGAAGCGGCGATTGATGCTAGCGTGTTTAATAGCCCGCACATAAGCGACGATGGCCTGAATACCGAACAGCCTAAGCCACTTGCGGGCGATAACTGTTTTTTACTGTACCTGCAAAAACCTGCGCGTTTAACGCGTTTTATTCGTGCCGGAGAATACGTTAAAAAGTTAAACGTAACGGCAGACAGCACCTGGTTAACAACCCATGGTTTTTCATCGTCTCGCCAGCATTTGCCGCTACCGCATGGTGAACTGGTGGCATGGCCGGCCAACGCGGTATTGCGGCAAGTCGCGCTGCAGCTTCTAACCAGCAGCCAACAAGCGGATAGCCGGCGCAGCGTTCAAGGCGACCCGCTATTATCTGATAACTCACCGCTGGGCAGTTTACTCCTGCAAGGGCTGGCAACTCACTGCCTTGCCTTAGCTATAAACCAAGCGGTCAATTTGTGTTCGGCTTTTGAGCACGGTAAAAAAACGGCCAATAATGTACAGCAGCGGTTGCTGGCCATTGTGGAACGCTATATTCACAGTAGCAGCGCGGCGTCACAGGCGATGCATTCAAACGCAGCGCAGCCTACTGAGAGACTAAATACCCAAAATATTGCCCACGAGCTCGGCATGAGTGTCAGCGCTGTGCAGCGCTTAGCTAAACAAACCTTAGGTGACAGCGTGGTGAATTATATTCGGGCCAAAAAGTTGGATATTGCGCGCAAAGCGTTAGAACAGGGCACAATGACCATTGGTGAGGTGGCTTATCATGCAGGCTATAAGCACTCGTCCAATTTTGCGATCGCGTTTAAAAAGGCGTTTGGAGTGGCACCCGGTTCGCTGCAAGAGCCATAAGGGCTTTGGTGTTTAGCCTCGCTTAACTTTACGTTTGCGCCGGTGATTGGGGTTGTGCTGACGAACGAGCGCCCAATCGATATGTTCTCTTACCAACGCGCTGGCTTGCGTTCGCTTGGTTGTCAGTGCCTTAATAATGGCGTCGCTTGCGGGTGCGTTGCCTAGGCCCACAGCTAAGTTGCGCTGCCAGCCTTGGTAACCAATGCGGCGAATCGCTGAGCCTTCGGTGTTTTTAAGAAAGGTTTCTTCATCCCATAAAAATAACGTTAATAGGTCGCAGTTATCCAGTTGGTGTCTGGGGGAAAAGTCTTTTTCCGTACTGGTGTGGGCGTATTTATTCCACGGACATATGGCCTGACAGTCATCGCAGCCAAATACGCGATTGCCGATGGGCTCTCTAAATTCTTCTGGGATTGCGCCTTTGTTTTCAATCGTTAAATAGCTGATGCAGCGGCGTGCATCAAGCGTATAAGGTTCGGGGAAGGCGTCGGTTGGGCACACTTTTAAGCACGCAGTACAGGTGCCGCAGAGGTCTTTGTTGTGGCGCTGATCGACAGGCAGTGGCAGCGAGGTAAAAATTTCGCCCAGAAAAAACCAACTGCCGGCTTCGCGCTGCAACACCAGCGTATTTTTACCAATCCAGCCCAGGCCTGCTTTTTCGGCCAGCGGGCGCTCTAACACCGGTGCGCTATCCACAAAGGCGCGCTGCGTGGGGTTGGTTAAACCGGCCTCTAGCGCCGCCTTGTTAATGTTGCCGGCCAGCGTTGCTAATCGCTTGCGCATTAATTTGTGGTAGTCGCGGCCCATGGCGTAGCGCGCAATATAGGCTTTGTTGGGTTCTTTAAGGGTTTTAATGTGTTGGCTGTTTTGGGGTAAATAATTCATGCGTACCGAAATAATGCGCGCGGTGCCGGGCAGCAAGGATTCCGGTGTGTATCGCATATCGCCGTGATCGGCCATCCAGGCCATGTCGCCGTGGTAGTCATCGGCTAACCATTGCAACAATTTTTCGCGATAGCCGTCCAAGCGGGTGTCGCAAATACCCACATCATCAAAGCCCAGCTCGGCGCCCCACTGTTTAATAGCGCGTGCGAGGTTGCTATAAAAGTTATCGCTGGCCGCAATCTCCATACGACTATTTTTTTACCACAATTTCGTAGAGGTCGGTGCGGCGATCTTTAAGGTTGCGCACGGAGCCTTCACTGTGCAGAATTTTTAATTTGGACATATCCAAATCGGAAAATAACAGCATTTCGGTATTGGGCGTTGCCTCGTTCAATACCGCATCGTGCGGGAAGGGGAAGTCCGATGGCGTTAATACCGCGGATTGACTGTACTGGACATCTAGGCTTTCCACTTCTGGTAGGTTGCCAACGCTACCGGCAATGACCACGTAGCATTCGTTTTCGATGGCGCGTGCCTGAGCGCAGTGACGAACGCGCAAGTAGCTGTTTTTGGTGTCTGTCCAAAAGGGTACAAAGAGAATATCCAGGCCTTGCGCTGCGAGTATGCGCGACAGTTCGGGGAATTCAACATCGTAACAAATAAGAATGCCCACACGCCCCGCGTCCGTTTCGATCACTTTGACTTGGTCGCCACCGCGAATAACCCAATCGTTGGCTTCGTGCGGTGTGATGTGAATTTTGCGCTGCTCATCGATCTTACCGCTGCGGTGACAAAGGTAAGACACATTGTAAATTTCGTTGCCTTCGGCCAGCGGCATCGAGCCGGTAATAATATTGGCGTTGTATTCAATCGCCATGCGCGACATATCTTCACGCAATTGCTCGGTGTATTCCGCAAGGTAGCGAATCGCCGTGGTTTGAGAAGACCTAGGGCTTAGTGCAATAAGCGGCGCATTAAAAAATTCGGGGAATAGAATAAAGTCGCTTTGATAATCGGAAACGGTGTCAACAAAAAACTCTATTTGCTCTAACATGCTTTGGTACGAATCCACCGCACGCATTTGCCACTGCACAGCACCGACCCGCACGATGCTTTTGGGCGTGCCTAAAACACTGTCTAGCGGTTCAAATAAAATATTATTCCATTCCAGTAATGTGGCGTAACCCACCGATTTTTCGTCTTCGGGTAGGTATTTTTTGAGTAGGCGTTTAACTTGAAAGTCGTTAGATAACTGGAACGTTAAAATAGGGTCGTAAATGCGCTTTGCATCGACCTCGCTAATGTATTTCATCGGCGACATATTCGCGCTGTGTTGATGGTAGTTGGGAATTCTCCCGCCGGCTAAAATAGCGCGTAAATTGTATTGTCGACACAACTCTTTGCGCGCGTCGTACAGGCGGCGCCCCAAACGCATGCCACGGTGACTTTGTGCGATCACCACATCTAAGCCATAAAGTGCATCGCCCTCGGAGTTATTGTTGACTTGGTCGTTTGCGTCGACAATATCCTCGTAGGTGTGTGGGTTAGAAAAACGCGCGTAGTCAACCTGTGCACTTAGCGCGAGTCCGACTAAGTGGTTGTCATCGAGTATGCCGATTTGGCCCTCGGGGAATTCAGCAATTAAATATTCAATGGTGTGACTTGGCCAAGCGCCGCCTAGCTCGGCGTAAACTTCATCCATTAGCGCTTTTATTTGTGGGTAAAGCGCCATAGATAGATTGCACAGTTCTAATCGGGTTTGTTCGCTTGACATAAATCTCTCGTCGAAAAATAAAGGGTAGTCGTTTATTGGTGGTGCTTATCAACCATAGCATTCGGTTAATTAACCGATCTTGTCACGGCATTCTGTAGCGATATTGGTTTTAGGCGGTGTTGATAGCACGGTTTGCCATCAACAACAAGTTGCGCGGGCTGACTCGCGGTTCACAAAAGTGCAGCAGCGTGGCCCGATAGCCTTGTTGCTCGAGGTAAACGGCTTTATCTAACGCCAACCAAAGCTCCAGCGCACGGCGAAAGCAGTGGCGTATGGCGTCGCGGCGCATCATGTCGATGCGTGCACACTGGCCGTGGCGCTCGAACCGCTGCCAGTCCGTTTGCGCCGGCAGAGCAAGCTGGTGACGCTCGGCAGCCCAGTGGCAAAATGCCGCAAAATCGCTAAAGGCCTGCGATTTTATTGAGGGCAGGTTGCGGTAGGCACAGTTTGGCTCAAGGGTTTGTCGCAATGCTTCGTAGCCGAGTCGCCAATTAAGCTCGGTTGCGCGTTTATTGCGCTCGCCTCGGCCGGCGGTGATTTGGTTTTGTTGCGCTAGCCGTAAAGCTTGGGTGTCCAGTGCGCTTTCCAGCCCAGTGGCCTTAGCAGCGCACGATAGGGGCTGGTAATGTGACTGTGGTTGCCGGTGATAGCAGCAGGGTGCCAGCGCAATGTGTTGCGCTTTGAGCGCCGTTGCCTTGCGCAAAAATTCGCAGTGCAATTCCCCGCAAGCGTGTAATGCCAGCCAACTATGGGGGGTTGGATGTAACTCGCAAAGCGGTAGCTGAAAAACATCGGCGTTAATAAAGCGCTGAGCTAAATGCAGTTTTTGCGCTTGCCGCTGCCCTTTGCTGCACAGCGGGGTGTCCCACTCAATACTGAGCACCGGCTGCTGGTGCCGCCAACTGTGTAAGCGCCCTAAATGCCCTTTGCCTGCGCACCATTCTAGCGCGGTGCCCCGCGCGGCGGCGCTAGGCAAGGCTGCGCAAAACTGCTGTACTTGTTGCCATTTGCGCCCGGGTGCGTCGGTATGCAGCCAAAACGGAATGCCGTGTGTGTTGAGATCGCTGGTGGGCTGGGGGCGAGGTTCTGCGTGGGCCAGCCAGCTAAATAGCTCGGGAAAATACCGGCCAAAAAACTCGGCTTGTTGCTCGGTGTCGTTATCGAGCGCCCATAGCGCGGTCTCATCCAAGGCCTGCAGCCTTTTTAGCAGTGGTGCGATAAGGCTGGGTTGTTCTTTAAAGGCGTTAAAGCGCCAGTATGCATGATGACTTATTAGCATCTCGGCACCGGCGGTAATCAGGTCGCTATAGCTGCGTGTTGGTAATGTCATGTCGGTGCATTCAAAATAGTATGAGCGTCGTCTTTGTGCATGCCTGACTTTATGCATGCCTGAATAGTTACAAGCCGGCGTTTGTGCACAGGCTCGCAATTATAGGTTGCATTGCTCGTGCGGTGGTGGTTTGCGCGTTTGCGGTATTGGGCGGCGCTGCCTAGCAAGCTCGAGCGTTTCGCAGCATAATCGTTGGGCTTGCAGTATACTGCGGCTTTAATTGGTAGAAGTGTTTAAGCGTTATGTCCGAATTACCTGCGATCCCGCCATTGCCACGTTATTTATACCGTTCCGAGCAAGTGCGCGAACTGGATAAGTTACTCATTGAGGGGCATAAAACGCCCGGCATTGTGTTGATGAAGCGGGCCGGTCGCGCGACCTTTGAATTGCTCTCCAAACTGTTCCCGCACGGCTCGATTACCATCCTGTGCGGCTCGGGTAATAATGCCGGCGATGGCTATGTGGTAGCGGCGCTGGCGGCGCAGGTGCGTCGCGACGTGCAGATTTTAACTGTGTCGCCGCCCGAAAAGCTCACCGGGGACGCGCGCCGCGCGTATTTATACGCCAAACAAGAAGGCGTGAAGATTTTACCTTACTCCACCGGCGCCGCGCGTCACTTGCCAGACGGCTGCGTGATTGTCGATGCCTTGGTTGGCACCGGCCTAAACGGCGAGCTGCGCGCCAATATTCAAGACGTGATTAGCGAAGTTAACGAAACCGGTCTGCCGGTACTCGCCGTCGATGTGCCCTCGGGTTTATGTGCTAATACGGGGCGTACCTTAGGTGAAGGCATTCGGGCCGTTGCGACAATTACGTTTATTGGTTGTAAATTGGGCTTGCTGACTGGCCGCGCGCCAGCCTTGACCGGCGATGTCTATTTTGACGATTTGGGTGCACCACGATTGTTGTATTCCGCCTTTACGCCGGCGGCATGGACCGTGGACTATGAAATGTTAAAACGCCAGCTGCCCATCAAAGAAGCGGATGCCCACAAAGCGCAAAGTGGTCACGTTTTAGTGGTTGGCGGTGATGTGGGCATGGGCGGTGCCGCCATAATGACGGCCGAAACCAGTGCCTACGCGGGCTCCGGCATGGTCAGTTTAGCGACTCAGCCCGCCCATGTGACCGCCGCGTTAGTGCGCAAGCCAGAGGTGATGTCGACCGGCGTCGACGCTGGTTCGCAACTCATGCCATTGCTGGAGCGCCCAACGGTTATTGCGGCGGGGCCTGGGCTTGGTCAAAGCGCTTGGTCAGAACAGTTGCTACAGCAAGTGTTAAAAACCGATAAGCCGCTAGTACTCGACGCCGACGCCCTAAATTTACTGGCCGATGCACTGCACAATTATGCAGGTCGCGGTAACTGGGTTTTAACGCCGCACCCCGGTGAAGCTGCGCGTTTGTTACATACCAATACGGCGGTGGTACAACAAAATCGCTTTGAAGCGGTTAGCGAAATCCAAAAAAAATACGGCGGCATTGTTGTATTAAAAGGGGCCGGTACGCTTATTTGCGACGGTCAGCGCACCGTTGTTGCCAAAGTGGGTAACCCCGGTCTAGCCACTGCTGGCAGTGGTGATGTGTTAACCGGCATTATTGCCTCGCTTATTGGTCAGGGGTTGAATTTATTTGCCGCCGCGCAATTGGGTGTCTGTGTTCATGGCGAGGCCGGTGATTTGCTGGCGCAAGAGCACGGCCAGTTTGGTTTGAGTGCGAGTGAATTGGCGCCCCATGTTCGCGCCATTCTTAAGTAGTCGACGCATCCCATAAAACGCTAATGAGACGTTCTCGTCGATACCGCCAAGCGAGCCATGAATGAACGCGAATGAATTGTCACTGTTTTTGCATAATGAGCTGGACACGGTAAAATTAGGTCAAAATATCGGCGCTGCCCTGGCGGCGTCGGGCGGCGTCATTTTTTTAATGGGGACCCTCGGCGCGGGTAAAACCACACTGACCCGCGGTGTGCTGGCACAGTTTGGCCATTCAGGTGCGGTAAAAAGTCCAACCTATACACTGGTCGAGCCCTACCGGTTGCAGGGTCGAGATATTTATCATTTTGACTTGTATCGCCTTGCCGACCCTGAAGAACTTGAATATATGGGAATTCGTGAGTACTTTGACGGTCATGCTTTGTGCATTGTGGAGTGGCCAGATCAAGGGCGCGGCTTTTTGCCCCGCGCAGATCTCACGATTAACCTATCGTCCAGCGGAACAGGCAGAGCTGCGCTTATTGCAGCGAATACGGACGCAGGGCGAATGGTGCTAACGCAGTTACAAGACAATAACAATATTAACGTGTAGAGCCGTTTAATCGTTAAATATGGGGTGCCCCTTAAAAATGGGTGTGCTTCTGGGTTAATTTCTTGAGTATGGATCTCAAGCAGGGGTGTTAAGCATGTCGCGCGCGCGATGGCAAAAGCCATTTTTATTACCGACTTTGTTAGGCATTGCTATTTTCGTTAGCAATATTGTCGCTGTGCAGGCAGCCCAAATTGATGGGGTACGCTTGTGGCGAGCGCCGGACAGCACGCGCTTAGTATTCGATTTGTCTTCATCGGTCGACCACAAACTGTTCACCCTCGAAAACCCCAGCCGTGTGGTTATCGATATCGAAAGCGCCGAGCTAAACAAAGGCTTTGGTGATGTTCCCATAGATGATACGCCCATATCTCGCATTCGCTACGGCGACCGCGGCAATGGCTCGTTGCGTGTTGTGCTCGACATGAGCGCCGCCGTTAAACCGCGCAGTTTTGCGCTCGCCCGCCACGGCGATAAACCAGACCGGCTAGTGATTGATCTATATGACGGCAATCAATCAACGGTAAAAACCGTGCAAGCGGTTAAAGAAGTGTCCGACAACAAACGCGATATTATCATTGCCATTGATGCTGGCCACGGCGGTGAAGATCCCGGCGCAATAGGCCCTAAAAAGCTACGCGAAAAGGACGTGGTACTGGATATTGCCAGGCAAATGGCGCGTTTGGTCGATGCCGCACCCGGCTATAAGGCTAAACTGATTCGCGACGGCGATTATTACATTCCGCTTAGCGAGCGCCGCAAAAAAGCACGTGATATGCGCGCTGACCTTTTTGTGTCGATTCACGCCGATGCTTTTAAAAACCCCAATGCGCGCGGCGCCTCGGTATTTGCACTGTCGCGCACCGGGGCGACCAGTGAAACCGCACGTTTTTTAGCCTCTAAAGAAAACGACGCCGATTTAATTGGCGGTGTTGGCGGCGTATCGCTAACCGACAAAGACGATATCCTCGCCGGGGTGCTTGTCGACTTATCGATGACGGCAACGCTGACCAACAGTTTGCAAGTCGGTGAGCACGTGCTCAACAATATGGGGCGGATCTCGCGGCTACATAAAAAACAAGTCGAGCAAGCGGGCTTTGCGGTTTTAAAATCCCCCGACGTGCCGTCGATATTGGTGGAAACAGGGTTTATTTCTAACCCACACGAAGCCAATAAACTGGCGACCAACAGCTACCGCCAGTACATGGCCAAAGCGATTTTTGACGGGGTAAGCCACTACTTTGAAAGCCAACCACCGGCTGGTACTTGGTTGGCTTGGCACATGGAAAATAAGCGCGCAAACTCCCCGCTCGAATACATTATTGCCCGCGGTGATACCCTGTCGGGCATCGCCAAACGGCACCGCGTGAGCGTTCAGCAATTGCTTGAGTTTAACCGCTTAAGCGATGCCTCAATCCAGGTGGGGCAGCGCCTGCAAATTCCTGCCAGCTAAGGCGCCCTATTTGGGTGGCTAGCTCCTTACGCTGGCCACTTTGCGTTAGAATCACGCCTACATTTCTCGAGAGCGTGTTGTATCCATGTCTGAAATCAGTTTACTTTCCCCAAGGCTTGCAAACCAAATTGCCGCAGGGGAGGTGGTGGAAAGGCCTGCCTCGGTCATTAAAGAGGTATTGGAAAATAGCCTAGATGCCGGTGCCACCCAGTTGGATGTCGAGGTTGAGGCCGGTGGCGTTAAATTGATGCGCGTGCGCGATAACGGTTTGGGCATTTCGCAAGATGACCTCGCGTTGGCGTTAGCGCGCCATGCAACCAGTAAAATTCACGACCTCGACGACTTAGAGGCCGTGGCGACCTTAGGATTCCGCGGCGAGGCGCTCGCCAGTATTAGCTCGGTTTCGCGGTTAGAGCTAACCAGCCGGCACCATCGCGCCGAGCACGCCTGGACGGTAAAAGCCGAAGGCCGCGATATGCAAACGCAAGTTGTGCCAGCGGCCCACCCTGTGGGTACCACCGTAGAAGTGCGCGACTTGTTTTTTAATACCCCCGCGCGGCGCAAGTTTTTACGCAAAGACAATACCGAATATGGCCGCGTTGAAGACGTGCTTAAGCGTTTGGCGCTGTCGCGTTTTGGCGTTGGCTTTAGTTTAAAAAATAATGGCCGGGTGGTGCATAGCTGGCGGCCCGCGAGTACACAAGCAGAGCAAGAACGCCGCGTCGCGCAAATTTGTGGCCCGGCGTTTATGAGCAGCACAGTGCACATTGACATTGAACGTGCCGGTTTACGTTTGTGGGGTTGGGTTGCGCTGCCGACCTTTTCGCGTAGTCAAGCGGACTTGCAGCACTTTTTTGTCAACGGTCGCGCAATCAAGGACAAACTCGTCACCCACGCCGTGCGGCAGGCTTATCAGGATGTGCTTTACCACGGCCGCCACCCAGCTTACGTTTTATATTTAGAGGTCGACCCGGCAACGGTCGACGTTAACGTGCACCCGACCAAACACGAAGTGCGCTTTCGCGATGGTCGCTTGGTGCACGATTTTATATTTCGCAGTTTGCACAAGGCGTTGGCCGATGTCCGACCCGACGCCAACAGCGCACCAACCTCGGCGGCGGCCACGGGCTTTGTGCCGAGCGTCGCCGAGCAAGCGCAGCCTCAGCCTAGTCAGTCGGCGCTCGACCTCAACCCCGCGGCGCGGCCAATACCGCAAGGCGGCCAGCCCTATGGCGCGGGTGCTCAAACGGGGCCAGCGTATGCTGGCAGTGCCAATGGTTTTGAAGGACGCGGCTATGCGCCCAAACCGGTTGATTTAGATTCGGCCTTGCCGGTTAACGAGCAAATAGCCGCCTATGCCCATTTAACGCAAAACCCACTGCCGCAGGCGGCAACACCCCTAGAGGCGTTAGCGAGCGATGACCCAAGCGTGCCGCCGCTCGGTTTTGCGATTGCGCAATTAAAAGGCATTTATATTCTGGCCGAAAATGCCAACGGCCTAATTGTGGTTGATACCCATGCCGCGCACGAGCGCATCACCTACGAAAGCATGAAATTGCAATGCGCCGCCAATGGCATACAAAGCCAGCCCTTGTTAGTGCCGCAGAGTTTGGCGGTTAGCGAAAAAGAAGCCAATTACGCGGAAGAAAATACGCTGCTTTTTAGTCAACTGGGTTTTGAAATTCAACGCGCCGGGCCCGAGTCGCTGGTAATTAAGCAGGTGCCGGTGATGTTGAATCGTGCGGATATCGAGGCCTTGGTGCGCGACGTGTTATCCGATCTGATTGAGTTTGGCATGAGCGAGCGCATTCAGCATAAAATGAATGAAATTTTAGGCACTATGGCGTGCCATGGCAGCGTGCGGGCAAATCGTAAATTGACCCTCCCCGAAATGAACGCACTGTTGCGTGATATGGAAGCCACCGAGCGCAGTGGCCAATGCAACCACGGCCGCCCGACCTGGACGCAATTAAGCTTGCACGAACTCGACAGCCTATTTATGCGGGGGCAATAATGGCGCGACCGCGCGTTTTAACGCTGATGGGCCCGACGGCAGCCGGCAAAACCGATTTAGCCATGGCGTTGGTTGAGCATTGCAATGCCGAAATTATAAGTGTGGATTCCGCCTTGGTTTACCGGGGTATGGATATTGGCTCGGCCAAGCCCAGCGCAGACGAGCTGGCGCGTGCACCACACCGCCTAATTGATATTCTCGACCCGTCGGAATCCTACAATGCGGCCGACTTTTGCAAAGATGCGGCCTGGCATATTGAAGATATTCTTACTAAAGGTAAAACGCCGCTCCTAGTGGGTGGTACTATGTTGTACTTTAAAGCGCTGCTCGAGGGCTTATCCGATATGCCGGCAACCAACGATGCGGTTCGGGCAGAGATTGAGCAGTTGGCATCGCAGCACGGTTGGCCTTATGTACACGCCGTATTGGCCAAGGCGGACCCAGCCTGTGCCGCCAAGCTGCACCCCAACCACTCGCAGCGCATTAGTCGTGCGCTTGAGGTATATCGCAGCTCTGGCATCCCCATGAGTCGCTGGCAAGTGGGGCAACAGGAAGGTTTGCAGCGCAAATATCAGTGGCTTCAGCTGGCGATTGCACCAAAAGAGCGCCAAATTTTGCACCAGCGAATCGCGTTGCGTTTTCGTAAAATGGTGGCCGAGGGTTTTTTGGATGAGGTCGAGAACCTTATGGCAAGAGAGGATCTAAGCCTCGATACCCCGGCGATGCGTGCCGTTGGTTATCGCCAAGCTTGGCAGTACCTCGCGGGGCATTACGATCGCGAAACATTTATTGAAAAAGGCATAGTGGCAACGCGGCAGTTGGCAAAACGCCAGTTAACGTGGTTGCGGGGTTGGCATGATTTGAGCTGGGTCTATACTCAGGATGATGCCGGTGAAATGTTAAGCAGTGATGAAATTTTAGCAAAAGCCTTGAAACTTGTGGCGGCTAGAACCATATAATGTAGCCGGCGCCCGATGTGCCTAGCTTGTCAGCGATGGCGCAGCTTATTGCAGGGGCTATTGGCCAAAAGCTTTTAGCGAACTTGCGTTTATTATTTTTATAAATCCTTACAAGGAGAGCCTCATGTCAAAAGGGCATAGTCTACAAGACCCTTACCTCAATATTCTGCGCAAAGAGCGCGTGCCGGTGTCCATTTATTTGGTCAATGGCATTAAGCTCCAAGGACAGGTAGAGTCCTTCGACCAGTTTGTTGTATTGCTAAAAAACACCGTAAGCCAAATGGTTTACAAGCATGCGATATCCACTGTGGTGCCGTCGCGCCCAGTTCGCGTGCCTATGATTAACCCCGATGCGCCCGGCGAAGAGACTCCCGACGCTGAGTAACGAGGTCTGCATTGTTCTTTGATCGTCCCGAATCGGGTGAGCTAGCAATACTGGTTCATCTCGACATTTATGAAGAAAGGGGCACTAGCGATCCGCGAGAATTTGAAGAGTTAGCATTGTCTGCTGGGGCCGACCCAGTGGCAATGCTTTCTGGCGCGCGTTCGACACCTAGCGCCAAATATTTTGTGGGTAAAGGTAAGCTCGATGAATTGCGCGCGATGGTGCATGAGTACGACGCCGAGTTAGTGCTGTTTAACCACACCTTAAGTCCGAGCCAAGAACGCAATCTCGAGGCCAAGCTCGAGTGCCGTGTGTTGGATCGCACTACGTTGATTCTCGATATTTTTGCCCAGCGAGCTCGTACCCACGAGGGTAAACTTCAGGTCGAACTCGCCCAGCTACAGCATATGTCGACGCGATTAATTCGCGGCTGGACACACTTAGAGCGGCAAAAGGGCGGTATTGGTTTACGCGGCCCGGGTGAAACCCAGCTGGAAACCGACCGCCGCTTGCTGCGCGAACGCATTAAAAGCATTAAGGCTCGCCTCGAAAAAGTTCGCCGTCAGCGCGACCAAGGCCGCCGTTCGCGCACCCGTGCCGAAATTCCCGTAGTGTCGCTGGTAGGCTATACCAACGCCGGTAAATCAACCCTATTTAATGCCGTAACTGGCGCCAAAGTCTATGCACAAGATCAACTCTTTGCGACACTAGACCCAACCATGCGACGCCTTGAGCTAGATGACGTGGGCGCGGTGGTGCTGGCCGATACGGTTGGCTTTATTAGTCGGTTGCCGCACAAACTGGTTGAGGCCTTTCGTGCCACACTTGAAGAAGCCGCCAGCGCCGATTTGCTGCTACACACGGTGGATGCCGCCGACCCCGAACGCTTGCGCAATATGGACGAAGTGCAAAAAGTGCTGTCCGAGATTGGTGCCGAGGATATTCCGCAGCTACTGGTATATAACAAAATAGACTTGCTCAGTGATATGGAACCGCGCCTTGACCGTAATGACCAAGGAAGACCGATTGCCGTATGGCTTTCTGCCCAGCAGCATGAAGGCCTAGCGCTATTACAACGCGCCATCAGTGAGCTGGTGGGTAGCCGTATGTGTCAAGGCACTGCGTATTTAAGTAATAGCATGGGCAGTTTGCGGGCCAGGTTTCACCGCGCCAATGCGGTAATATCGGAAAATTATTTAGACGATGGCCGTTGCCAGTTGGCGTTGCGATTGCCAGAGGCGGATTTCAACCGTATTCTTGCCGCCGAGGCTTTGGATACCGACCAAATTGGTTGGGTGCCCTCTGTATCGCCGCCGGTTCATGAGCAATCTGCATAGTATTTTATATTCGCATTAAACCCTTTAAACGATCTCAAAACGGAGAACACTATGGCCTGGAATGAACCGGGTAATAATTCTGGAGGTAATAACTCTGGAAATAACGGTAACGACAACGGTAATAAAGACCCGTGGGGAAACCGCAATAACAACAATGACGGCCCGCCCGATTTCGATGAAATCGTGCGCAACTTCCTCGCCAAGTTTACCGGCAAGAAAAAAGGCGGCAACGGCGGCGGCAACAAGTTCGGCGGTGGTGGCTCTGGCGGTGGCTCTATTATGCCGTTTGTTGTGATTGGCTTAGTGCTCGCAGTGGTTATTTATGTGGCTAAAGGCTTTGGTATTGTCAACGAGCAAGAGCGCGCCGTCGTGCTGCGTTTGGGGACCTTTAAAGAAATTAAAGGCCCAGGTTTGCGCTGGAACCCCCCGTTTATTGATACCGTTTTTACCGAAAACGTCACCCGCGTTCGCTTGTGGAGTACACAAGAGCGAATGCTGACTGAGGATTTAAACATCGTCGATATCAAGTTGTCTGTGCAATACAGTATTGATAACGCCGAAGACTTTGTATTGCGGGTTAAGGCGCCCGAAATCAGTCTGCAAGAAGCGGCCAACAGTGCTCTGCGTCACGTTGTAGGCGGCACCAAAATGCACAATGTGTTAACGGAAGGTCGTGCCGCAATCGCGGTAGAAATCCGCACTCGCTTGCAGTCTTACTTGAATGACTACACCACCGGTATTTTGGTTGATAAGGTCAATATCGAAGATTCTAACCCGCCGCGTGAAGTGCAAGACGCCTTTGATGATGTGATTCGAGCGCGCGAGGACGAAGAGCGCTTCCAAAACGAAGCGCAAACTTACTCTAACGCCGTGGTCCCAGAGGCCGAAGGTGAGGCAGCACGCATGATCGAAGATGCACGCGGTTACCGAGAGGAGGTCATCGCAAAAGCTGAAGGTGAAGCGGAACGTTTTGAACTGCTACTGGGCGAGTACAAGCGCGCGCCGGAAGTTACCCGAGAGCGTTTGTATATTGAAACGGTGCAAGAAGTGATGGCGGCCAGCAGTAAGGTGATGGTCGATGTCGAAGGCGGTAACAATATGATGTATGTGCCACTCGATAAGCTTATCGACGGCGCCTCAACTTCTGGGGGCTCCACGCGCCGAGGCTTTACGCGGCAAGAGATAGAACAGCTCACCAATCATATCAAGGGTGAAATCATGAATGATTTACCGGCTAATAACAGCCGTAGGAGTGCTCGCTAATGTCCAGTAAATCGTTAGTGGCGTTAATCGCTATTTTATTAACTGTTATCGTTGCAGCCAATTCGCTGTATATCGTCAATGAATTTGAACGCGCGGTAGAGCTGCGTTTAGGGCGTGTAAGCAATGGCGATGTGCCGCGAGGCCTACATGTTAAAGTGCCGTTCTTCGATAACGTGTATAAATTTGACGGCCGAATTATGACCTTGGATGCGCCCTCCGAGCCGATTCTTACAGTCGAGAAAAAGACCGTCGAGGTAGATTCCTATGCCAAGTGGCGCATATTGGATGTGAGAAAGTTCTACACCGCCACCAACGGCGAGATTGACCGCGCGCGTAGCTTGTTAAGTCAGCGCATTAACGAAGAGCTGCGCAACCAGTTTGCATTGCGCTCGTTACACGAAGTGGTCAGTGGTCAGCGCGACGAGTTAATGCTGGCGATCAAAATCGAGCTTAATAGATTCGCTGATACCTCCTTGGGGATTGAAGTGGTTGATGTTCGTGTTAAGCGCATCGACTTGCCCTCTGAGGTGAGCGGCCCGGTATTTGAACGTATGCGCGCCGAGCGTGAACTGGAGGCCGCGCAGCACCGTGCCGAAGGTCAAAAAATGGCTAAAATTACCCGCGCCGATGCCGATCGTCGCGCCCGTATTGAGCGCGCCAACGGTTACCGTGAATCGGAAAAGTTACGCGGTGACGGCGATGCGAAAGCGGCCGAAATCTACTCTAGCGCCTACAATCAAGATACAGAGTTCTACGCTTTTGTGCGCAGTTTGCAGGCTTACCGTGCGACCTTCGCTGAAAAGCAAGACATCATGCTGATCGACCCCGCGAGCGACTTCTTCCGCTACTTTAAGTCGTCGCAAGGCATCAGCGATAAGGCCGCCAACCGCTAAAATCGCCTGCGATGCGGCCTCATAGGGCTATTCGTGGCTTCGTCTAAAAACCTCTGCAGGCGCCAACAAGCGTTTGCGGAGGTTTTTTTTGCCCAAAGCGTTTTTACCCACCGCAAAGAATGCTAAAATGCCGCAACCGAGCCCGAGAAGCTCGGTTTTTTTGTGCCAGAAACATTTTGTTACCGTGCGATTTTCGCGGTGCTGTGGCTGGCCGGCAGGGGGCTAGCCTTCTTCTGGGCCGAGCACACATCGAGATCGCCCGCGCTGTCGTTAGCTGGCAGCGAAGACTAAGAGGCCACATGTTAGATACGTTGTTACAAGCCATTTGCCTCGTTTTTATTTTAGAGGGCATAGTGCCTTTCTTATATCCTGGCCGCTGGCGGGGCTTGGTCGCCCAGTTGGCGACGGTAAGCGATAAGCAGCTGCGCATTACGGGGCTGATCAGCATGTTGCTGGGCGCCGGATTATTATTTTTACTGAAATAGAACCTAACTAGAACAACACACCATGAATCAAGTTGATCGCTGGATGTTGCCTGACGGCATCGAAGAAGTGCTGCCCGAAGAAGCCGAGCATATTGAAGCCTTGCGCCGTCGCGTGTTGGATTTATTTCAACGATGGGGTTACGACCTTATCATCCCTTCAATGGTCGAGTTTACCGATTCACTACTGATTGGTTTGGGCCAAGATTTAGACCTGCAAACCTTTAAGGTTACCGACCAGCTTAGCGGGCGCACCTTGGGCATTCGCGCCGATATTACCCCGCAGGCGGCCCGTATCGACGCCCACAGTTTGCGCCGCGATGGCATCAACCGCCTGTGTTACGCCGGGCATGTACTGTATACCCGCCCCAAAAGCGCGCTGGCGAGCCGCAATCCCCTGCAAGTGGGGGTGGAATTATTTGGCGACAACAGCATTGAAGCCGATATCGAGGTCGTCTCCCTGCTACTCAGCACGCTAAAAGAAGCCGACCTTAATGACTTGCACATTGATTTAGGCCATGTGGGTATTTTCCGCGCACTAGCGGCCGAGGCCCAGTTAAGTCAAGGCCAGGAAACAGCCTTTTTTGAATTGCTACAAGCCAAAGCCATGGCGGATATTAATGCCTGGGTTGATGAGCACCTAGCCGATTCGCCTGGGGCCGCGTGGTTAAAGGCGTTGCCAAAGCTAGCCGGTGCCGCCAATGTGCTGCACGAGGCAAAAGCAGTGCTTGCCGATGGGCCATCAGCTGTGCGCAAAGCGCTGGATGAACTCGTTGTGCTGGCTGAAACCTTAACCGAGCGCTACCCGCAAGCACATTTATATTTTGACCTCAGCGAATTGCGCGGTTATCACTACCACACGGGCATTGTATTTGCTGCGTTTGCAGCGGGTGCCGGCGAGGCGATTGCCACCGGCGGCCGCTACGACCACATCGGCGAGGTATTTGGTCGCGCCCGTTCAGCAACCGGCTTTAGCGCAAACCTTGTGGCGTTAAAGCGTTTAACGCAGCCATCGTGCTATTTGCCTACCGGCATTTTTGCACCTTATTCCACCCACCCTGCCCAGTGGCAGGCGGTCGAACGACTGCGTGATGCCGGTGAGCGCGTGGTGTGTGGCTCCAATTGGCAGAGCGCACCCAACGATTATCAAACCTGTGACCGCATCCTCGTGGAGCGAGATGGTGTATTTACCGTTGAGTCGATTTAGGGCGATTTCGAGTTTTTAATTGCGAGTGGTAACACTCCAACATTATTTAAGACAACCTAACAGAAACAAACAGAGCGCAGTTATTCATGGGCAAGAATGTTGTTGTTCTCGGAACCCAATGGGGCGACGAGGGAAAAGGCAAAATCGTTGATTTGCTAACCGAGCAAGTTAAATACGTTACACGTTTTCAAGGCGGCCATAACGCGGGCCACACCTTGGTTATCGAAGGTAAAAAGACGGTATTGCACCTGATCCCTTCCGGTATTTTGCACGAAGGTGTGACCTGCTTGATCGGCAACGGTGTGGTGTTGGCGCCCGATGCGCTAATGAAAGAAATTGCCGAACTCGAAGAAAATAACGTGCCCGTGCGCGAACGTTTGCGCTTATCGCCGGCCTGCCCGTTAATTTTGCCGTACCACGTAGCGTTAGATCAAGCGCGCGAAATTGCCCGTGGCGCCGACAAGCTCGGTACTACCGGCCGCGGCATTGGTCCCGCCTACGAAGATAAAGTCGCCCGTCGTGGTTTGCGCCTAGGCGATTTACTCGATAAAAAAGGTTTTGCCGAAAAACTCAAAGAGGTTATGGCTTACCACAACTTTGTACTCACCCATTACTTTGGTGTTGAAGCGGTCGATTACGATGCAACCCTCGCCGAAGCCTTTCGCCTGGGCGAAGAAATGCGCCCGATGATTGCCGACGTCACCGGTATGCTGCACACCGCGCGCGAAAATGGCGAGCATATTATGTTTGAAGGCGCGCAGGGTTCGCTGTTGGATATCGACCACGGCACCTACCCCTACGTGACCTCCTCCAATACCACCGCCGGTGGCGTGGCAACGGGCAGCGGTTTTGGCCCGCTATATTTGGACTATGTGTTGGGCATTACCAAAGCTTATACAACCCGTGTAGGTTCCGGCCCATTCCCGACCGAGCTCGACTGCGAAGTGGGTGAGCACTTGGGTGTTAAAGGCCACGAATTCGGCGCCACCACCGGCCGTAAACGCCGCACCGGTTGGTTCGATGCTATCGCCGTACGCCACGCGGTACGCATTAACAGCATCAGTGGCATGTGCTTAACCAAGCTCGATGTTTTGGATGGCCTTAAAGACGTTAAAATCTGCGTAGGCTACAAAAATAGCCATGGTGAAGACGTCGGCATCCCGTGTGATGCCCAAGGCTGGCAAGATGTACAGCCCGTTTACGAAACCATGCCGGGCTGGAGCGAAACCACCTTTGGTGTGCAAACCCTAGACGGCTTGCCGCAAGCGGCACGCAATTATATCAAGCGTTTAGAGGAGCTAACGGGCACGCCGGTGGATATTATTTCGACCGGGCCGGACCGGGTGGAAACCATTACCTTGCGGCATCCGTTTGAAGTTTAAGGTTTAGTCTTTCTGTTTGAAAAGCCGCGCAATTGCGCGGCTTTTTTGTGCGTACTATCTGGTTTCAGTTAAGGGCTTCAGGCGGTAAAAACGCGATTAGGTGTGTTCAGTACTCATGCTGGGAACTTGTCAAGGAAATGCGGTATATTGGCTGAGATTGAAGTGCTGGGTTGTTGTTTGGGGTGCGGGTCTAGTTGGTCCGCTGCGTATCAGGCAAGAAGGCTGTGGTGAGCCCTGGTAAG
>DATBNJ010000228.1:0-7447 GCA_036554385.1 Marinagarivorans sp. | reverse complement strand
TCGTCAACTTTCCCTCGCCACAGTCATCGGCGCCGCTTGTGCCAGCCCAGCATTCGCTGAGCAGGCGGACTCAATTGCACAAGCGCTTAAAGGCGGTGATGTCACGCTAAGCTTTCGCATGCGATATGAAGACGTAGAGATTGCCAACCCCAGCGGCACGAATGGTACCGCCGACTTGTTATCGCTAAAAACGCGACTGACTTATATCTCCCAAGATTACAAAGGTTTTGGTCTCGGTTTAGAGATGGACGATGTCACGCACTTACAAGACTTTGAACCCGAAGGTGCAGGTATCGCAGACCCAGAAGGTACCGAGGTCAACCAATATTATTTGTCTTACAAGGTGGCCAAAACCACCGCAAAAATGGGGCGAAACCGTATATTGCTGGATAACCAGCGTTTTGTTGGCGGCGTAGGGTTTCGTCAGAATGAGCAAACCTACGACTCGTTTGTTATTCAAAGTCAAGACGTGTCTGGGCTCACATTATTCGGCTCTTATGTTACCGGCGTTAAACGTATTTTTGGCGAGGCAAGCCCAGTAGGCGAGCACGATAATAAAACCATACTATTAAACGCCAAATATACAATCAATGATGCAATAGCGCTGACTGGTTATTACTATGACATTGACAATCTATCTGTCGCAGCTATGTCGACCGCCACAATCGGTTTGCGCGCTACGGGCACGGCAGCTGGCTTTAGTTATGAAGCCGAATTTGCCAGTCAGTCAGAATCAGGCGACAACCCAGCTAACTATTCTGCGAACTACATCGGCTTAGGGGCATCCTATAAGCTCGCCCCTGTAACCATCAGCGCCGGCTACGAAAGCTTAGGTGAAGACGATGGCGAAGGCCGTTTCATCACACCGCTGGCCACCTTGCATAAATTCCAAGGTTGGACTGATGTGTTTCTCGGTGGTGGTACGGGCAACGTCGGCGGCGGTATTGACGACATCTACTTCAAAGTTGCCGGTAAAGCAGGGCCAGTTAACTTAGCGGCGGTTTATCATCAATTCGATGTCAACGATTCAGATATTCGAGGCTTCGACACATTTGGTAGCGAAATTGGATTTGTGGTGTCGGGCAAAGTCGCGGGTGTAGGCTTGTCGCTAAAATATGCTGACTTTACTGCCGATAACAATGCAGTAGGCTTTAACGACACCCAAAAACTTTGGCTAACCGCCGAGTCCAGCTTTTAACGAAACATTACCCTTGAACCGAACATCGAGTTTATTTTGAGGGGCTGGGGGCTTTAGCCCCCCTTTTTTATCTAGAAGAAATAGGAATGAGCTCGAATTTACCAGCTAATATCTAATTCTCGCCACGTTTGACGCTCCCCTCTACCGGGGGATGAGTTAATTAGCTGCTGGGTAATCTCCCCTGTTGACGTCTGCACAATGGCAGCGCGTGCACCGTCCGCCCTAACATGAATATGCGGTGTCGACGGACTACCAAATCCAATGCTGACAGAATCAAGCACGAGTTCGCCACCTTCGCCTGAGGTGACGCTGGCGTCGGTACCCAGTGGCGCGAAGGATCCGGGAACACCGGCAAGCAAGTGCGGCGCGTGGATAAAACCCACCCCTTCTGGCTCACACTTTAATCCCGACGGTTGATATTCGGTAAAAACTAACGACTGGTCAGAGGTGGTTGCTTTTGTGGTATTGCGAGCACGCTCTCGGCCAAAATCGAACATCCAGCCATCAGCTCGCGAAACAGCCGTAACTAGATCACTGAAGGTTTCCGCATCGTCGCCCGTATTCAGTCGCACTGTCGCAGCGCCATCGCGTTTGATATCACCATTGGTAAAGGATTGAATCGCGGTGGTATCGACGAGATCGCCCCGTGCCACACTATCACCCATAAACTCTCGCGTATCGCTGTTCCTCGGCTCGCGAACACCGTAGTAAGTTTGCTGCTGGCGACTAAAGTTGTCGGCGACTACAAAAAAGCGCCCCGTTCCGGCATAAACCCAAATATCGGCACTTGTATCACGCACAATTAAGGGGGTCGCACTAACAGGTTGGTTAATCGTTGAGACTAAATCGTTAAATGTCATGCTTAGCGTACCGAGCGAACTCGTCACCCGAGCGCGCATTAAACGACCACTTGGGTTTTCGGCCGTGCCAGCGACGGTACCAAAATACATAGCGTCGTCAGAATAATTCTGCTTCCACGATGTAGCGGCAATACCACCGATAAAGGCCTCGGCCTCACCGGTATCAAAAACTTGCAGCGACTGAGTTTTTAAGTTGATGGCAAATAGCTTTGCATTGCTGTCGCTAGTCGCCTGCTGCAAGGCCTCGCCTTTAGTGGCTTGGGTTTGGCCCGACGGGCCTGAACCCAATACCAAATACCAGTCGTTAACCTCTGGGTTGGTGTAACTTCCCGTCGCACCACGAGAGCGAAATTTAATGACCTCTGGTTCGGCGGTGGTAAAGCCGAGTTCGGGGTGACTAAATTCGGTAATTAAGCGTGGTGGATGCTCTGGGTCGGTAACATCAAACACCATAAAAGACGAGCGCGTGGTAATGTCATCAGAGGGATCCGAGTCGATGTCGCTATTGGGATCGAGGGTATAGTCGCCACCGCCAAAACGCATGCTAGCAACTATAATCGTACCCCAACCTCCGGGGTGTACCGCGTCGTCATCAAAAATATTGACATCAAACGCCTTAACCGGACCATCCACGTAATACACATGAGGGTAGTTGGGCTGCGTTAACCACTGCAGGTGAGGCAGCGCGTTATAAGGTACATACGCCCATAGCTCAGCACCGAGTGGATGGCTTTTTTCACCATTACGGCTGAGCGTGTAACGCGAATTTTCAGCATCGAAAAAACCACCATTAAATGCATGTAGCATCCCATCGTTTGCGCCAACATAAACAACCTGACGGCGATTTTGGTATTGCTGGCGGAATTTACGATAGCTTTCATCAGCCAAAGTTACATCATACGCCTCGGTGGGTCGACCAACACTAACTGGCGAAGAGTGCACGATATCGCCTAGCAACCAAGGCTTGGGCTGGCCATCATTATTAAAATCGAGGGTCCGCGAGCGATACCCCTCTATGCCTTCAACCCCGCGAATATAGTTAACAATATTGCTTGCCTTTTGCAGCGACTTATCCAGCGGTAAACCGGTAATACCCAGTAAGCGAAACGCATTAGACTGTGCGTCACTAAAAACGTCGGCGGTAAATTCAGTCACTTCACTGTTGACCCCCGTCACCGACGTGGGACTTGAAATCACGCCATCTTGATTGTCGTCAATACCCGTAAGGATGTACCGACCTGTATCGGCTAAAGCGCCATAACTCGACCGCTGACTGGCAAAGTTATTCACTTGACTGAGCGCATCGCGTGCGCTCCAAACGGGCTTAATTTCGCCCACATCCACCGGAGCACCGAGCGCTTTTCCGGGCTTGCCATCGGCACCTAATGCGTAGCGCTGAATTCGCGTATGGCGCGCCGTGTCGTCATAGAAAACACGCACAACATTGTCGCTATCGGTCAACTGAGAATAAGGCGCTGCGCTGTCTTCCCTCAAATTTCCGTAGCGATCTAAGAATAAAGCATTTAATGAGCCTACCCAAGTTACGGCACTTTTCCCTTCGGTGTCGGCAATACGAGGGTTGTACAAAGCTTGGTAAAGCACACCTTCGCCAGCACCGGTGTTAGACACCACCGATGCCGCAGTCCCCGCGGCCGTTCTTTCTAGAATATCGACCAGAATATGAGTCAGTTGCGCCTTGAGCTCTTTCGGGTTTACTGCAAGAAAGTAGGTATCTGGCAAACCATCTGGGCCAAAGGCACCCGTTAAGTTATTTTTTCGGTCCCACTCTTGAATAAGATCAGGGCCTTCGTTGTCGTTAACATCGCGATACCCGCCCCACTTCGCCGCATAATACAGAGGAGACTCCAGCAGTTTTACCAGAGAACCACCAACTTCCGATGCGCCCAAAACAAATGTTTTTTCCGCTGCGGGATCATCCACTTGGCAATTAGTGCAGCCATAACCGCTGTACCCCTCAACACCAGAAATACTGTGAAAACCATCTTGCGTGGTGCCGCTGACAACAAAACCAAAACCTAAGCTCGATGTGGTCGATTCGGCAAAGGCATCTGTACGAATAATCAGCTGCGTTGCGGTTAACTCGTATTGCAGTATGCCATTCATATCTTGGTCGTAATCGGCGCCCTGCTCACTGTCTTCCCAGTTCACATAAAACGAACCGCTTACTAGATTATCGGTCACCGACTGAGAAACGACTTTAAAATCGACTAAGCCGCAATTTCCTCCCACCGTAGAGTTTCGGCATGCGGGTAAAATTGTAACCTGTTTTCCTGTAATAGGCGCCGTCAAGACTATTTGTGGTAATGCGGGCGATAACGTTACACCATAGGTGGTTACACTTTGCCTATCGGGGAGGTCCGGACGCAAATCACCTTTGCGCGCGTGGTACGCAATGCCTGCAGCCTTATACGAGCCTTCAGTGCGTGCGGACCCAGGGCAAATCCCCTTCACTTCACCTAAGTTCGTTACCTGTTTGGCGGTGCATAATTGATTTTTTGCATCGCCACTTTCCCCTACAAAATAGTAGTTATTTGTAATACCCTCACCGTCGCCAACCAGCTTGGTCAACGCCTCGGCGGACAAAGAAGTATTAAGGTCTGAGACCCCACCCAAATCATCCCCGTCGTAGGAAACGGTACTGGTATTAAACGCAATTAAGTTTAAATGCGCACAAGCGCTGTCTTTATCTTGTGGGTTTTTCCATGTTGTTTGCGTTTTCAGGCCATTGATAATACCGCTATCGTCGGCATTAAATGCAGGTGTAGGCTTGGCGCCAGCAAAGTAGCGGTAGCATTCCAACATAAGCTCAGCAAAGGGGTTCCCCCAGTTGGTACAGCTCCCCTCGGCAAATGTTGTGGTGCCAGGTATAAAACTACCGGTGCCCCACTCGCAATTATCGCTTTCGTTATAATAGCCAGGGTCGTGCTGGTAATTAGCGATTCTAAGCTTATCAATCGTATCGATAATGCCGCCGTCAGCGGGCGCATCAATAAAGGTTCCATTAGTATCTTTATTGATTTCGTCGGATATTAAGCCAATATTTTTGCGCAATACACCACCGGATTTATTCTTTTGGTAGCTGCCCGTCATCAAACCCCAGAGAGTAGCGCTATCTTCACCAAACGTCTGTAAAATACCCACAGGTTTATAGTTGCCACTCGGGTATTGCTTACAATCTTCGGAGCCGAGCAGTGCGCTGCCTGTGCAGACTTCGACACGAACAATGTAATCCGCGTATTGGCTGCCGTTGGCTTGAGTTGCGCGTTTGCTTATTGTGGGGTTGCTACTGTACGCATATATACCGGTATCTTCCGGTTTATTGCCATTTGATTTGTTGGACTCTTCTTTGTAGTAACACTGGTAGCGCTCGTTGGCGGCCCACAGGCTGTAATTCCCAGGCACCGCACGGACCAACGGCGGCGCGGTCACATTTTGCGACAAGGTCTTACCATGGTAATAGGTTGTGTTACACAAAGTTAAGCCGGTATCTTTGGTTTTACTTAAACCTGTCGTTAAGTTTGAAAATGGCGTTAATAGCCCAAGGTCTTCGCCATTGTAATATTTGGCAAAACTATGGGCATCGCTTGGCAGGTACGAGCGCTCTAGAACGGTTTTATTCGCAGTATCAACTTTACGGTAACCGCCATACAACACTTTTCGCACTTGGTCGATACGGGTCATGGTTGCCCAGTTTAAAAAATTACCGCTCCACAAGTCGCCGGCTGTAGCTCCAACGCTATTATTACAGTACTTTGTCGCAGTAATGGTTTTGGGGGTAAATAATGACCCGTTGTAGCTATAGCATTTATAGCTATCGAAATAGCCCGCGTATTCGATGGCATTATCGTAGGTGATATCCAGTATACCGTCACCGTTAATATCATCGTAATCGGTGAAGGACTTAAAAAAAAGTTGATGATCGTTTGACATCGCCAGCATAATCATTGGACTTGCGCTTTCAGCCAACAGTGGTGGAACGGCATCGTAATCGCTCACACTCGGCGCGGCGCTAGCGCCAAGTGAAACTAGCGTCAATAGAAATGCTTTAAACACAATAGGTAAACGGCCTGTATTCTGCACAACAACCCCCCTTCTCTCGTTACTGGTTGGTTAATAATTTATACGTTGATTGCAACGCAACTGCAGCTCTACTGCCATCGGATTCCGCCAGAGCCGTTATACGAAATAAAGGAACGCCATTATTCGCGTTTTCAACTTCACCATCAAAATTAGTGAGCGCATCTTTGCGCACATAACACATAAACTCGACAATATATTTAACACTGGCATTAACAGAGTCCACGTCGATTGTGCGATGACGACTCGGATTTTTCCACACATTGAGTACAGCATCGCGCCACACGGGTAACGGCTCGACAACGGGTGACACAGGCTGTGTTGAACAGTTAAAACGCGAATCACTCGGCAAGTAAGTCCCCGCAAAACAGCGCCCGCCATCGCATGTCGATGCATAGCAACCTTCACCCGCACACGTCGACCACAGCATTTCAATCGGCGGAGGCGCACTGGCTAACTGCTGCTCGACTTTCGCTAATGCTGCCTCTGCTGCCTGAAAGGCAACACCACGCTCTTTTAAGCTACCCACCACTTTCATTTCAACCGAAACTCGACTAGACGACGCAATAGCCATAACAGAAATAACAGAAAGCAATACCAGACTGACAATCAATGCGGCGCCACCTTGGTGCACAACTGAAGAGCATGTTATTTTATTGTGTAGATTTTGCGGTGCAAACGAATTCATAACTTTCCTCAGCCGTGGTTTCGCAACTGAACGGTTTGGCTAAATTCTTGACGAAGATAACGGTCGTTATATTGCACGTTATTTAAGGTAACCGGTTGGTTCGATGGGTAAACTGGGTCGAGCGAACGAAACACGAGATTTAGCCGAACCGCTACAACAGCTTGCCACTCATCACGCGTTACAAAGCCCGACCCATCTAAGTCCATTGCCGAAGCTTTGAGAAATTGATTAACCTCACCGTCACCATTGAGATCAACACCGTAAATCATATTTAACGATTCAATACCTTGCGCTAGCTCTATTGCTTTTGTCTTAATGGCTCCCGAAGCGGATAGCTCTTGGCGAAATAGAATCGGAGTGTCTTCAAGGGCTGTACCGGCGTAAACATTTGAACGGCCAATATAATAAGCATTGGCAACAAAGCGCATAATTTTTGATCCCGGTAAATAATCCGCTTCTATTGCATCGCTGCAGGCGCCCTGCCCCGCACACGACGCTGGACAGGTAAAATTACCCTTTAAACCATTGGCGCAGTTATCACCGGTGTTGCCGCCACCGCTATTGGTATTATGGCCAATCACTTCAGAAGATCCATTGCTCGGC
>DATBNJ010000225.1:0-14650 GCA_036554385.1 Marinagarivorans sp. | reverse complement strand
GATCAGGGTGGACCAGGAACACGATTTCGTAATGACGCATTGTAAGCTCCTTACGGGTTAAGCCTCCCACGACGCGCGGTGAGGCAAGGAGAACCACAACCCTAAAGGCCGTGGAATCGGGGCGCGGATTATATAGGGCTTCTCATCGGCATGCAATCGTATTGCACTACTATTATTTAATGCTCATCCAGAAACACGAGCTTTTGGGCGGGCATTAATTCGGCAATGGAATGTGCCGCAAAATACGCGCAAGCTGGCAGAGCGGGCAAAAAAGCACGCTTTTGATGGTCACTCAGCGAAATCTACCCCCAAAGCAACCAAGAATTCGCCCAGCAAAGCGCAAAAATCGTCAGTTTTACGCAAAATCCAGCAAAAAATGTCGTGCCTCGGGTATTGTATTTGGCTATTATCGAATTGACGCTTGCCTTCGGGGTTACCCGCCCGCAAAGCGACACTTTGTGCGAATGCATTAAAAACATAAAGAGGCGGCAACTTATAAGCGGCCCTCGCCTGCTCACCAGCGGCACCGACGATCTGTAATTGATCGACCATAATAAAGAAACACACAAAGAAACCAAAACGACAACAAACAAGGTTTATTACGCCTAACAACCCGGAAGCGTAGGTTAAAAGCCCACGTTGCAAACTATGCTAAAAATCACCCCAAACCGAGGCATTGGCCCCGTGACCTTGGGCATGACCAGAGCCGAAGTTGCTCAGGCGATGTCCCTTATATGCCCAGATGCTAGGCAAACGCAGCATCGCGATATTTATGGCCAAGGCAAGCTCGTTGTGGATTTTAACAACGAGCTAGCAGTAGCCATTTGCGTCAACAAAGACCCGATCACTACCGCATTAGAGCCCAGCCTTTTTGGCTTCAACCCGCTTGCCCAGCAAGCACACAAGACCGTCATGCGCATGAGCCTGAAGGGCCATTACGATCACGAAGATCCACAACTGGGCATGTCGTACATTTACCCAAGCTTAGGCATCTATTTTTGGCGGGACACGACCCCCGAAAACCTTCAGCGGGAAATGAAGCTTCAGCGCACCGCACAAAGCACCAGCCAGACGTGGTATGCCCAGGCCGTGCAAGACTACAAACAGTTTCACGCTGTGGGCGTTTTTAGCAACGGGTATTTATAGCGCGGCGTCAACGCCAGTAGGTTGCCCGCTCCGGCGGGCAAAAATAGCACAACAAGCTAGCGGGGCGGCGAACAAGCGCAGCTTCAGATTAACTGTGCGCTAAGTAAACGGGGCAATAGCGAACGCGGTGAATTAAGCAAATAGCGATAGATGAAGCACTTATCTGAGTTCAAACCAGTATTAAAAGCGGACATTCCGACGCCCTACTCTTAGGGAAGCGCCTCAGAACATCAATACGTAGTCAATGACCGCCCTGCGCTCGGACTCATCAGCATGCTCAAACAACATTAAACTGGACTGAGCGCCTTGCACATCGCCGTGTAAATAACGTAGAAAAACAGCGCTATTTTCTTTGGCTTGGCGATATTCACGCTCGCCAAGCCGCAGTGTAGATTGCGAGGGCGCCTGGTTCGATAGCTTATTTTGATCACCCGCGCGACCTGAAGGCGCTAACCCCAAACGCATAATGTCGGCGTACATCAGCGACTGCGCGGACGACTTAGCGCTACCGAGCACACGAAAGCCAGATTGATAGCTTTTGTCGGTAACGCCACTGTGACACTCGACACAGCCAAAGGCGCTAAACGCCTCACGACCACTATCAAAGGCCTCTACCTCAGCCGCTGGCGCCTCAAACAACGTCAACCACTGGGCACTGACGGTCGCAGGCAACGCGCCCATCAAGGCAACACCGGCGCACACCCACAGAAAGCGAGGACGTTTTAAAAATACCATAAAGGAAGTACTCGCACGCATAAAATAGCCATTGTTCGTTAGCCATCCAAAAAAGCCGTTTTAGATAAGCGCAGTCTCGGGGTAAGGGCACAGGCCATTACCAGCAATCTTTCTGCGCTCCGCCGCCTTTGGTGAACATTTTGCGAAAAATAAAACCGCAGTGTCACCATTACCGCTGTTACATCATTACCACAGCTACCGCCGCGCCAAACGCCACGGATAACATTCCAATATGGCGACCCATTAGAATATTTTGCCATCAAACCACAGACCCAATAAAAATTCTGTTAGCTAACGCACAAGCGCGCTCACCAGCGGGCAGTTGGCGTCACACTGCCAAATTCAAGCTATTTCATATGCTTTAAGAGCCGACTTTTCAAGGAGGCGGGGATGTTTTTGATGGTCAAACTATCGCTTTGCTCATCGTAAACCACAGCATCCCCCAAACAACCCGACGAAAAGCTCATGCTCATTTGCTCGTTGCGGCCACTAATTCTTACATACTGACGCAACTGGCCGGGGTGCGGCACCAGATCAACCGGGGGTTTCGACGCGTGATTGACCGCAAAGGCTTGAAACTCATCGGACGCGTCAGGCGTAACGCTCTTAGATAACGCTTCTAAAGTCACCGACTCACCCGCTTTACTTTGCTCCAAGCAGTACTCTACGACTTTTTCACGCGTTTGCTCGGCCAGCTCATCGGGAAGCTTGCGCGTGTAGTCATCAACAACACTCAGCAACTGTTCCGTTTGCTTGGCGGTATCGAGTTTATCGGTAAAGCCCACGACCTTCTCGAACCACTCAGTGAGCTCTTTTTCCCCGGAGGCCCGAACAAATGTTAGGTATTTATTACTTTCGCCGTTGCGCCACTCGGTCAAATTCACTTTTGCCGCAAGAAGAATATGGTTGGTATCGAGGTAATAGGCGTCGTCCAGCGTCATATCGCCGTTAATGGCAAACGCAGGCTCGTGCCCCGTCAAATATAGC
The DNA here is from genome assembly GCA_036554385.1 of Marinagarivorans sp. Classification (GTDB taxonomy): domain Bacteria; phylum Pseudomonadota; class Gammaproteobacteria; order Pseudomonadales; family Cellvibrionaceae; genus Marinagarivorans. The sequence goes on along the minus strand of DATBNJ010000225.1, from coordinate 11,782 downwards.
CAGCACGTTTCACCCGCTTCTAGCGCTTCGTGCACAAAAACACAATACACATCGAGCACGTTCTCGGTTTGGGCCAGCAGCACTTGCGCGTGCTGCAGCCACTTTTCGGTCAAGCTCTCAAAGCTCATGCTTTCGGCCAGCCAGCTTTCTAACCACGCAGGCAAAGGGTTTTCGCCAGCGGCATCACTAAACCGCCCGTAAACTTTACCGCCGCGCTTTAGCCATGCATGCTTTAAGGCGCGTGCGCAGTCTTCGGTTTTACCGGTGAGCTGCCAGAGCGCTTTACATAATGTTGGCGTTACTGGCGCCGACGGTGATGCTCGGTAAAGCCGGTGAGCAATAATAGACTTAAATGCCACTAAGACACTCCTTGAAGATCAATAAATAATGTTGCCGAGAACAACGCAGACAAATCGTGCCGACAGCCGCTTAGCCGAGCAAAGAGCGCCGCGACGCGAGCTGGCCCAACGGTTGATTTGCGTCAATCCCGAAGATTAGCAGTTGAGTTCGCGCTTAAACGGCGGCAGTGCATTCAGTATTGCTTGACCATAACGCTTGGTCAGCAGGCGCTTGTCTAAAATACTAATCACACCGCTGTCTGATTCGGTTCGCAACAAACGCCCGCATGCTTGCACCAATTTAACCGCGGCATCTGGCACACTCATTTGCATAAACGCATTACCGCCTTGCTGCCCTATCCACTCGGCCATCGCCGCCTCGATAGGATCATCCGGCACTGCAAAAGGTATTTTAGCGATGACCACATGGCTGCAATACGCGCCGGGCAAATCAACCCCCTCAGCAAAACTCGCCAAGCCGAATAAAACACTGCCCTTTTGGGCGTCAATGGCTTTTTTGTGATCGTTTAATAACGCCTGTTTAGATTTAGCCCCTTGCATTAAAATGCGCTCCCGCCAAGAAGCAGGCAGCGCCTCAAACACCTGCAACATCTGGCGACGCGAGGCGAACAACACCAGTGAGCCAGCCTTAGCGTCGAGCAACTCGGGCAGCAACTCAATAACACTTTGGGTATGCAGCTCGGCATTTTGGGCTTCTACCGCACGCTTGGGGATGCGCAACGCGGCGTTAACCTGGAAATCAAAAGGGCTTGGGACGACTTCAAAGGTTGAATCTTTGGGAACGCCGGCACGCATTGAAAAGCGGTCAAAGGTACCCAGTGCCGTCAAGGTTGCCGAGGTTGCGATGGCCGCATAAGCAGGCTCCCACAAATGCTTCGATAGGGTATGGGAGGCCAGCACTGGACTCGAGACCAGCTCAAAATCAACAACATCGCCCTGCTCGACTAAAGTCACCCAGCGCGCCATAGGCCAGTTAGGCGCAGCCTCACTGTGCGCAAAACTTTTAAAGAGCTCTTGCGCACCTTCAGCCCGAGACCACCAACCACCGAGCATACCAAACGCCGCTTCACAACTTTGCTTATCAACGGGGCTGTGCTCATCCTCGAGCAAACGGTTCACCTCATCGGTTAGTTTTTCTAGCGCCGACGCTAGCTCGGCAAAATAGCCTTCGGCGACAGCACACACTTCGCCAATATCCGCGGGAACCTCGCCAGACTCAAACCGATAACGCAGTGTAGGCTGAGCGTCATCCATTAACGGGATTAGCTGCTTTAGCAGCGGCGGCAGCAAATCAATGCACTGGCGCGCGTCTTTTAAGTTCTTTTCCATACCCTGAGCGCGACTAACCACCCCAATAGCCGCGGCGAAAGGCTCCATAAAGTTGGCCCACTGCCCTTCAGTTTGCCCAAGCCAGCGACTGGTCGAGACGACCCGAGCGTGGGCGGCAAAATGGCTAAGTGCTTTATCAGGGAGATGATGGCCCTCGTCAAAAATATAAATTGTTTCGCTTGGCTTGGGCAAAATGGCGCCACCACCCAGCGCCAAATCGGCAAGCACCAAATCGTGATTGGCCACCACCACATGTGCTTCGTCCAGTGTTTCGCGTGCTTTAAAAAAAGCGCAATTGCGAATATGAGAGCAGCGCCGCCCTGTGCATTGGCGATGGTCGGTGGTTACCCGCGCCCACTGCTCCTGAGGCACCTCCTCAGCCCAACTATCGCGGTCACCATCCCACTGATTGGCCGCCAACTTAGCAATCATATCGCTGTACAGCGGCATATCGGAGTCACTCGGGCCGAGCTCTTCGTATAATGGGATGTAAGGGTCGTCATCACTCGCTAACAAGCGGTCGAGCTTGCTAAGACACAGGTAGCGGCCACGTCCCTTGGCCAAGGTATAGTCAAATGCGAGTTGGGAGTGTTTGCGGACATCGGGCAAATCTTTAAACATAATTTGCTCTTGCAGTGCAATCGTCGCGGTCGATATCACCACTTTTTTACCCAGCATTCGCGCCACCGGGATGGCCGACAACAGATAGGCCACTGTTTTGCCGGTTCCGGTGCCCGCCTCAACAACACAAACGTGACCGCCACTGGTGCGCTCGCCATCGCCGTCGCTTTCGATATTACCCAAAGTGCGCGCGATAGCCGCAATCATCAGTTTTTGACCGTAGCGAGGCTTATGTCCTTTGGCCTTTAAATAGGTCGAGTACCCCTGCTGAATACACTGCTTAAGCTCATTATTCAGCATCGCGGAGCGCCAGTTTTGCCGCTACTGGATTAGCGTAAATCGCCAAGAAGCGCTCGCGAAAAGCCGTGGGACACGCCTTGAGCCGCGATTCGAAATCGAACTGCGCGGCTTTGTGTTCGCCAGGCACAAAAGGCTTGGCATCACTACCCACCGACACATCAGGCGCCGAGCCCGTAACAATAGTGTGGGCGATGCAGTTAGTCGGCTGTAATACATAGTTTTCCGCGATTTGACGATCCAACGTGGCAGCGACAGCCTCCACAGAACCGAGCGCCGAGGTAAACGGCGAGCCAAATGAAATATGCACACCGCCTTTTTGCCCCGTAATGCCTCGAGCGATGCTCTGCACATCTTCGTGCTCGGCTTTCTCATAATGGCCGTGTTCGGCAATCATCGTCAGCTCGCGCGCTTTGGCTTCATCACAAGGGTCATACTCATAGGAAATACTAACCGGCACAATATTAAGTGAAGCAATATAATCGCCAAAAAGTTCAGCCTTGGGTTTGTTTAGCGCCAACATGCTGATAATGGCCGGATTGGTAATATCCAAACTGTCTTTCGCTCGTCCTTCGCGCTGAGCGATCCAGATATTGGCATGATCTTCTGTTAAAGAGTGGAAGATGTAGCCGGACAACTTTTTCGCCGCCTTAAGCTTGTCGCGCGGGGAGGTAGCACTGCGATTAACAATAAAACACTTATTAAGCCGCATAAGGTCACTGGCAAAAGGTTTCGTCAGCAAGTTATCGCCGATCGCTATGCGCAGGGTCTGAAAGCCGTTTTGGTATAACACCCAATTCACAAAAGCCGGGTCCATTGCGATGTCGCGATGATTACTGATAAAAAGGTAAGGCTTTGTCTGCTCGAGGTGCTTTAAACCCGATACCGTAATGGCAGTCGTCGTTTCTCGTAGGTTCTTCGCCATGTAGCTTTCTATCTTGGCTTGGAAGCCTTCGACAGTATTAACATCGCGCAACTGTGTTTTTAGCGCCACTCGCGTCAAAGAGCGGGCTACAGGTGCCATTAGTCGGCTAACTACTGGGGATTTCAAACGCACAATGGCGTCAACAAATTCGTTATCGTTTAGCAAACGCAAGACAGTGGCGCGCACTTCGTCGTCGTTGTAGGGGCGAATATCGTCAAAATCAGACATGATGGTGAAGGACCGATCCCAAAAAGCGGACAAACATACCTAAATTACCCCTCAAAAGCCACCTCCAATAACACCCCCAAAGCGGACATTAGGCGCTAATCGCCCAGCACAAATATTACCCTGTGATACACTTTTTGAAGACACGGAGTAAAGATCGCCCCATGAAAATATTATTAGTCGAAGACAGTGCCACCCTTCGCTACGCGATTAGCCGCTACATTAATGAAGCCGGTCACGAAGCGATATTGGCTCAGGATGGGGAAGAGGCGATGCACATCGTCGACGAAACCCCCGTCGACATGATTATCATGGACGTTGAAATGCCCGGCCTAGATGGTTTTGAAACCACCCGCCTGATACGAGAAATGCTCGGCGAGCACTGGGTTCCCATTATTTTTGTCACCGGCAAAAGCGAAGAAAGCGACTTTCGCGAAGGTATTGAGGCCGGCGGCGACGACTACCTGATAAAACCCGTAAGCCGGATTATCTTAAAAGCTAAAATCCGAGCCATGGAGCGCATCATTGATATGCGCAACTTGCTTAACAAAGCCAACCGAGAGCTGACTGAACTCAGCGAGCGCGATAGCCTAACTCGCCTGTACAATCGGCGAACATTCGAAAGCCGCACCATGGAATACTGGCGCCAAGCCAATCGTTCACGAGACCCGCTCAGCATCCTGCTGCTGGACATCGACCATTTTAAAGCCTTCAATGATAGTTATGGTCACATCGCTGGCGACGAGTGCATTCGAAAGGTTTCCGACTCCATTGCGCTGTGCGCCAACCGGCCCGGTGACATGGTGGCGCGGTATGGCGGAGAAGAGTTTATCGTCTTGCTTACCAATACCCCTGAGTCTGGGGCACGCCACGTAGCAGAGCAAATTCGCGCTGCAGCCGTTAATTTACGCATCGAGCATCGGGAGTCCAGCGCCTCGGAATACGTCACCATTAGCATTGGTGGCGCAACACTAAACAATACCCAAAATGGCGACTTAAAATCCCTTATTCACGCTGCCGACCAAGCGCTGTACCGCTCAAAAGACAACGGCCGAAACTGCGTTTCTGTACGACAATATACGCCCTTGCCCAAACTCTTACTGCTAGACCGTCACCACCAGACGCGTCCGATGATCGAAAAGCAGCTATTGAGCCACTGCGCACTTATTTCGGCAGAGACTTATACCGATGCCCTTAGCGCCGCACAACAGCAAAACCCCGATATTGTCGTGCTCGATGACGACGATATCGACCAAGCCCTCAACTTTTGCCGACACTTATCCGAGTTGAACGCAGTCCGCGTTCCCATCATATTGATCACCAGCGACGACGACACCAGCGCACACAGCCCATTTGACCAACTCGTCGTGCTGCGCAAACCCGTTGATGGCCGAGGTCTGCTAGCCAACATCAACCGCTTTTTGCTCTACTGAGTACTCCTCCCGAAACGCCAGCCTTGCCACTATTCAGCGCAATAAAAATTCGCATTTTTGTTGCTAAACGGGGAAACGCCACAAATGGTGTTTGAGGATAAAACCGCACCCTGCGCCTAACCCCTTCAGTTTTTAACCCTTGCCCTATAAAATGCCCGCTCGCCAATAACGAGTAGATTCTATGCCTTCATTTGATATTGTTTCCGAAGTAAACATCACCGACGCGCGCCACGCCATCGAGAACGCCTCGCGCGAACTGGATACCCGCTTTGATTTTCGCGGCGTTGAGGCCAGCTTCGAATGGCAAAAAGACCACGCCGTACTTAAAGCAGAGCACGAATTTCAGCTGCAGCAAATGGTCGATATTCTGCGCTCTAAACTCAGCCATCAAAAAGTTGACGGCAACACCATGGACATTGGCAAAGCATCCTACTCCGGCAAGACCGTCAATCAGAGCATCAGTTTTAAAGAAGGGATCGATAGCGATCTCGGCCGCAAGATCGTCAAACTCATCAAAGACAGCAAGTTAAAAGTACAAGCGAGCATTCAAGGCGAACAACTGCGCGTCACGGGTAAAAAGCGCGATGAACTGCAGGCGGTCATGGCGTTGCTTCGCAAGGAAGATTTAGGGCAGCCCTTACAATTCATTAACTTCAGGGACTAATATGGATAGCGAAAGCGCAAGAACAGAGCTGGTATCGCAAACGGCGAAAATCAGCTGGGAAGAGCTGCAGCGCTATTTTGCCGCGGGTAAGCTCATATACGTAACCGGCAATTTAGACCTAATCGACGTAGGCACCGAGCTTATTCAGGACAATAAAGCACAGTTTACCGAGTGGACCAGCGCCAATGCTATCTTCCCCGTAACGGATGCACAAGCGCAAGAGTGGGCGGCACACAACCCAACCTTATGGGCCTGTGTGGTATCACCGTGGGTGCTTGTTCAAGAGGTTCCGCACGAATAACACTAGCGCTGAAATCTACCGAACGATGCAGAACGCCACGGATATTGCCAAGAGGTTGAGCGCGCTAAGCCACTAAATAACGACGACGGAGTTCTCTTCAAAGCTCACCCGCGATGGCACATATTGATCTGCCGAGTCGTCATTTTCCCAGTGCTCGCCGTCTAACAAATAGCGGAATTCGTGCTTTTCGCCAACGGGCAAAGACAAAGTCGCCGCATATTCGCCAGTTTTTTGCTTGCGCAGTTTTTGAGCTTCTATATCCCAGTCGTTAAAGGTGCCCACAAGGTGAACTGTTTTGGCACCTTGCGCCAGCTGCTCAGGGAAAATGAATTTAACTTTACAGACGGGTTTACTTTTAAGGTAGTTTTTTTGAATGGCCATAATGGAACCGTTATTACGTCATGGGTCGGTGTAGAGCGCTCTGGGCCGGTATAGCACCCTTATTCGCTCAAACGAGGTTGCCCTTCTATTCTATGACAAAAATGAATTTTGATTAAAAATGATTCAACTTTAAATGCCATAAAACAATCATAAAAACCAATATTTTTACGAATTGGCCACACGATCCAACTCAGGCATTAATTGAGTGAGCGCCGTAGTCAACTCATCGTCACTCCAAGGTTTATTTAAATACACATCAACGCCAGCATTATCAGCCAATAATTTGTGACGCGCTGTAGTGCGGCTGGTAATCATGGCAATCGGTACATTGCGATAGCGCGCTTGCGAGCGCATATGCGCGGCTAACTCTAAGCCATTCATGCGCGGCATTTCTAAGTCAATCAAGGCCACTGTCGGCACACCATCCGCCATCTGCGAAATAGCTTCAAAGCCATCCTTTGCACTAACCACGTCATACCCGAGATCGGTCATAAATTGCACCAACGCTCGCCGAGCACTTAACGAGTCATCAACCACCAAAGCCACCGGTTTTTGCACCGCCGACGCTGTGCGGCGGGACATTAACTGCTCTCGCTGTTGCCAACGTTCAAGCTCGTCGTCAGTAAATCGCAAAGCCGGCAAATCGTGAACATCGATTACTGCCGCAACCGAACCGCTCCCCAATATAGCCGCGCCTGTTACACCAACGGGTTTATAGGTTAAGTGGCTTAGGGGTTTAATAACATGCTCTTCGCTCGCTTTAATCTGCTCTACCGCAATGCCACACAGCTCGCCATCCGCTTTTTGCGTGATCAGTAACGCACCGCACAATGGCGCATTGGGTTGCGTCGAAAAGCCCGCAACAACATTAAGCGAAAACACGGGAATTTCTGCACCGTTTAATCGGTATACCATTTTGCCGTTTTCACACACCTCTATATCACCGGCTTGCAGATAAATGATTTGTCGCAAGCCTCGACTACTCAAACCCAGCACCTGCCCTTCGCAATCGACCATCAGCAAATGCGCGGACATAACGCTCATGGGTACGACTATTTCAAACTCCGTACCACGGTATTGCGTGCTCTGTACCGAGAGCACGCCCTTAAGCTGTCGAACCTGCTCACTCACCACATCGAGACCAATCCCACGCCCCGAGGTTTGCGTTGCCTGAGCTCGCGTACTAAAACCAGGCATCAAGATTATTCGCTCTAACTCCAATGGCGACGGTCGCTGCTCGGCATCGATAAGGCCCCGCTCCCGTGCAATGCGCGCAATGCTCGGGTAATCAATACCGCGACCATCATCGGCGACGCGGATGCGCACCGACTCTCCCACGCGGTCAAATCTTATAGTGATTACGCCCTCAGTCTTCTTGTTTAAGCCCTCACGCTCGGCAGCCGTGTTTTCGAGGCCATGATCAACCGCATTGCGTAACAGGTGCAACACTGGGTCCGCGATAGCGTGCAGCACGCGAGAATCCACCATCACATCATCCCCTTCGACAACCAGTACGGCGGATTTTTTAGTAAGCCGCGCCGCCTGCCGAACCGCGCGCGAAAAACGCGAACTTAAAACTGATGCCGGCAACATGCGAATGCCCAGCACCTGGCCTTGCATATCAAAGCCCATCTGGCGCTGGTCGGACACAATATTTTTCAGCTCCAGCAACGACTGATCAACATCTTTCACCGCTTCTTGAGCGTCGGTTGTGACCTCTTGAAGGCGGCTCGAAAAACTGTGCAATTCGTTGTAGCGCTCAAGCTCCAGCGGGTCCATGTCTGCGTCACTTTCTGCACCGGCGGCCACCGCCATTGCCCCCTCTCGCGCAAGGCGCTTATCGAGATCTTCGGCGAGCTCTAACAACTGGTTTTGAAAACGCAATACCGAATCAATAACATGCTGTGCGGCGTTGGTGCGAGACAAAATTTGGGTATTGGCAATTTGAATTTCACCGGCTACCCGTAACAACTCAGTTGCCTTATCATCAGAGATAGTAAGATTAAACTGCGGCTTGGTTTCGGCATTGTCATTAAACGCAGAGCTTTGTCCTTCAATAAGCTGCGGACGGATTTTTGCAGTTGCATCGGCTTGCGCAGTTTCAGCGATCACATCGTCTGGCGCATGCGGTGATGGGTTAACATTCTGCTCAAAGGGTTGCGATGCAGCAACCGCCGGCACCAGCTCCTCCCCCGAGGCTTCATTTAACTTGCCAACTGAAGTATTTGCATCTTCATACGCATCATGACTCAAGGGCGGAGCACTAAACGGGCTGTCGCCGTCAACTGCATCCGCGGAAACCGTTACATCAATAGTGGCCGGACCCACTAATGGTTCATCCAATAAACCATTTTCGAGCAAACTGTCCTCAAAAATCGAGTCGTCAAAAAGTGCATCGACATCCAATAAATCGTCACCAGCTGATTGCTCGTCAATGACATCGTCACTATCAGAGGTATCAGCGAGCCCGTCGTCAGCAAAGTATGAATATTCAGCCTCGTTTTGTAGCGGCGTAAACCCGGGCTCTATCGGATGTTCTGCGCACGGGTCACACTGCAGCTCGGCGCCCGCGCTTACGCTAGGCTTGTCACTGAAATTGGCGCCGCCGTCAGGGATTGCAGAAGGCCCAGCATCGAGCGCATCGAAAGCTTGGGCATCAATATTCGGCGCGTCAATATCGTGAACCGCGATATCTCGCCAATTAGTCTCCGCGCTATTCGCTATACCCTGCGCAATACCGGCATCGGGTACAGGCGTGCTCTGCTGCGGGAATAGTGTATCGAAATCGAGCGCCGCCTCGTCAAAACCGGCAACATCAAACCCGAGGGTATCATTGACTAGCGCATCGCCAAGATGGACGGGCTCAACATAATCGTCAGTGCTATGATGGCCCGCATTGCCTTCAACCGGCTCGTTTAAAAAAGGCGGCGAGGCAGCGTCATCTCCGCGCAGTACATTTAACAAATCGCCAAGAACAGCGTGAACATTATCGGGAGCTGGGGCGAAGCCCTGCATATAATCGGAGATATTCGCCAAGCAGTCAGCGGCATCGAGCAGCAAATCGGCAAACCCTTGCCCGCCCAATGCAACGCCTTTTTGGTGCGTTTCTAATAAGTCTTCACAATAGTGCATGAGGTTGGCGATACCCAAGATGCCAACCACATTGCCCGCGCCCTTAATCGTATGGGCAACGCGTTGGGCCGTCAAAAGGTAGGAGGCATCACCGGTGCGAATATAGTGCTCGATCGACGAGCTAAACGCTTCAGATTGAGCTGGCAGCTCCGTAATAAGCCCGTCGAGTAACTCGGGGCGAACATCGTCTGGCGCCGCCAAGCTGGCGTCCTGTGGCGATATTTCTGAAGGGTAGTGACCGCCGTCGTCATCAATGATGATGTCGGACGCATCAAATGCTTCGATTAGCGCCTGTTTTTCAGCCGCTGAAAAGGGTACCGGCCAATATTCGGCATTAAAATAGTTGAGCAGTTCCGTGGCCGCTTGCGGCGTAACGCCTTTAGCTAAAACGCTTTGCAAGTAACCCAAAAATACCACAGGCCAGCTCGCAATCGCAGCTTGCAGGTCCCGCTCGGGCGCCTGTTGGTATTCGGCAAGCGCATGACAATTGTTGACCAAATGGTCACAACTGATGGCAAGCCCTGTTAGACCAACCATCTGAACCGCCTTGGAAAAATGCGCTAATTGCCCCGCGACAAAATTAAAGTGCTCGAACCAAACACTGGGCTCAGACCACAAGTCATCGGGCTGACCATCCACATAATCTGCGACTTCATTACGCAGGAGGTCTAATAGCTCTTGCTGGTCGGCGGAAAGACTATCGTATGCCACAGCGCTGCCCGCTAACTGGCTTTGGCAGCGGGAGCAGAGGCTTGCTCAGCCACTAGCTCGCTCGGTAGCTTAAACAAATTCACCTGTGCCACCAGCGATGCTGATTGATCTTTTAGGCTGTCCGTATACGCTTTTTGCTGCCCGAGCTGATTACCGGTTTTTTCGGTGAAGTTTCGAATTATCATTGCGCGGTCGCGAACGCGGCTAGTTACCTCAGCCTGACGGATCGCACTTTGCGAAATTACCGCAACCAGCGCTACCAAATCATTTGTGGCCTTGTCTGTGTCGTTCATCCTTCGGCCTGCAAGCTCCGCCGTTTTTGTACCCGCTGCAACCTCCGCAATAAGTTTGTTCATAATGTTAACGGTATCGGAGGTTTCAACTCGAATATTATTAACCATAGAGGAGATATCCGCGGTCGCCTCGCGCGCGTTTTCGGCCAAGCGCTGAACTTCGTCAGCAACAACCGCGAAGCCTTTACCCGCCTCGCCTGCAGAGGCCGCGTGCATACTCGCGTTAAGGGCGAGAATATGCGTTCGCTCAGCAATGGTATTAATCAAGCTCACAATACCCGATACCTCTTGCGAGCGATCACCTAGGCGCTTAATGCGCTTTTCGGTTTCAGAAATGGTTTCTCGAATACCCAAAATGCTGGCAACAGCGCTCTCCACTGATTCCCGCGCCTGCTGAGTGCTCGATATGGCGCCCTTAGCGAGATCGTCCGCCTCGCCCGCTTTCGAGGCAATGTCGTTCATCGCCCGCGCCGATGTATCGAGAGCCTTAGCCGTTGCAATAACCTGCTTGCGCTCATCTTCCGCGACGCGCGCCACCGTTGAAGATTGTACTTGCAACACGTCGGCAACCTTATCGACTTCACCGGAAATAATCCTTACCTGCGCAAGTGTTTTCGCCGTTTCAGAGGTTAGCAAATTGATTGCATCGGAAACGGTACCGGTAATATCCGCGGAGACTGGCACTTTAATGGTGAGATCTTTTCGGGCAATGGTACCCACCGCCCGAATCAACGAAATAATGGAGTTGTTTAAGCGCTCGTTTTCCAGTGATTGCTCTTCGAGGTTTTGAATGCGCTCGTCAAGCAATTGGTTAAAGGCTTTGCCAAGGTCACCTAGCTCGTCATTTTCAATAAGTTTTACTCGAGCCTTTAGTTTGCCGCGGTTAATTCGCCGAATCACGCTTTGAATATGCGCCATCGGGAAAACAATACTTTTATAAATAAAATAAACACCCATTGCCGTTGCGGTGACAATCACAAAAACCATCACAATAAACGCGGCAACAATCATCTGCGCCTGCTTTTTAGCCGCGGCTTCACTGGCAGCCACCTTTTCATTTACCCACTGTGCGAGTGATACCAGCGAACCGTTTAAACTTTCTTGCAGCTCG
>DATBNJ010000223.1:0-13087 GCA_036554385.1 Marinagarivorans sp. | reverse complement strand
ATGCCGTTGGCATCGATGTCAAACGTCACTTCAATTTGCGGCATACCGCGCGGCGCCGGTGGGATGTCGGCCAAATCGAAACGACCTAGCGATTTATTGCCCGATGCCTGCTTGCGCTCACCTTGAACCACGTGAATGGTCACTGCGGTTTGGTTGTCGTCCGCGGTCGAAAAGGTTTGCGACTTTTTGGTTGGGATAGTGGTGTTTTTATCGATTAATGGTGTTGCAACCCCCCCCATTGTCTCAATACCCAGCGTTAACGGCGTAACATCCAGCAGCAATACGTCTTTCACATCACCCGACAATACAGCACCTTGGATAGCAGCACCCATGGCAACCGCTTCATCGGGGTTAACATCTTTGCGCGCGTCTTTGCCGAAAAACTCAGACACGTACTTTTGTACCAATGGCATACGCGTTTGACCGCCAACCAATATAACGTCGTCAATTTCTTTGGCGGAAAGGTCGGCATCGGCCAAGGCAATTTTCAAAGGCTCGAGCGAGCGCTTAACAAGCTCTTCGACCAAGGACTCAAGCTTAGAACGGGTTAATTTAACCACCAAATGCTTAGGCCCTGTGGCATCAGCAGTGATGTAAGGCAAGTTAACCTCAGTCTGCTGGCTAGAAGAAAGCTCGATCTTGGCTTTCTCGGCCGCCTCTTTTAAGCGCTGTAACGCCAGTGGGTCGTTGTGCAAGTCGATGCCGTTGCTGCTCTTGAATTCAGCCGCCAAGTACTCGATCAAACGCAAGTCAAAGTCTTCACCACCCAAGAAGGTATCACCGTTGGTTGCCAACACTTCAAATTGGTGTTCACCGTCGACATCGGCAATTTCGATAATAGAAATATCGAAGGTACCACCACCTAAATCGTATACCGCGATGGTGCGATCACCTTCGGCTTTGTCCATGCCGTAAGCCAATGCCGCAGCCGTGGGCTCGTTAATGATGCGCTTAACGTCGAGACCCGCGATTTTACCGGCGTCTTTGGTGGCTTGGCGCTGCGAATCATTAAAGTAAGCCGGTACGGTAATAACGGCTTCGGTGACCGTTTCACCGAGATAGTCTTCGGCGGTCTTCTTCATTTTTTTCAGTACTTCAGCCGAGATCTGTGGCGGTGCTTTTTTATCGCCCTTAATTTCAACCCAAGCATCGCCGTTGTCGGCACCGACAATTTTGTAAGGCACCATGGAGATATCTTTCTGTACGACATCATCAGTGAACTTGCGGCCAATTAAGCGCTTTACAGCAAATAGGGTATTGTTTGGGTTAGTTACCGCTTGGCGCTTGGCGCTTTGACCCACCAGCACTTCGCCATCTTCAGCAAATGCAACGATCGATGGCGTCGTGCGGTCACCTTCCGCATTTTCGATAACTTTAGGCTTACCACCTTCTAAGATAGAAACGCATGAGTTGGTTGTGCCCAAGTCAATGCCGATAATTTTACCCATAATTTTTCTCCTCTAGGCCTTCGCCTGATCTTGCATCAGCGCCGCATTGCGACACTGAAAAATTAAACAGTATTAAGCTTTACGCTTTAATCTTTATTAAAGGGCTCGCCGTTATTGAACGTTTAGCAAACGGGCCGCTTTTACGCCTTTGGCTCATTTCCGATACCGGCGTTGCCATTGCATGCTTGCTATATTGGCGCGATAACTGGCTTTTCAACCGTGCTGTTAAGTTTTTTTACGCGCATTAGCTAGCCGTTTTACTCGCCTTTACTAACCACAACCATTGCGGGACGTACCAATCGACCATTTAAGGTATAACCGCGCTGGAAAACGTTAATGACGGTGTTGGGCTCAACATTTGGGTCTGGCACCATGGACATCGCCTGATGAAGCTGCGGATCAAAGGGTTCGCCCTCGGGGTAAACCCCCTCTACATTGTGGCGCTTTAAGCCATCCACCATCGACTTAAGCGTTAGCTCAACGCCCTCTACAATTGCTTCGATACTGCCTTGCTGGCCGTTGGCAGCCTCCAGGGCTCGCTCGAGGTTATCAGCCACCGGCAGCATGTCGCCGACAAACTTCTCGAGCGCAAACTTGTGCGCTTTTTCTACATCTTGCTGGGCGCGGCGACGTGCGTTTTGCATCTCTGCCGACGCGCGAAGCACTTGCTCCTGGGCGCCCGCCAACTCGTTTTTTAGCGCTTCCACTTCGGCCTGCAAAGCAGCCACATCAGACGCACCCTCGTCTGTGCTCTCAACAGAGCTCAGCTCCACCTGATCGTCTTCTAGTGCTTCAGCTTCGTTGTCTTGTGTTTGCGAAGGATCTTGGCTCACGATTGCATCTCCTAACCAGCCATTAAAATATGTGCAAGCCCTAGCCGCCGCCACCGGTGTGATGCGCGAGCGCCAAAGCTCAGCTATGGAACTTTTGTAGTGGCCAACTTAATGGGGGCGCGCTGGCGATGATTCAAGGGCAGAAAAGTGAGATAACAACAAACTTGGCAAACACCCCAATAGTACTGTATAAATAACCAATACTCGCAAGGAGCTTGCATATGCTTACTCATCTCGATGTGCACAACTATACCCTAGTCGACAACCTGGATATTGAGCTTCAAGCCGGCCTTACCACCCTTACCGGGGAAACGGGTGCCGGTAAGTCTTTATTGCTTGACGCCATTGGGCTTGCCATTGGCAATAAAGCGCGCGGCGAAGCCATTCACGACAATGGCCGCAATGCCGAGGTATCGGCGCTATTTGACGTATCAAAAACGCCGCATATTGCCGCTTGGTTACAACAGCAGGACATCCCCACGAGTGACAACGAATGCCTGTTAAAGCGGGTGATCACACCACAAGGCCGCTCTCGCTGCTCGATTAATGGCCGCACCACGACATTGACGCAACTGCAAGAGCTAGGCAAAAAACTGGTCAACATTCACGGCCAGCACGAACACCAAGCGTTGCTTAGTGGCAATACGCAAAGGCGCCTACTGGACACCTTTGGCGCATACCCACAACACACTCAAGCCGTCAGCGCGGCCTACCAGCATTGGCGCACTATCGAGCAGGCGCTTTATCAAGCTCAAGCCCTGGCCGATGCCCAAGGCGCCCAATACCAGCTGCTTAAATATCAGGTCGAAGAACTCACCCAGTTGGCTTTGCAAGCAAACGAAGTACAAACGCTTGAGACGCAACAAAAACGTGTTGCTAACGCTGAGGCGACAGCGCAATCGTGTGCCGCCGTTATCGACGCAGGGCGCGACAGTGAGCACAGCATTGAAAGCCAGCTAAACTGGTGCATTGCGCAAATTCAGGCACTAAGCAAGTCAGATCCCGAATTTAACGATGCGCACGGCATGCTGCAAACCGCGCTGATCAACACAGAAGAAGCCATTAACAGTATCGATGGTTACCTGCAAAAACGCATCGATGAAGAACTCAACCTCAACGAGATCGAAAATCGCCTTTCGCAAATATACACGGTTGCGCGCAAACACAAAGTGAAGCCTGAATCCCTTTTCGAACACCAAAACACCCTTATCGAAGAGTTCGAGGCACTTGACGGTAGTGATGAGCAGATCGCAAACCTCAAGCAACAAGAGCAAGACGCTTTGGCAAGCTATCACCGCTGCGCCGAAGCGCTGCAGCAAGAGCGGCTCAAGGCAGCCAAACGTTTAAGCAAGGCGATCAACTCGCGCCTTAAAGCGCTCAACATGGAGCACGCAAGCTTTCAGATCGAATTTAACCCCAGCGGTACCCCCAGCCAACACGGCAACTACAGTACTCAGTTTTTAATTTCGACGATCCCCAATAAACCGCCCGGCCCGCTGCACAAAATAGCCTCCGGCGGCGAACTGTCGAGAATTGGCCTTGCCATTCAAGTGGTGACGGCAGCGGTGCACACCACGCCAACGCTGATATTTGACGAGGTAGACGCCGGCATTGGCGGCACCACCGGTGATACCGTTGGCCACCTGCTTCGCGAGCTGGGCGATACAGCCCAAGTTCTGTGCGTGACCCACTTAGCGCAGGTAGCCAGCAAAGCCCACAATCACCTGAATGTACAAAAAGTAAAACGCAATGGCACCGTCTACTCGAGCATCACCCCCCTTGCTGGGGATGCTATTATTGCTGAGATCTCGCGCATGGTTGGCGGCCCCGTTGATTCAGAAGCCGCACTTGCCCACGCCAGGCAAATGGTAGTCACTCACTAGCGCGGTAGAGGTCCAACCGGGAGACAAACTATGACACGCAGCAATATTGTTTTAATCGGTATGGCAGGCGCCGGCAAGAGCACGGTTGGGCAAACCCTTGCCGAGCAGCTAGGCTACGACTTTTTAGATACCGACCAACTGATAGAATCGCAGCGCGAGCAAACGCTTCAAACCATACTCGATGAAACCGGCTACCTTGGCTTGCGCGACGCAGAGGAGCACTCACTGTTAAGCATTAAAGCCAAGCATACGGTCATAGCCACTGGCGGTAGCGCTGTGTATAGCGTTAAAGCAATGCACCACTTGAAGCGCACGGCTTATGTTGTGTATTTAGAGGTTTCTCTGGGCACCGTTATCGACAGAATCGGTGACTACTCTCAGCGAGGTCTAGCAAAACCAGCCGAGCAAACACTGGCAAGCGTATTTGAAGAACGCTGCGCGCTGTATCAACAGTACGCTGACTTTTCGCTAGCCGCTAACGACCTCAGCCCCGCACAAGCGGCGCAAGCCATCGCCAGCAAGCTCGGCATTTAATGGTGGCGCCGTTTACTACTTCTAATGCAGCCCTCGTTGCGGCTAAGCGCCAGTGCTTGAAGCGCAACCTGGCCCGCAGTGTTATGAACCGCTTTTGAGCCAAACGGTTCGAACGGTTCCTTATTCTGGCTAAAACGAATAACCTACAACCGCCAAAAACCCTTAAAATACTTTATCGGTAAGGTCGTGAATCGAAGCCTGAAGCCGACTAATAACAGTAACGCGCCACCTAAATCAAAAACGTAACTTGTATGGCGACTTGGTGAAACACTACGAATGTCGCTTCAGGATCAAAATTCGTTAGTGCCCCGACAGAAACCCCCGTTTTTGGTAGACCCTAACGCGGTATAGGGGAATGCCGCCAAACGCCGATACTCATGCATTAGCGTTTGTGAGCAATCGAAATCGCACATTTTTATTGCGACTTCGCGAAACGCAACGGATGGCATTTAAGAACAAAGACTAGCCAACTCGACAATCCAACCACCGGAAGTATTCAATGTTCAAACGACTTTTAGCCACCCTATTCGCCGCAGGCCTCAGCACAAGTGCCGTAGTCAGCCATGCTACTACGGTACAGTTTCAAACCTCCCTTGGCGAAATAGAGGTGGTCCTTTTCGACCAAGCAACGCCCGTCACCGTCGCTAACTTTTTAGACTATGTCACTTCGGGCGCTTACCAAGATACGATTGTGCACCGCTCGATACCCAACTTTGTCGTCCAGGGCGGGGGGTTTACGTTAGCTGATGAGGTAACCCTGAAAGAAATACCCAAAAACGATAGTGTCATTAACGAGCCGTATTATTCAAACGTTGCCGGTACTATTGCGATGGCAAAGCTAGGTGGGCAACCCGATAGCGCGACTAGCCAATGGTTTTTTAATGTTAGAGACAATAGCAGCGCTTTGGATTATCAAAACGATGGCTTTACAGTCTTTGGGCAAGTAACCGGTGAAGGAATGGCCGTTGTAAATGCAATTAATGCCGTGAAAACTTATAGCAGCATTCCATTACAAGACTACACCGATTCGGACGAAAACATGCCCACAGAAGACAACTTCATTTGGGTCTACGGGGTAACGATTATCGACGCAGATCCAAACAGCGCCGATCAGCTCGACGAGCTCCCTCCCAAAATACAACCTCGATCAAACGCTCAACCACAGTCAAAGTCGGGAGGTGCTTTGGGCTTAGGCGCGCTTTCAACAATGTTGCTGGCTTTACTGTTTGCGCGCATGTTGTTTGCAGGCGCCAGCAGGGCTTGCGTGCCAAGCCAAGATACCGACGACTTTACGCGTTAAGCCATTGCGTCTAGTAAGGTTGGCTGACTGTTATTGGCGCGCGCCAGTGTACCGTTATTAGAAGCCTCGCCCGTTAAGCGCGATAGCGTGCGGTAGGTATCGGCGCCGTTATTCACGGACGAGCGCGTACTATCGGCGCTTGAGATACTCGACATAGTGCTTGAACTCACATTGCTTGAACTCGCATTAAAAGAGGCGCCCTGCAGCTCAGGCTGCGCATCAGGGGGCAGCGCGCCAACAGGCGCTAAAGACGCCGTATTATTAGCCGAGACCGCCTGATTTGCGCCTTGCGTTGCCGATTCTCCCGCTTGCGCTGTCTCGAGATTCGCGCCTTGCTTAGCTTCTATTGATGCTGCTGATGCTGCTGATTCGGCACGCATTTCTTGGCGCGCTTCGGCCTCTAAGCGCGTGGACTCTTGGGCAACGCGCCTATCCTGAGGGGATGGCTCGGCGGGCGCTAAGGCCGCGCGCCTTATTGTTTGCGCTTTGGCAATCGTCTGTTCGGGTGTGGCGGCTGGGCTGACGTCAATCGGCACTTCACCCCCTACGGCATAATTGACCCCGTCAGGGCCTCGCTCATATTGGTATTTGGGTGCGCCGGCAAAGGAGCCTCCGACTGCGGCATGCGCTTGCTCGTGGGCTCTAACTTCTCGGTCTCGCGCCGCAAGATCACGGATCGCCTCCTGTTTTTGAGCCTCAGCCTGCTGCTCTTTTTTGTTTTCAATCGATTGTTTAATCGACCTTTCATCCGCTTGCTCCCGCGCTTGTTCGTTTGCTTTGTCTATGTCGCCGCCACCGTTGATTGCACTCGGCGGTTGAGCCTCTGCTTGCGCCTTGCCGTTTGCGTCGTAGGCATTTTGGCTTTGGCGCGCAACTGAGCCCCCCTGCTCCAAAGATGCAGCAAAATCGCGAGAACTGAGCTGCTGGCCCAGCGCACTGAGTGAAACTGTGTCGCGAGAAGGTTCAGCGGCTCGACCTATTGACCGAACTTCGCCGACCGGTGGCTGCGCGCCAGCATCCGCATTGCGAGGGCCAGACTGACTTGATAGAGGTAAAGCGGCCCAAGCCGTCGCGACATGCTGGGCCCCATAGATATTCACGGCACAGCCCCGCTCAGGCCGAATGTCGAACGGCTAGGTGGGTCGAAACCGAGCGGTAGAGGCTAGCTGTAATCATCTATTAAGCTGCCAACGGCTTCGGCGCCAACTTCCACCACACTGGCAGAGGCATTAAATAGCTGCTCTTGCTGGCGCATGGCAATTAAGCCTTCGATAGGGCCAACGGAGTTTTCGGACGCCGCTACCCTATCGGTATTGACGTTTTGTGAGGGTTGCGCGGCGGGTACCTCATTAACAGGAATCGCCTCGTTGCCGGTGCCCCTAGCTACATCGACGGCATCTTGGCTTGGAGGTATCGCAGAACCATTGCCTTGCGCGCTCTGGCGACGCTCGGTATTGGTTGAGGCAATATCTTGAGCATAACGCTGCATGGTGTGCTGGCTTTGCACCATACCTTGATAGCCCGCTGAAATAACGGAGTTCATACATCCCCTCCAACTTTAAAGGTTTGTTTAACTGTAACTATTCGGCTCAGCGCTCACTAACCACTAGACTAATCACTCATTAAACGAATCATTAACGTGGGCGCTGAGAATAGTTACGTCTAACTTAGTCTAACGCGCTGACAGCCAAAATTCATCCAAGTACCGACCGTTATCCCGATAGCTTTAAGACTATTTTATTTTAGCAATGAGCTAAAGCTATACGCCTTGGTATATGGCCCACATTTACAGCCCGCAATTGCGAAAAGGCGTCATTTAACCGCCAGCAACTGCCAAACACTTAGGCATCGCTCAAAAAATGTCAATTATCGGGTTTCGCTTTGCTTGCAGCGCAAGATCCCCTAAAATGCGCCGCCCCGCCGCGCGTTACCGAGTACGATTTGCCAACGGCATAAGGGTTAGATTGCAACCCAAATAACAACAATAAACGGCAGTCACAACAACGGCATCGCTCACAGCAACACGCAAACCGCCACCATAGACATAACTTTGGGTTTTCATGCAGCTTCAGCAACTCACCGACCTCATGTTACAACTGGGAGTCGCACAAGCAAAAGATCTTGTAGGCGTGCCATTGGCTGATATTCGGGCCTTAGAAAACCATTTTGGGCTCAAATTTCCTGCCTGCTATGTGCAGTTTCTTCACAAGTGCGGGCGTTCAGCCGGTCATTTGGCCGGCTGGGCGGCCATGTATTTTGACGATTTAAAAGAAATTGCCGAAGAGTTTGAATTCCATGCAGCGCTGAACAACAGCGCACAACTGCTTCCCGATCGCGGCTTATTAATCGCCCACTACGGCCAGCTTTTTGATTATTTAGTCTGTGACGGCAGCCCGGAACCGGCAATTTTCAGAATTACCTTCAGCCAAGAAAGCGGCGCTCGCTGCGAACGCTTTGCCGATAACTATGCTCACTACCTAGAGGCTATCATTCGAAAAGCCGGACGAGAAAAAAGCAACATCGAGCCCTTCTTTATTGATGAGTGCGGCAATATGGTGTACGACGACATGACGGCAAAAGCCCCAACGGCTGACCTGTAACGACGACGAATCCCACAACGCGAGCACTGCCATCCTTGGCAATGTGATTAATTTAACGCGAAGTTAAGCGGTAGGCGGTGGTTTTTCAGGACCCTCACGCGCTGGGAGCGCCCATGGACTGGCTCGAGCGAGTCCAGAAAAGTTATCGACTGCCGCTAAGTTAACGGCATTGCCATCCCTGGAGGGCTACAGAGATCGCTCCAGACAATCTTCTGCATTTCCTCCATCCCTGGAGGGCCACAGGGTAAGAGCCGGTTAATGGGTTGAAATAATGGTGCCCCAGCTTTTGCAACTGGGACAATGCCAATGGTGCTCGTGCCCCGTATAGCCACAGTTTTGGCACTCATAAGACTGCGTTTGCTGCAGCCGCTGCTCGACAATCCCCAGTAGAGATTCCAACGACAGTTGTTGGTACGTTGAAGAAGGCAATATACCCAAGACATCGCTCAAGGATTCAAGGTGCGGCCAGTTTTCCAGCTCTTTCACCAAAAAGACAATGGCATCTGCCTCGGTGCTTTTATCGGCAATCGCCCTCGCCATTGCCGGCAACAATAATGCGGAGGGTTGCTGCTGATAGATATCGGCCAAAAACGCTTGCAGCGCTTCTGGCTTGTGGGTGCGGTTATAAGCATCAATCAGTAATGGCAGCACCTGGGCATTGTGAGCGGTAAAGTTTAAAGGCACTTGTTTTAGAAGCTCGAAAGCCTGCTGATCGTGATGCTGCGCCAGCGCCATCTGGCCGCGCAGTATCAATGTTCTGGCTAAATCCACGTCCAGTTGCTGCGCTTTATCAAGGGACTCTTGCACATCATTGTAGTAACCCCGCTTTAGGGACTGCTCGGCAATTTCGCAATAAAACTGCGCCTGCAGACGCCGCCAGTGGTCGCCGCCCTGGCTAGTCGAGCCGCTTTGGCACAGGGCATCGGCGGCAACCACCGCCTGCAGCCACTCGCCTTCACTTTGGTATACCTCGACCAGACGCATAAGGGCTTTATCGGCGATGCCCGCCTCACCAACATGGCTAAGCTCGTTATACAACGCCTCGGCTCGGTCAAACAAACCGGCCTTTAAGTAATCCTCAGCCAGCGCTAGGCGCGCTTGCAAGTCTTGATCTTTGGTTAAACTTGGCCTCGACAAGACGTTTTGGTGAATGCGAATCGCGCGATCGACCTCACCACGTTTACGCAGCATGCTGCCCAGCGCCATATGAGTCTCGAGCGTATCCTCGTTGACATCAAGGGTGGCCGTAAGCGCATCAATCGCGGCGTCGGGCTGTTCGGTAATTAAATAGTTAAGGCTTTCGCGATAGCGGTCTAAGCGAACGCGAGATGTCTGCGGTGTTAGCCGGTCTTTAATATTGAGCGGGCGTTTGGCGAGTAAGTAGCCAATCGCCAAAGCACTTAAAAACAATAGAAAAACGAGCAGAGAGTTTGTTTCCATAATTGCGCCGCTAGGGTTTGACCACTGTTTGCAAAGCTGTTTGCGTACGGTTGAGGCTGCGCTCCAAGCGCTTAAGCTTAAATCTCAGCATTAACACCCACGGCATTAAAATCAGCAATGACAACGCCATACCTCCGCCCAGCAGACCAAATGCCAAGCGTGAAACAGCGACGTCGGCAAGCGTCCAGCGCATAAAGCTTACGTCGACCGTCGCGGTATTATCCAAGTAAAACTTAATAACAAATAGCGCGAGCAATAACCACCAAACCAACATAAGTAATCGCACCGACCATTTGTAAATCGCTTTTAACATCTAATTGCCACCTTTCATGTGCCGATATTCTGGATTGCCCCGTAACCACCGTGTGAAAGTATCATTGAATCGCCGCGCGCCACAACTGCCTTGCGCTAGTCTTTTAAGTCCGCCATGTCACAAATCGGGCGCGCTCAGCCAGATTGCCCGAAGCGCGCGGAGCCTCGTCACCGCCTAAGCCTTTACAACAGCCATGGCCTGCTGGAAAACATCGTCGATCGACAGTTGGGTGGAATCGAGCAACACGGCATCGGGCGCCGCTACCAAAGGGGCGTGCTCGCGCTCGCTGTCGCGCTTATCGCGCGCTTGAATGTCGGCGAGTATTTTGGCCTCGTCCGCAGCGGCACCGGCCGCCTGCAATTGCAATACGCGACGCCGGGCGCGCTCTTCGGCGCTGGCCGTTAGAAAAAACTTAACTTGCGCCTGGGGAAAGACCACGGTGCCCATATCGCGGCCATCGGCAACTAAGCCGCGCTCGGTCGCAAATGCGCGCTGCCGCGCCAACAGCGCATCGCGCACCGGCTGCAGCGCGGCAACCCTAGAGGCGGCCATGCCGACATCTTCTTGGCGAATGGCCATAGACACGTCGACGCCGCGCAGAGTGACTGTCACGCCTTTGTCGGTCGCATCAAAGGCGATGTCCAGTGCTGCAGCGATATTGGCGACTTCGACCGCGTTGCTTAAATCGGCGCGATCATTCAGCGCGGCCAAGGCGGTTAGTCGATAGAGCGCACCGCTATCTAACAGCGCGTAGCCGGTCTGTCGTGCCAGCAGCTGACAGAGCGTTCCTTTGCCCGCACCGCTCGGGCCATCGACGGTAATGATTTGAGTCACAAAAAGGTTTCTCCTAAGGCATTATTCGCCCGCAAGGCTAGCAACAATGGAATGGCAAACGGCGATGGGCTCGGGCGCTTGCGTAATTGGCCGCCCAATAACCAGGTAATGACTGCCTGCAGCCATGGCCTCTTGTGGTGTCATTACACGGCGCTGGTCTTGATGATCACTGCCCGCAGGCCTTATGCCTGGCGTTACCAACACAAAATCGTTGCCGTTTTGCTGCCTTAACGCGGTGGCTTCCTGAGCAGAGCATACAACTCCATCGAGTCCAGCGCGCTGCGTCATTGCCGCTAAGTGCAGCACTTGCTCCTGCGGTGTTCGCGTTATACCTAACTGATGCAACTCGTCTTGGGTCGAACTGGTTAGCACTGTAACGCCAATTAACAGCGGGGCTTGTTGCATATTTGCGAGGCTTTCTTTGGCGGCTTCAAGCATCCGCATGCCACCACTGGCGTGGACATTAACCATCCAAACGCCAAGCTCAGCCGCCGACTTTACCGCCTTGGCCGTCGTGACCGGAATATCGTGAAATTTTAAATCTAAAAAAATCTCAAAGCCCATCGCTTGGAGTTTTTCGACTATGGCTGGACCGCATCGGGTGAACAGTTCTTTGCCAACTTTTAAGCGGCACAGTTCGGGCGATAATTGCTCGGCAAGCGCCAAGCACGCGCGCTCGTTGTCGACATCAAGTGCCACAACCACCGGCGATGTTACAGGGTGAGACATAAAAGCGTGTTCTCTTATCATCAAGGCGCCCAAGCCGGAGCGAATTCCAACCAAGCGCAGCGTAAACGTGAGCGGCGATTATACCACGCCCAAGCGAGACCATTTGGCCCACGGCGGACAAAATCAGCGCAGCGACAACAGCGGCTTTGCGGATACCCAGCGGGCAAAAAAAGTCCCGCAGGCTTTCGCGCGCGGGACCTTAGCTACCGTTTTTATAAACTTTGCGGCCTAGCCGTAATGGCACGCAGCCAAGCTCACCAGCTATTCACCTGCAGGCTTTTTCTCCGCTTTTACCTTAAGTGCAATGTTAAGCTCGCGCAACTGCAGGCTATCGACGGCACCGGGCGCGTCAGTCATAACACAAGCGGCCGACTGCGTTTTAGGAAAGGCGATAACGTCGCGAATGGAGTCGGATTTTGTCATCAACATAATCAGGCGGTCTAAGCCGAAGGCCAAACCGCCGTGCGGAGGTGCGCCATGGCTTAAAGCGTCGAGTAAAAAGCCAAACTTTTCGCGCTGTTCTTGGTGCTCAATACCCAAAATCTCGAACACAGTTTGCTGCATGTCTTGATTGTGAATACGCACCGAGCCGCCGCCGAGCTCCGTACCGTTCAATACCATATCGTAGGCGCGACTTAAGGCGCCGACAGGATTAGCTTTTAGCGCTTCGGGCGAGCACGATGGTGCAGTAAACGGATGGTGCAATGCGGTTAGCTTGCCGCCGTCAAGCTCTTCGAACATCGGGAAATCGACCACCCATAACGGTGCCCATTCCGAGGTGTAAAGATCCAAATCGGCACCGAGCTTACAGCGCAGTGCTCCCAAGGCTTCGGATACCACCTTACCTTTATCGGCACCGAAGAAAATAATATCGCCGTTTTGCGCAGCTAAACGCTCCATTAATGCCTTGCGCACGTCGACGGGAAGGAACTTAACAATTGGCGATTGCAAGCCTTCTTCTAAATCCGATAGGTCATTGACTTTAATGTACGCTAAGCCTTTAGCGCCATAAATACCGACGAATTTCGTGTATTCGTCGATTTGCTTACGCGTTAACTTGTCGGCGCCACCAGGTACTTTAAGCGCTGCCACGCGGCCTTTGGGGTCTTTTGCGGGCGCGGAGAATACTTTGAAGTCAACGCCCGTCATTAAGTCTTTAACTTCGACCAACTA
>DATBNJ010000212.1:0-10146 GCA_036554385.1 Marinagarivorans sp. | reverse complement strand
TACTAATGCGCGACTAACGCGGCGTAATCTGTGCGTCGCGAAATAAAAACAAAACTAAACGAATACTAAAAGCCGCAGGCAAACGTAAACACGAGTATGGTTGCTTACGCTTATGTGCGTCGACAAAGCTTACCGCAAACCCCAATAACACAAGATAAAAAAACCGGTCGCATATCCCCAGATACAACCTTTTGTCCAGCGGTATCATTAATTGAAAAGCAGTAACTCATAGTAGAAATCGCGTCCTGTTTTTTTCACTATTGCTGTATTGCACAGCTTGCAATCACAGCAGACCAAACCTCTCAGAAGACTAAGAAGCAAAGCCCAATAAAAAGCACGCTTGAATTCAAAAATGAAAGGCATCGTTAAAAATAACTACCGCTGTTAACGGCGGTAGTCATTTTTAGCGAAACCTTAAACCATTTGCCAAATTGGTTTCGATTATTGCAGCAATAAAAAAGCCAGCGAAATCGCTGGCCTTTTTATTTTTTACTGGAAAGTTCTTTCCCAGCTTTTAATGCATCCCAAAATCTGGGTTTCGGGGTGGGCATTAACTGCTTGAGCGGCTGGCTCTTGGTGGCCGGCTTGGCCGAGCGCCACCGCCGGGTTTTGCACCACGCGAAGGTCTTTTTGCGTTGGGCGCTTGATGGCTAGTCGCACCACGCTGGCCATCCATATGCTGCTTAGGCTTTTTGGGCCTTTTCGGTTGGTGCGCGCGCGGTGTTGGCGATGGCGGCACCTCATGTACAGGCTCGAAGCCCCCAACATAGTCTCGCTCGATCACTCGACCAATAACCCGCTCGATATCTACCAGCTGCGCAATTTCATCGGCGCTCACCAGTGACACCGCTTTACCGGTAGCGCCAGCGCGCCCTGTGCGGCCAATGCGATGCACATAATCTTCTGGCACATTGGGTAAATCAAAGTTAACCACCTGCGGCAGCTGATCAATATCTAAACCCCGCGCAGCGATGTCAGTCGCCACCAATATGCGTACCTTGCCTTGTTTAAACTCGGCCAAAGCACGCGTGCGTGCGCCCTGGCTCTTATTGCCGTGAATCGCTGCGGCAGTAATGCCCGCCGCGTCTAACTGCTTGGTCAGTTTATTAGCGCCATGCTTTGTGCGACTGAATACAAGCGCCTGCTGCCAACCGCCGTCATTAATCAAGTGCGTTAATAGCGCAGCTTTTTTGGCTTTATCGACGGGGTGAATCATTTGGGTAACCGACGCCGCCGTCGAGTTCTTGGGCGTCACCGAAACCTGTACCGGGTTTTGCACCAAACTTTTGGCCAGTTCCCGGATTTCGTCAGAGAAGGTCGCCGAGAACATTAAAGTCTGACGCTCCTTCGGTAAAAAGCGCAGGATTTTTCGAATATCGTGAATAAAGCCCATATCCAGCATGCGGTCTGCCTCATCGAAAACGAGGACCTCTAGCTGGCTAAACTTCACCGCGTTTTGTTGGTACAAATCGAGCAAACGGCCCGGTGTCGCGACCAGCACATCCGCACCACGGCGCAAACGCATCATTTGAGGGTTTATTTTTACCCCGCCAAAAACCACCGTTGAACTCAGCGGTAGGTGTGCCGAGTAAGACTGAACATTGTCAGCCACTTGCGCCGCCAATTCTCGCGTCGGCGTTAAGATTAGCGCGCGCACCTGATTGGCGCCGGCTTTTTGCCCCAAGGACAAACGATGCAGAATGGGCAGCGTAAAACCCGCTGTTTTACCAGTGCCCGTCTGCGCAGCCGCCATAACATCGCGGCCCTCTAAAATGGGCGGAATAGCCTGTGCCTGAATTGGCGATGGCGTTGTGTAACCTTGCTCAGTAACAGCCGTTAAAATAGCCGCGTCTAAGCCTAAGTCTTCAAATTGCATAATTTTTTCACGTATAAAAGCGTTAAATAACCGCATAGGCGGGTTATTTACGAAAGAGCCATATGGCCAGGAGAGCAAAACAGATAGGCTGGAACTCGCAGCGCTAAACAATAGACTTAACGTCGCTGATGGAACAATTGAGTAACAATACAACGGATTGCTCGGAAGAATGGCGCGCAGCTTACCTTAAGCCCTCACAATAGGCTACGATTAAGCGACGAATATCACAATTTTCAGCCTGCGCGCCACCCCAGCTCAAGCACGGCGCCCAATTTAAGCCTATTGAACAGCAAAAAAAGGGCGCTAAGCGCCTATTGCTCATTATACTGGCGCCTTCGACATCACCGCTAGGATCGCCCCACTACCATGAGTTATCGCACGCTAGACTTAATCGCCGACAGCTACGTCCCCATTTTGCTTATCGTAATCCTGTTGAGCATGGCCGTTAAGCTCAAGCAACCGAGAGTCGCACTGAAAGAATTTTGCAGCCTCCTCTTACTCGCCATCATCGCGTATGGGCTCATGTTTGCCGATCACGCGCATCGCCTCTGGGCACAACAAGGCTGGGACTACAGCACCCATACCGCAACGGCGGCGGCCTGCGTTTGGTATTTATTTTGGTTGCGGCAAGGTAAGCGCATACTAGCTGGCTTCTTCCAGCACTCGGCGGTTTACCTCTGTTGGCCACTGTCTTTTCTCGCCTACCTAGCGCTTATGCGGTACCAAAACTACCACACTTGGACCGATATGGGCTCAACACTGGTTGCCGTACTGCCACTGTTTAGTATTCATTACTGGGCAACACGCTAAAGTCCAGCCGGCGCGCCTGCAAGTATTCTACTTATGAGGCATAATGCACGCTATTTTGGCCCGCGCAAGTTCAACCGCGAGCGATACATGGCACCAGTTTTGTTATGTTTTTACCGGCACTTAACGGAAATCACATCATAATTATGGATAAACCACCCTAATAGCCGGCGCCGCATATATACAAAATTACCTACTAAATAATGAATTAATTACTAATAGACTTAATACCACTGTGGGATTTGAACTAGCCTTAACACAATGGGAGGCGCATAATTGCCGCGCTTTTGAGCAAGCGGTGTGCGGCTCATCCTTTATCAGCTCCCAATGCGCATCGAGGCGTATTGCGGTGTGCCAGTGTTAAACCAATAGCCGGTGCTTAATCTTTCATGGAATGTCATTTACGTTCGACAGACTATACGCAAAGCCTTGTCCTACAGGGAAAAAAGTATGGGTTTTAACCTCCGCGCGTTGTTGCGTCGACTTGCGTGCTCCGCGCTGCAGGCGCGGCTTTTTGCTTTTGCCTTTCTGTTGGCACAAGCAAGCCCTAGTGCTTTCTCACCACAGGCTCTCGCCAAACAAAACATCTTGCCGCAGCTAAAGTTTTCACACATCGCCCAAAGCGACTTGGAAGGCATGGGGCACATCAACGACATCGCACAAGATACCGAAGGTTACCTTTGGTTTGCCGCGGCCAAAGGTTTGGCACGCTACAACGGCTACGAACTACTCCCCTTTCGTCACAAGTCTGGCCAATCCGGCGGCCTGCCCTCCAACTGGGTCGAACGCCTACTAATAACCGAAAACGGTCGCTTGTGGGCGACAACTCGCGAGGGTTATTGCCGCTATGATGCGGCCTTAGAAAAATTTGATTGTGCAATCATTCCCGTCGACCGGCTCACCGATAAACCCACCTACGACGTGCTATTCGAAGACAGCTCTCAGCAGTTATGGCTGGCGAGCAGCGAAGGCCTGTTTATTATCGACCGTGAAACACTGCAACCTACTCGCTTTGAACATGCTTGGTTAACCGAGCATACGCGCGGCGGCGGCAAATTTGTCACCGCGATTGTCGAAGACCACCAAGGCCGCCTTTGGTTGGGCCACCACGATACGGGGCTCAGTCTCTACGACCCCGCGACCGGCAAAGGCAAGCATTGGCAAGATGGCGCGGCGGGATTGCCCAGCAATAAGGTTCGCACCCTATTTATCGATAACCACCAACGCCTTTGGATCGGTACTCAAGGCGCCGGTATCGCCCTTTTTGATCTCAATAAACACCAAGCCGAGCGCTTTATTCACAACCCCTTAGAGAAAGCCGACACGGTGTGGGATATACACCAAGACCGTCGCGGTCTTATATGGATCGGCGATGGCACCGGCGTGCACGTGGTATCGCCCATTGATATGTCGGTCGAAAGCCACCGCTACATCGAGGGCAAACCACTATCACCGGGTAACTTTGTCGTCCGCAGTTTATTTGAGGATAACCGCGGGGGCATCTGGATAGGCTACTTCCCCAGTGGTATTGACCGGGTCGACGAACAAGGCTCTCAATTTGTCACCTACCGCCACGACCCCCGCGATAGCGACTCCTTGCCAGATGGCGGCGTGCTGTCAACACTGGAAGACAAAAAGGGCAATATATGGGTGGGAGCCGGCTTTGGCCTCGGCTATTTTGACCGCACCACAAGTATCTTCCACCACTTTAGCCACGACCCTAACGACCCCACCACCCTATCGGGCAGCACCATCTTGGATATGGCCTACGGCCAAAATGAAGAGCTATGGCTTGGGGTATGGGATCGAGGCCTTAATCGCCGCGACCCTCAAACGGGCGAATTCAGCCACTACCTGCCGGTAGCAGGCGAACCTAATTCACTGCTCGGCCGCGAGCCTTGGGGCCTACTTTACGATAGCCAAAACCGCCTTTGGGTGGCGAGTGAAAGAGGTGTGAGCCGCTACCGCCCAGAAACCGACGACTTTGAGCACTACCTGCCCAACGGCAGAGACGGCAAGCAGGTCGACGCGCTTTACACCCGCTTCATCTACGAAGATCGCGATGGCAGAATTTGGGTGGCGTCATTTGCTGGTTTGTACCTGTTGGACCCCCAAAGCGGTGAGTTTACCGCCTACCGCCACGACCCAAACAACATCAACAGCATTAGCTCTAATATGGTGTCCACGCTTTTTGAAGACTCCGAAGGCCGATTTTGGGTAGGCACCGACGGTGCTGGCGTCAACCTTATGGACCGCACAACTGGGCACTTCACGCGCTTTGGTGAAGAGCACGGCCTGCCCGACCAATCTGTAAGCAGTATTATTGAAGACCCAGCCGGCCAAATTTGGCTGGCTACGTATCAAGGCCTCGTCGTATTTAGCGAAACTCAGGGCGTTATTAACCATTACACTCGGGGTCATGGGCTACCTGGCAACTTATTTAACCGGCATTCCGGCTCGCGCCTAAGCTCCGGAGAGCTCGCCTTCGGCAGCTCCGAAGGGCTTGTTATTTTTCGACCGTCGCAGCTAATATCCAACTGGCAGCCACCTTCATTGGTGCTCAGTGAACTGCGCGTCTTTAACCGCGTTATCAAACCCAATGATGAAACTCAAATACTCAGCAAGGACATCAACCTGACCGAGCACATTGTGCTCAACCACGAGCAATCGGTGTTTTCCGTGAGTTTTGCCGCCTTGGATTATCGCTCGCCGGAAGACAACACTTATGCGTACCGCTTAGTGGGCTTCGAAAAGGAATGGAACTGGGTCGATAAACAACGCAGTGCAATTTACACCAACTTGGACGCAGGGGAGTATCAGCTCGAAGTTAAGGCGGCCAATAGTGCCGGCGTATGGAATAATACCCCTAAAAAATTGCGCATAACGGTTATCCCCCCCATTTGGCTAACCAGTTGGGCCAAAACCGCGTACATTATTATCGCCTTGGGTATTTTATTGCGACTGTATTACGTACAACGCCAGCGCCTAGAAAGCGCGCGCCAAAAACTCGAAAGCGAACGCGAGCTCGTCACCAAACTGCGTGAAGTTGAGCGCATGAAAGACAATATCAACCGCGAACTAGACCAAAAAGTTGCCCAGCGCACGCTCGAGCTCAACCGCGAAAAAGAACTCCTACTGGCCGCCCATGAAGAGCTGGCCACCCTCAACGAAAAACTGGAGTCGATGACCGTCACCGATCAATTAACGGGTTTGAACAACCGCCGTTACCTCGATCAGTTTATTCACGAAGATATTGCCCTCGTGCAGCGTCAATTTGCCCACGGCATCCCCAAAGAAAATACCTCTGGCTTGGTATTTGTTATTTTAGATTTGGACGACTTTAAAGCTGTTAACGACACCTACGGGCACGATGCCGGGGATGCCCTATTAATTCAGCTGGCCGATGTTTTAAAAACGGTTTTGCGCCAATCGGATTACATTGTGCGCTGGGGCGGCGAAGAGTTTGTGGTGGTTATGCGGCACCTGAAGCGCGAAGATGTCGAAATTTCGGTAGAGCGCTTGCGCGCCGCCATCGCCAATACACCCTTTGATATTGGCCGCGGTGAGCCACTGCATAAAACCGCATCGATCGGTTTTGCCACCTACCCATTCCACCCTATGCATGTCGATGCGCTAAGCTGGGAGCAAGTTATTGGTATTGCCGACCGCGCCTTATACTGCACCAAAAAATCCGGTAAAAATGGCTGGGTGGGCATAGCCAGTAAAGACATGAGCTGCCGCAAAGGCGAGGTAGTCGACCTCGCCTACGAAGCGCACCTAATTCAACAGTTAAATGACGACAAACTTAAGGTTGTCACTAACTTAGATAACACCTCGCTCAATTGGCAATAAAAAATCGCTAATCGTCCTCTTCAATATAGGAAAAGCGGCTAAAGTTCGCCGCCTTGCGCTGCCCCGACAAGTCGTGGCACGCCATGCCGATAAAGGCGCCGGTAAAATGCTCGCCACCAACCTCATCGGCAAGAATACTGTAGTCAAAATAGCCACCAACCGGATGCCACTCGTAATCGTCTCGGCAGGCCCAGTAGGCTCGCCACTGATCGTACCTCACCGATATTTTTAATTTAATGGGCCCAGTATTAGGCAACGCTATGCGCCGCCCCAAAGGGTAGTGCATGCTGCCGCTATTGCACGCCACCATAACCTCCAATACTCGGCCCAAAGCATCATCGTGACTAATATACAAATAAATAAATTTTTGGGTATTGTAAAAACTTATTAAGCCGGCCATTTGCTGGAAGCTTGTCGGGGCAAATTCCACTTCGGTTTGGGCGCTAAAACAAAACGCCTGCTGTCGACGGGCAATTAAGGTTTGCTCATAAAGGCTTACCGGCGCTTCGCGCCCTTGCAACCGTAAATAGCCGGGGCAGGCGCTGTAACTGAGCGCGGGCTCGGCTAAAGGTACCCGTGGGCTTTGGTAGTGCAAGGTTAATCGATCTTGTCCGAAGTCGAACACTTCGCGCTGTAAAACAGGCCCACTAGCAGCGCCCGAAGCGTTCTGTTCGGCAGCTTGCAAATTAGGCGCGGCAACGGTTAGCGCCGGCCCCTTATCACCGTGCGCCAGTCGCGGCCAACCGTCGTCACTCCAAGAGATTTTTTGCAGCGCCGTTTCGCGCCCCATGACGCAGCGACCGCGATAGGGCAGCGGCCTACCCGCCAAGTGCACTACATAATCGTCACCATTTTCCAGCGAAACCATATCGGCATGGCCGCTGCGTCGCAACACACTCGACGGAGAGCTTGCACTATTTAAAAAGTGGCCCTCGGGGTCACACTCATAAGGCCCGAATAGATTCTTGCTGCGCGCAAATAAAGCCGCGTGATGACTGAACGTACCGCCCTCTGCCGTCAACAAATAATAATAACCGTGCCGTTTATAAAGATGAGGGCCTTCCACCAAACCTAAATCCGACCCTTTAAAAATCGAATCAATAGGGCCCACCAATTTTTGTTGCGCAGGGTCGTATTCCTGCATCACAATACCGGCAAAGCTTTTAGCCTGCCGGTGGTGATTTAAATTGAGTTCTGGGCGGTGATCCCACAATACATTTAAAAACCACTTTCGCCCGTCATCATCGTGAAATAACGACGGGTCAAAGCCGCTGGCGTTCATCTCGATGGGTTCGCTCCACGGCCCTTTTATGTCACTTGCGGTCACCAAATAATTTTTTCTAACTTGAAAATCATTCTGGTACGCTCGCACATCGGTATAAATTAGATAAAATAAGCCGTCACAATAGCTTAAACACGGCGCCCAAACACCGCAGGAATCTGGATGCCCTTTCATATCGAGCTGCGAAACGCGGTTTAACGGGTGAGTTATTAACGACCAATCAACCAGATTTTTAGAGTGGTGAATTTGCACCCCAGGAAACCATTCAAAGGTTGAGGTCGCAATGTAAAAGTCGTCACCTACTCGGCAAATCGACGGGTCTGGATTAAATCCTTTTAAAATAGGATTGTGAATGGTTGCTGGCATTAAATTACACCCCACGGTTATCGATGAGCACCGGGCCATAACAAAACCCAGCGGCAGGCACTAACGCGGTAGGAGCAGAGATTGCGCCAGGCAATCTTCTTGCATTTCCTCCGTCCTTGGAGGCCACATACCGCCTGAATCAAAAACGCAAGTTGGCAGAGCTCGCGCCTGGCGATCTTTCTGCCCCCTTCCATCCATGGCGCTTCGAGATGGATCGTTAATGGCTATTTATTTTCGGCAACTAAACCCCGGCACATTAACTCATAAAAACCTTGCTGGGTAAGGCTCGATACCGGCATGGATTCAAACTGCGATTCGGGGTCTTTATCCGTCCAGCCAAACTGGTAACCCGCCACCTCGGGCTTGGCATCTTCGAAAAGCAACGTTACCCGCCGCTTGGAAACATGGCAGTCAATGGTCATCAGGTCGATCGCAAAGCCCTGTTTGCGCAGCTGGCGATTAATGCCAATAACGGGGTCGATATCAGCATAGCGGGCTTGAAATTGCTGTTGAGCCAAAGCGGCGATATCGGCGAGCCGAAAAACGAGAGCGTCATTCATTTTGTCTCCAGAACCTGCGCGCCTAACACAGGGGGTAATGAGTTCCGCACACCCTCGGGCGTGCATCGTAAATAAGGACTAACCGTTAAAGATTGCAGGGCGCAATGCAAAGGCGTGTCAAACTGGATATGCCGTGCGCTGCAGTGGCGACTTGAGCACAAACGACGAATGCACGCCGCTTACGCCGTCGATACGAGTAAGTTTTTGCAACAAAAACTGCTGGTAGTCGTCCATATCTTTAACAATCACCTTAAGTAAATAATCCGCCGATTGCCCGGCAATCAAATGACACTCTAATACCTCAGGAAAGTCGGCGACGGTTTGCTCAAAGCTCTGGAAACGTTCCGGCGTATGCCGGTCCATGCCAATTTGAATAAAAGCCATCAGCGCAAGCCCCAGCTTGCGTGCATTGACTTGTGCACGATAGCCCTCGATAAGCCCCGTTTCCTCAAGCTGTCGCACACGCCGCAAACAGGGTGAGGGCGACAAACCAATGGCATCGGCGAGCTCCTGATTGCTCATCCGGCCACTCGTCTGCAGCGCCGCAAGGATTTTTCGATCATAGCTATCTAAGGCCACCGAGCCCGTACTCCCCTGTGATGCCACTGTGCCAACCAAACTAGAGCCGGTCACCGCGCGTTTACCCAAATCGCCACTTGACATCACAACCCACCTCAACAGCATAAAATGCCAACATTAAAATCATTAACGGCATAATATTGCCAAATTAAAACAGAAGAAAGCATAATAGCAATAAAATAGCGCAATGCTTTTTATATACTATGGGTACTCGGAGACTGCAAGTAACGGTATCACCCATACCGGCTAGGGCATAGGCCAAAAGCAAACTGAGGAGAAAGCAACGGCGAACACAATTCGCCACCGCCGTACTGAGGGCCAACCCGCCGTCATGACTCCTCGCCCTTCCGAGCACAATAACCCAATAGACACCTCGGCATTATTTTGCGCACCCTCTCACAGACTTAACAACTGCACTCTGGTATGCCCAATAAACAATGCCAATAAAAACCCGAAAAATCAGCCTTACGGGATTTCTCACAGCCCATTTATCCCTTAGACTCAATTATGTTGTCAGGCAGCACGATTGCTTCACAAGTTTAATGGGCGCTCGCGATTACGGCTGCATGCGCACACGAAGTAAGCACAGGCACCTGACGGAAACGCCCGATTCGTCTAAGCTCAATGAACACCAACTTGCATTAAAACTGCGCAACTAATCAGCTAAATAAAAATTAACCCCTTGAAAGGATTAATTTGGTTGAATAGCTGCAAAACTGCTTGAGTTAACACTATGAGATATTGCGTCAACTGCCACAGTCCCTTAACCTTTGTGGCCGTATTATCCGCGCTCAACCCCGCGCGCATTCGCTGCACCACCTGTA
>DATBNJ010000196.1:0-10656 GCA_036554385.1 Marinagarivorans sp. | reverse complement strand
AATAAACAGCCTTACCATGGGCACAGACGCACACAGCGCGAGCGTGGTGGGTAGCAAGGTTTTTAACGCATCTCGCCATGGTTGCTGATTGTTACCCGCTGGTGCGCTTAATTGCGCAGCAGATAACGCGGTAAGCTGGGTGATCACGGCAACCACAACAAAAACCATAGCCGGTGAATAAAGCGGCTCAAATGACGCCTCAATGGTAGAGCCAAACAACGGGCCTGTATTAAAGTTAATTTGTTTTAAAAGCGCTCTGAAAGGGAGTGCATCGAGCCGTGTAAGAATCAACAGCGCAGCCACAGCGATGTAGGGCGCCCAAGCCAATACAAGCGTTTTGCGTGCAATAGGATTGCCGTGATCTATTTTACTGTCGTGCTCGAAGCGCCATGCCCGGCGCGGCATCAAGCAATTATTTTTGATTGCGGTAATCGCTACCGCCAAGCCAACTAGGCCTCCGATTATCGACGGGAATTCTGGGCCGAGTAGTCGGCAAACTAGCCAGGCCGTAACGCTGAATGTGCCACCGCACAAAAGAGCAAAAGGCCAAACTTGCAAGCCCTCGCGCCAAGAGCGATTTGCCCCCCAAAACCGCGTTAACATAGCGGCAATAATTAACGGAATTAATGTGGCCGAGCACAAATCAATCAGCGCTGCCCGCTGAGCAATTGCCCCTACTTGTTCTGCTGACAACTGCGGTGCCCCTTGGGCTAGACCAATCACAACTGGGGTGCCGACGGCGCCGAAAGTCACGGGTGCCGAATCGGCCACCAAGGCGACCACCACGGCAGCAATCGCCGGGAACCCGAGAGAAACCAGTAGTGGCGCTGCGATAGCCGCCGGAGTGCCAAAACCTGAAGCCCCCTCCAAAAAAGCGCCAAACAACCAGGCAATCACAATCGCTTGAATGCGCCGATCTGGCGTAAGCTGGGTAAACCCTTGCCGAATAATCGCAATTGCACCGGTGCTCTTTAGCACGTTTAAAAATACAATCGCACCAAATACGATCCATAAAATGCTGCCCGCAATCACCAAACCTTCGATAATAGCCGCAGAGACCTGATAGCCGGGAATACCCCAGACCCACAAGCAGGCAAGCAGCGTTGCTATAAAGCTCAGCGGCATGGCACGGGAAGCTGGCATGCGTAAGACAACCAGCAACACTAGAACCGAAAGAATGGGCAAGATCGCGGTAACAATTAACATAAACCAGCCACCGAATTAAAAAAGCGTGAAATCACAGCGAAAACGTCGAGGGTCGTCATTTTGCTAACATCTGCCACAAATAGCAAAGCCCTTATCGGCGACGGCGCCCTACAAACGATAAAAAAGGCCTTATCGATGAAGATAAGGCCTTTTTTATCGTTGACGAAGCGCCGCACAGGGCTTGGGGGTAAAGACAGGCTAGGTTAGCTCGATTTTTTCCACAGTGCCGTCGGCATGCACTTCTGCCATGTGGCCTTCGGGCTCTTCCAGAAACTGCACTATGCCGAAAAGCACCAGCGCACAAGCGCCGATAATCATAAAGAAGGTAGAGGCATCCACGAAGCTATAGGCCGTTAAAAAGGTGACTGCACCGACGTTACCATAGGCGCCGGCCATGCCCGCAATTTGGCCAGTCATGCGGCGCTTCACTAAAGGCACAATGGCAAATACCGCACCTTCACCGGCTTGTACAAAGAATGAACAGCACATGACCGCCAGCACTGCGAAAGCAATGGGCCAAGAGCCGTCGACCTGCGACATAATAAAGTAACCCACCGCCAAGCCAGCTACAAAAATACTCATGGATTTGCGACGGCCATATTTATCGCTTAAGTAACCACCACCGGGGCGTGCGACTAAGTTCATAAAAGCAAATGCCGCACCGAGCGCGCCCGCCAAAGCCAGTGACATCCCCTCGAACGTCTCCATAAAAAATGCGGGCAACATCGAAACCACGGCGAGTTCCGAACCAAAGGTCACAAAGTAAGCGCAGTTTAAAATAGCCACCTGCCTAAACTTGTAGCGCTGGTGCGGCTCTACGTCGCCGGTTTTCAGCATGTCTTTATTAACTTTATAAATCTGCGAAAACTGAAACCCACATAGTGCAACCAACACGGCATACAAAATTGATGTCGTGGTTTGCGAAAGCAAGCCCACCCCCGAGGGCGACAATTTCCATGCGAGCACTGCAAGGATAATGTACATGGGAATGTTCATCACCAGATAAAAATAAAAGTCTTTGCGATTACTAACCTCTAATCCACCCGACTTTTTAGGTTTAAAGTAGGTTGAACCTTTAGGCGTATTGCGAGCCCGCAGATAAAAAATGATTGAATACACCATAGCGACAACACCGGTACTCGCAATGGCATAGCGCCAACCGTCTTCACCGCCATATACGGCCAGCGCGATGGTGGGCAAGGTGAATGCGGCTGCGGCCGAACCAAAATTGCCCCATCCGCCGTAAACGCCTTCAGCTAAACCAACTTGGCGGGCGGGAAACCATTCGCCGACTAAGCGAATGCCGATTACAAAACCGGCACCGACAAAGCCTAATAAAAATCGAGTTAATGCCAATTGCTCGTACGTTTGAGCGCAAGCGAAGGCAATACACATAATGCCCGACGAAAAAAGCAAGATACTGTAAACAATACGTGGGCCGAATTTATCCACCAATATGCCGACCACGATTCGAGCGGGTATGGTCAAGGCCACGTTTAAAATAAGAAGTGCCTTCCATTGATCTCCAGTAAGATTAAACGCCTCCATAATTAGCGGCTTAAGGGGCGCGTGGCTAAACCACACAACAAACGATAAGAAAAATGCAAACCACGTGAGGTGCAAAAGGCGCACATTCGCTTTGGTCACATCCAAAAGGTTTAAGTTTGAGGAGCTCATAAATAGCCTGTTTTGTTTGCGTTTTAATAAAGTGCTGGCACCCGAAACACAAGGATGCGGTGCCAATGAACTAGTCACCGAGTGTTAGCATGAGCTATGCCAACCAGTAAAAACCGCAAAAATGCACTCATAAGGCGCGATAATTTCCTGTTTACAAAGGTGTGGTGCACTAAAAACATATTTATGCACAAACTTTGGACATAAAGGCGGACGCGTGAGTGCAAAAATAGCGCTTTTACGTATAAGGCTCGCTACTAAAATGCTCTTCTTAAAGGCATTTGAATATCGCGTGCACCACAATGAAAATTTAATAGACTGAGCTAATAGAATTTTTGGTCAAAAAAGATACAGGGCGGGTGCAATTGAGCATGGTATCGGGGCAAGTATTGCACTAAGTAATAGATTTGTACTGCCTTATACCTTTATATCAAGGTATGCACCGTGAAGAATGAATAACGAAAAGTAATGTGTAGCGAGTAGTGAGTAAAGCGTGCCTTTAAGGCCAAAGCAACTAATACAATCCAATCCCCAAACTGCCGTGAACGGCGTTTATAGATTAGTGCGCTAGTAAAAAGAGGATAGGGTGCTGCGAGCCAGTGGCCAGAGGCTATACGCCAAGCACGCGAAGTATGCGATTAAAGCCCGTTGGTGGCCGGCTAACAATCAATACCGACACATTGTCGCGCCCGCCGTTATCCAGCGCGGCTTGTGTCAACGCATCAACAGCAGAGGGGATTTCAGTATGGGCGCTGAGGATGTCACAAATAGCTTGATCCGACACGGCATCCGTTAAACCATCGGAACACAATAACAGCCAATCGCCTTTGCGCCATTCTCGGTCGATCGTCTCAACATTAACATTGGCGAGCTCGAGGGACCCCAAGCACTGGGTAATCACATTGCGCTCTGGGTGTGTATTGAGCTCTTTGGCGGTAATCGCGCCGGCTTGATAAAGCATTTGCACATAGGAGTGGTCGGTGGTGAGCTGCTCGAGCTGGCGCCCGAGGTGGCTATGCGTCCATAAATAAGCGCGGCTATCACCCACCCAGGCAATCTGGTATTGGTTACCGCTGGATTGCACCGCAACGATAGTAGAGCCCATACCGCGGTACTGAGGCTGCTCGTTGGATTCGTTAAGCACTGCTTTGTGGGCGCGCTGAATGGCGTCCGCCAGAGTAGCGCCAGACTCTACGGCCTCTTCAATTGTCATATTCGCCACGGCACTGGCAACTTCGCCAGATGCGTGCCCGCCCATACCATCAGCAACGGCCCATAATTTCAGTGATGGGCAAACAAGAAGCGCATCTTCGTTATTGTTGCGGACTAAACCGACGTCGGTTCGAGCGTTGTAGTAGGGTAGAGGCATCTTGCAGAAGGCGGCAGAAAAGCGCTTATGTCCAGTAATTGTCTTATTACGCGGAGCCTAAACCAAAACGGCGCACTTGTCAGTCGAAAAGTAAAAGAATGTGATGCCGCTGGTGGTATTTTCACGTGTTTGGTATAAAGTCGCCTATACAGACACAGACTGGGTTAAGGAAATAACAATATTATGCTTCAGTTGCGTTTTACCAATTCTGCCAAGCCGGCTATGTGGCTGGTAGCACCTAAGTATACATTTGGCGCCAAGCACAGCTGCGATTGCGTGCTTGCGCAGCCTGGGGTGGCACCTGTTCACGCTGAAATCACCGTGGCGGGAGAATCCGTATCCTTGGTACGCATCGACGAAAACGCGACGATTTTAGTGAACGATCGTGATGTCACCGAAAGCCAGCCCTTAAAGCCCGGTGACGCAATTACGCTCGGCGAAGCTGAACTGGCGATAGCGGACCCTAAACTAGAAGGCCCGAAGCGGGATTTTTCAGACAAAACCAATATTCGCGCAAGCTTAAGTGCTGCAGGTGCCGCCGAGCCCCAAAGCCAGGAAGCACTTTGGCACCTGCGACCATTGAATACCACGCTGGCCAAAAGTGACGGTTTTGACTTGCTCGGTTCGATGCTGCTGGGGCGCTCGAAAGAGTGCGACATTTGCATTCCCGCGTCTCACTTGTCGCGCAAGCACGCTAAATTCACGGTATCGAGCACGGGGTTAACCGTTGACGACCTAGGCTCGTCCAATGGCACATTTATCAACGGCAAGCGTATCGAACATATCTCGCTGTACCACGGCGATGAAGTCAGCTTCGATACGCTAAGGTTTCGGGTTGAGCAGGTATCCAACGTCGAGGACGTTACCACCTTGCGTGCCGCGCTAGACGAAACACAAATACGCCAAGCGGTTAGCCCCAATCAAATCGAACGCAAGCAAGCGCACAATCAGCGCAAAGTCCGACCCGTTCGACCAAAGGCAGCAGCCACACCATCCGCGCAAGAGGGCTCCACCGCCGATACCATTAAACTACTAGCGGCGGCGGTTACGATTGTGGGTGTTGTCGCTTGGCTAGCGTGGTTTTTACTAAACTAAGCGCGACGGCAAAGTTATCAACCTCAAGATGTGAAAAAACACTAAACTTTTTGCAATGGCGGCCGTTAACTGAGGCATACCCTGATTTAGGAGGCCGCCATGAACATCATTACTCACCAGAATTCGTTGGTCACTCGCCAACTCAGTGGCAACCCGCCAGCGCAAAAATGTAATGACGGTCAAGGATGCCCAGCAAAAGATAAACAAGGTGCTGCCAGCCAGCCCTCTATTCGCGTTTCGCTAAGCCAAGCTTCGATTCAGGCATCGCGCACCGAAGCGGCCGCGCCTGTGGCGCCGGTATCTGCTGAAAAAACGGCCAATAACCCGTTTGCCAACAATATTCTCAATGCGATAAATGGCCAATTGGCACTCGACGTGGCCGATGGAGCCTCGCGATCCGACCTGCAATCTCGGCTTGAGGCGGGTTTAAGCGGTTTTTTAAGTGGTTTCGATGAAGCCTTCGAGCAGTTATCGGCGCTGGCCGAGTTTTCGCCATCGATTCGAGCGGACGTGCTGGCCACTAAAACACAGGTACTTGATGGTTTAGCGGAAACCGCCGAGCAACTCGGCCTGGACCCATCTGCCATCCAGCAAGCCCAAGCGACACTGAACGATCAGGTCGCTAAAAATGCGAGCAGCGAAGCCCCAGAAACCAAGACATTGAAGTCGGCCAATTTCATTCCAGCAGGCGCCATGAGTGCTATGCAAGCCAGTAAAAACAGCTTCTCGTTCGAGCTACAGACCGCCGATGGCGATAAAATTGAAATTCTCGTTAGCGCCTTAAAAGCGTCTGAGATTAAAGCCGACGGCGAAACCCTGACGGGGCAGTTTGCTCAAAAGAATCAATTTGAATTGAGTATTGAAGGCGAGCTCGATAGCGACGAACTTAAAGCCATTAATGATCTGCTCAATCAAGTGAATTCCGTCAGTGAGAGCTTTTTTAGCGGCAATGTTGAGCAAGCGTTCGAACAAGCACTCAATATGGGTTTTGATAGTGAAGAAATACAAAGCTTTGCGCTCAAGCTAACGCAGTCGAGCTTTAGTCAAGTTCAAAATGCCTATACTCCAGAGGTGGGCCGCAGTGCAGGCGATGCGAGCTCAACTGCAGCAAGCCCCAGTAAAAATTTAGTGCACTTAGGTAACTTTATGCAAGAGCTCGAAAAAGCCAACGTATTGGCCGAGCGCATGGGGCAAGAGCTAAGCACAGTGACCGAGCTAGCCGACAATATCAGCAAAGCTAAAGGACTGGGTGAGGGCGGCATCACAGAGTTTGTCGCGCGTTTAAACTCGCGCAACTAAGCAATTGAGCGTTTGGCTTTATCCAGCTGCTCGGGGATAATCGCATAACACGTGATATCACCTTGGGGGCTAACATGAAACCGACAAATTGCCGCTTAAACGCTCGCGCTTTTGCGGGCTTTTTAGCATTATTAGTGACTGGCTGTACTAATACATCCCACCAAATGCCGGCTTTTTATAACGTCTTGGCGGAGCAAACTGGGCAAAATGGCCGAAGCTGTGTTGATGTCGACGATATTCGCGGTTACGGCGTGCTCAAACACGATGTTATTTCAGTCGATGGTCGCGATGGTTATTATCTAATGACCGTATTGCCTGGCTGCATGTCTCTTCAGACCTCTTCGCGAGCGCTATTCGACGACCACTTTGGTGATATCTGTGGTGGCGGCCAAAGTCGGATTCGCACCGACGGTAACGCCTGCACCATAAGAAGCGTTTTTGAGTTTAGCGACCGGAGCGCAGCTTTTGACACCTACAACACGGCAAAAGACGCATACAGCGCCGCTAAAGCCCAGCGCTAGATCTTATTTTGAAGCGCCAGCTCGGCATTTCGCACAATCGCAATTAAAAAGTGCGGCGTTTTAACCCAGTACGGT
Organism: Marinagarivorans sp.; assembly: GCA_036554385.1. Lineage (GTDB taxonomy): Bacteria > Pseudomonadota > Gammaproteobacteria > Pseudomonadales > Cellvibrionaceae > Marinagarivorans. Next base: position 3,417 of record DATBNJ010000196.1, on the reverse strand, counting down.
AAATAACAGGTAGCCGCTGTAACTGAAGTAGGCCGCCAGCAACACAACGCCCTCTGGTCGTGTAATGCGTGCTGGCATGCCCTTAAAGCCATAGCACAACACAAACAAAGACACCGTTAAAACAGACATCACAAGCAGATCGCGACTAAGCACGTCGCCGCTTACCGCTAATGGCTCAATGATGCCGGCAAGGCCCACGACCGCCAAGGTATTAAATAGGTTAGAACCAATGATATTGCCAACGGCGATGTCGTGTTCGCCTTTGCGCGCGGCGGCAACCGACGATGCCAGCTCTGGCAAGGATGTGCCCACCGCAACCACCGTCAAGCCGATAATAATATCGCTAACGCCAAAGTGTTGGGCAACTTCAACGGCACCCCACACCAGTACGCGTGAACTTACAATCAGCAGCAAGAGCCCAGTAACTAACCAAAACGTGGCTTGACGGAGGCTCATGGCACTGCCGTCAACGTGTTGTACAACATCCTGCTCAAGGGTATCCGGCGACTGAGTACTTTGCCGTATTGACCAAATAATGATAACCCCGAAAACCAACAACAATAGCCCTGCGTCCAATCGGCTAATTAAGCCATCCCACAACAGCGCAACAGAGAGCGCCGTTACCACCGCCAAAATGGGCAGCTCCTTACGCAATATTGCCGAGTTGACCGCGATAGGTGAAATCAACGCCGTGACGCCGAGAATTAACGCGATATTGGTGATGTTCGAGCCGTAGGCATTGCCAAGCGCGATGCCGGGATTGCCCTGGAAAGCAGCCACCACTGACACCAGCATTTCGGGAGCGGAGGTGCCAAAGCCCACCACCAGCATGCCAATAAGCAACGGCGACATGCCAAAATGTCGCGCCGCAATAGCCGCGCCTTCGACGAAGCGGCCTGCACTCCAAACCAAAAAAACAAGACCGACAATAATGCCAATAATTGCTACGCTCACAGGTCACTCCATAAAAGGCAATACGGCTTATTATGCACGCTGCTATTCGGCTAGCAATTGGCATTGGCCGATGTCTAATTGGTACGATACCGACGTTAAACTTTGCGGTCTTTGCCGCTCTGCGCGCGAATTCGGTTTTCCGTTTGCACGTAGATGGTATCGGTTGTCGCCATACTGGCGTGGCCCAAATCTTCAGATAGGTCTTTAAGCGCGCGGCCGCGCTCAACCTCCATGCTAGCGCCGGTATGGCGCAGCCAATGGGTGGAGGCCTCTTTTAGCTTGCGCGCAGAGTCTTCACCGGCGGTGACGCGCATTTTTTGGTAGGCGATATCAAAGACTTCTTGCACAATGCGCGTTAATTGCCGGGCCGTCATGCCGCCTTGCCCCCGTATTTTTTCAACAAGGGGCGCATTTTCGCCAACGGCGGGCAAGGGCGGTAGACCGCGATACACACGGTAGCGCTTAAGGTAATCGATAAAACTGTTGGGCACAGTAATGTCGCGCAGCTTTCGGCCTTTACCATAGACTTTAAGCCACCAATTACCGTCATTATCTTGCCAAAAATGGCTCATTACCGGGACCCAGCTGGTGCGCTCAGATAGCTCGGACACCCTTAAAAACAAGACTTTCAACGCCGCAATTACAAACAAGCTGCGCTCGTAAAGGCGGTCGTTATCCGCCAGCTCCAGCGCAACCTTAAAAACCGTTTGCCATTGATCTTCCGTTAGACGACGTATCTCTTTGACTTGAGCATCTTTAATAAAATGCCGACAGTCGGCCTTAGCGATTTGCGCCGGGTTGCCATAGAGCTCTTCTTCATTCATTAAGTATTTGTAGAACGCGATAACCGCCGTAAAGGTCGCGGTAAGGGTTTGTTGCGAGGGTTTGTATTTTTTTTTGTCGGGCAGATTATCGAACTGCGTGTTTTTGGGTAGTTTTAGCTTAAACGGCATCCACTGAGGGTTATGGTAATAAAAGCCATTTTTAGGGATAAATTTTTCATGGTTGGCGGTACCCATCCATGTAACCGGCGGCTGCCAGCAAAAATCCGCGTATTCTAAAATATCCGCTTTGCGTAGCTCGTTCATAGGCTTGGCTTTTACCAAAAAAACCCACAACAAAAAGCGCTCGGTTTCATGGCGAAAGCGCGTAAAAGTATGTTCAGATTTATTGCGGCCAATATACTGCAAAAACGCATGTCCCCAGCGCCAGTGCTTAGCCCACCAAGACTGGCCACCAGCAATAAACGCGTGCAGGCTCGGATAATCATCAAATTGAAAGTCTTTTAGTTCGCTGTAGGTAGGATACAGCGGCATTGGCTTAGCTACGGCCATAACGAAAATCTCCAGGCGCCGGCGAGCGCCACATTGAGCAGTTAAACTATTTAGCTGTTAAAAACAGGATTTGGCGACGATCGCTATTGTAACCGCCCTAAATCACTATGTCGAATACTAAAGAGTATTCGACATAGTGAGAACTGTATTGCCCTGTTCATAAGCAGCCAAATCAAACGCCAATTCATCGACTGAAAAATGCGTCTGGATTCGTCTGACCTAAGCGGGTATTGGCCACACAAACACAATAACTAAATACTGACTCGTTCTTAATTATTGCCGTCGCTGAACTGAGCATAATACCCGTCGCATTCATTGCGTAGATTTTTTGACTTCCACAATACTGAACCACCGCATATTGGCCGCCATAGATTTCCACTCTATCGACGGGCGCGAAGCTTTGCAGACGATTGTCAATTCCCATGCCCAGTCTATGGATATATCCCTCACATCTGCGGCCTCGCCAATATTGAACAAGCCTTGTTCACGGGCTTCGGCCAATTCTGGCCGCACGCGGGTAGTTTGTATGGCAGGCAACCTCTTTTTTTGTGCTCAGCGACTGGGCATGGCAACGGCTAAATCCAATACTAGGCTTGATCGGTCGATGGTGTCTTAAAGCCTCTAAGTCGTAACGCATTGCCGAGCACAAACACGCTTGAAAGGGCCATGGCCCCGGCCGCAAAAATGGGCGATAGCAGTACGCCAAAGGCGGGGTAAAGCGCACCGGCGGCTATCGGAATCAAGGCCGTATTATAGGCGAAAGCCCAGAACAGGTTTTGGTGAATATTGCCGATGGTGGCCTTGGACAAGGCTATGGCATTGGGTACGCCCTGCAAACTGCCGGACATTAACACCACGTCGGCGGATTCCACCGCAACATCGGTGCCCGTGCCAATAGCCAGCCCCACGTCGGCCTCTGCCAGCGCTGGTGCATCGTTGATCCCGTCGCCAACAAAGGCGATCTGGCCGAAAGCGGCTTTTAGCCGGCGCACGGCCTCGACCTTACCCTCTGGCAACACTTCGGCCACCACCTCGTCGATCCCGAGCTGCTTGGCAATCGCCTGTGCGGTCCGTGCGTTGTCGCCGGTAATCATTGCAACCTTCAGCCCCAGTTGGTGCAGCGCGGCGA
>DATBNJ010000174.1:0-26577 GCA_036554385.1 Marinagarivorans sp. | reverse complement strand
GCCGAAAAAAAACACGCTGTCGGCGAAGAAGTAGTCGACGTCTTGTTATATACGCTTCGACTGGCCGATGTTTTAGGGCTCGATTTACCCGCCGCCATTACCGCCAAAACGCAAAAAAATGAAGCCAAATACCCCATCGATAAAGTGAAGGGAAGTTCAAAAAAGTATAACGAATACGAATAAGCATTGCCCTTGCCCCCCTTAGGAAATGTCTATACTTGAGAAGAGCGCAATCCTTCGAGACGCCGCAAGGAGACATTTTTAATGGGCACCCCCATAGACCAGTACCTCAATATACTCGCTAAAAAAGATGGTTCAGACCTTTACCTCAGCACTGGCGCTCCGCCGTGTGCAAAGTTTCAAGGCACCTTAAAACCGCTGTCGCAAACGCCCTTTAGCGGCGGGCAAATCCGAGAAATTGCCTACGCAATAATGGACGAAAAACAGCAAAAGGATTTTGAAGCCGAGCTCGAAATGAACCTTGCCATTTCGATTCATAATGTCGGGCGCTTTCGCATTAACATTTTTAAGCAGCGCAACGAGGTATCTATCGTCGCGCGCAACATTAACACCGAGATCCCCAAATTCGACGATCTTGGTTTACCGGAAGTTCTAAAAGAAGTCATTATGACCAAGCGCGGTCTTGTCTTGTTTGTAGGGGGTACTGGCTCGGGTAAGTCGACCTCCTTAGCGGCGCTTATCGACCACCGCAACAGCAGCAGCGGCGGCCATATCATCACCATTGAAGACCCAGTCGAATTCGTGCACAAGCACAAGAAAAGCGTGATTAATCAACGCGAGGTGGGTGTCGATACACGCACCTTTAAAGCGGCATTAAAAAATACGCTAAGGCAGGCGCCCGACGTCATTCTAATTGGCGAAATCCGCGACCGCGAAACCATGGAGCATGCTTTAGAGTTCGCGGAAACCGGCCACTTAGCGATCTCCACCTTGCACGCCAACAATGCTAACCAAGCTTTGGAGCGCATTATTAACCTGTTTCCCGAGGAGCGGCGCGCACAGCTCATGTTGGGGCTATCACAGAATTTAAAAGCCTTTGTATCTCAGCGCCTGGTGCCCACCGTCGACGGCAAGCGCTGCGCCGCGATTGAGGTTTTACTCGGCACTAAAACCATTCAAGAGCTCATCCTGAAAAACCGTTTGCCCGAAATCAAAGAGATTATGGAGAAGTCGGAAAACTTAGGCATGCAAACCTTTGACGCTGCCCTGTTTAAGCTTTATAGCGCCGGCAAAGTCAGTTTTGACGACGCCATGGCTTACGCCGACTCACCAAACAACCTGCGCCTGCGCATCAAGCTCGCCGCAGAGGGCAGCAGCGCGCCAACCACCTCAAGCGGTTTGCCCGAACTGAGCCTAGAAGACATTGAAGAAGACGAACAACCAGAAGAACAAAACGTGCGGTTTTAAGCGGCGGTTAATTCAGTAAGCGCCAAGTTACACCTTTGCCATTAAGCCAGGGCCATCCCACTTAAAATTTGGCAATATCGCGCATTAAATTGCCACAAAGCTCATCGAATCTGTATTTTGGGGGCATTGAAGCGCCGGGAGCGCTTGAATAGCGCCCACGGATGGCTTGAGCGGCCCCTAAAATGCGGATTCGATGAGCTCAGCATGAAGCGAACAGTTATTGCGTCACGATCTTCGCCGAACGAGCTCCGTTCTAGCCTTAGTTAAGTGGGATTACCCTGGCCATTAAGCCACTTTATTTTGATGTGGCGTTTAATAGCTTGAAACAACGCCAAGCGCTTATGATACTTGTGTTTTAGGTCGTATAAGCCCCTCTTGGGATGTGCTGGCAACCAATAGTCCTTGTTGGTTGAACAGTTTGCCTTGCGAAAGCCCTCGGGCACCGCCGGCCCAGGGGCTGTCAATTTCATACAGAAGCCAGTCGTTAATCGAAAAATCAGCGCTGTGAAACCAAATGGCATGGTCAACGCTAGCGCCTATAATTTCGCCTTTAAACAGCGACGTCGAGTGCTGAACCAAGGCAGTGCCCAATAGGCCAAAGTCGGATGCATAGGCGAGCGCGCAGCGCTGCAGCAATGCATCGTCGGAAAAAGCCTCGCGACCTCTAAGCCAAAACCGCGCCCCCGGTGGTGCGGCCGTATTCGAAAACATGCCCTCGGTTAGCCCAAAAAACTCAAATGAATCCGCCGACAACTCGGGCTGTGACGGCGCCAACTCGCCAGGGACCATCAACGCACTAACGTCAGGCGGTTCTGGCCGCTGCGACCAAGGCACGGCATGTGAGTACCCATTGGGCTCGGGTTGATGAAAGGAGATCATCGCCGAAAAAAGCGTTTTACCCGCTTGCACCGCGTTGACCGTTCTATGACTAAAACTACGACCGTCTCGGTTTCTAACAACGTGGTAGTCAACGGGGTGCTCACTACTGCCTGGGCGCAAAAAATAGGCATGCAGTGAGTGTGGCGGCGCACTGGGTACCGTCAAACCGCCAGCCATTAGGGCTTGAGCGAGCACTTGGCCACCGAACAACGTGCTTTTAAAGTTTTCTTTATGGTGGTGGGCGCGAAAGCTGTCTTGATCGATGCGCTCAAGGCTAAGTACATCTTTGAGGAGTGTTTGCATAAAAGCGTCCGGCCTGTGAGTTAAAACCTGTATACGAGAAGGTGTTACGCGCCCTAACAGGCAAAAGGTCAAAGAATTCAATCAAGCGTTTTAAGGTTAGCACATTCAGCAACCTACCGTTTTTACGGGTACAAAAAAAGCGCCGTTATGGCGCTTTTCGATGATCGGTGTCACACCGTTTACTAGCGGTCTTCGAGTTCGACGTAGTTGCGGCTGGCATAACCGGTGTACAACTGACGGGGTCGCCCGATTCGGGTACCTTGAGTAATCATTTCATGCCAATGAGAGATCCAGCCAACGGTGCGCCCTACCGCAAAAATCACCGTGAACATATCGGTAGGAATACCAATGGCCTTCATAATAATGCCGGAATAGAAGTCGACATTCGGGTAGAGCTTTTTCTCTACGAAGTAAGGGTCTTCGAGGGCAATTTTTTCAAGTCGCTTGGCGATGCGTAAAAGCGGGTCGTTTTCTACACCAAGCTCGGCAAAAACCTCATCGCAGGTCTTTTTCATGACTCGTGCACGCGGGTCAAAGTTTTTATACACGCGATGACCAAAGCCCATCAGGCGGAAAGGATCATTTTTGTCTTTGGCTTTTTCGATGTACTTATCGATGTTGTCTTCGGTGCCGATTTCTTCAAGCATTTGTAACACCGCTTCATTGGCACCACCGTGCGCTGGGCCCCACAAAGTGGCAATACCTGCGGCAATACAGGCATAAGGGTTGGCGCCCGACGAGCCCGCCAAGCGCACAGTCGACGTCGACGCGTTTTGTTCGTGGTCGGCGTGCAGCAAAAAGATTCGGTCCATCGCGCGCGCCAAAATTGGATTGACTTTGTACTCTTCACAAGGCGTACCAAACATCATGCGCAAGAAGTTTTCGGCGTAACCGAGTTTGTTGTCTGGGTAGAGTACCGGTTGACCCACGTGGTGTTTGTAGCACATGGCCGCCAAGGTCGGCATTTTGGCGATTAGACGATAAGCGGCCGTAATGCGATGATCAGGGTCGGTGATGTCGAGGTGATCGTGATAAAACGCAGACAATGAGCCAACAGCACCGCACATTTTTGCCATCGGATGTGCGTTGTGGTGAAAGCCTTCAAAAAACTGGTGAATAGACTCATGCACCATTGTGTGGCGGGTAATAGTGCTGTTAAAGGCTTCAAATTGCTCTGCGGTGGGCAATTCGCCGTGAAACAATAAATAACAACTTTCTAGATAATTTGACTTTTCAGCCAATACGTCAATAGGGAAGCCACGATGTAACAAAACCCCTTTGGCGCCGTCGATATAGGTGATGGCAGATTCACAGGCAGCGGTAGAAACAAAACCCGGGTCGTAGGTGAAAAAGCCATTTCGAGTCAATGCGCCTACATCGATCACCTCAGGGCCAATGGTTCCGGCACGGACGGGTAGTTCAATGGTTTTATCCAAACCGTCGACTGTCAGTTGAGCTTTCTTTTCGGTCATTACCGACTCCTGTAACTGAATTTATCTAGAAAATAAACTTAGCACGCCAACACTCAGATCACAGAGCTAACGCGCTTTAAAATATGTATGCAATATTTGGGGCATTTCCGACGGCGCGCGACAGTCGCTGTAGTATCAATCAACACCAACGCCGTGAAACAAACGCCTTTTAAACAAAAACACCACCCTATGCAGTGGTTGCGCAGGCTTGCTCGTTGCGCCCATAGTACTTTCGAGCGCGCTCTTGCCGCAACGGGCAGCGGCAATCTAGCACGCGCCATCAAACAATAGCTAGGGCGAGGCGTCAATGACTGTCTGTAAGCGGCTCGTTTAAGCGCCGACTGAGGCCATTGTGCAGCGCAGGCGCCTAACGAAGTTAAATCGCAAACGGGAATGGCGCGTAGTATAGATAAAAATTTACCCCTAGGGCACCCATAAATGGAGCAGCAGCGGGCAATTTCTGCTTTACTTGATTAAGTTTCGAACAAATAGCGCCTAATTGGTGCACAATACTTTGCGGTAATTAACCTTGGTGCAAAAATACAGGCAAAGCCCTGAACTGCGGGGCTTACAAGACGAAAGTTAGTTTGTATTTTAGGTGGCGTCTCTCTATAATTCAGCGCGTTTTTTGTGATTGCGGGCACTTATCCGCACATATTCGCAGATCAAAATACGATGCGCGAAATTAACAAGCAGTTTGAGTCACTTGCAAAAACACCACATCTTGTGAACGCCGCGTGTGGTAGGTGTCGAGTGCTTTTACGAATACTTTTAATAGTAATACTGTTGAGCCTTATTACCGTATCTCTTAGGGCAGGCAATATAATGCTGCGCTAATGGCCCAAAAAATCCGCAGAGCATCGCGGGTTAACCGGCCACCCAAGTACGGAAAGATGCATCAGTGCAGGGGTAATAAATAATGGTGCCAAGTTAATTTTGATGCCTCAGTATTTAGCACATAAGATCTAAGCTGTAATTTTTAGAACCATTTATTCGACGATAAAGGTGTGGTGCAACAGTGAAAAAAGATAGGCCTGTCAATCTTGATTTAACAACCATCTCGCTTCCCATCACGGGATATGTATCCATTTTGCACCGCATTTCTGGCGTTATTATGCTCGGCGGTATTCTGGTACTCTTGTGGCTGCTCGATACCAGCCTAACGTCCGAGCAGCAATTTAACGCACTCAAAGAAACCCTCAGTAATCCGCTAATCACCTTTGTGGTTTGGGGTGTGCTCGCCGCTTTGGCTTATCACACGGTTGCGGGCCTTCGTCACCTATTAATGGATATGGGCATAGGCGAAACACTTGAGGGCGGCCGAGCCGGCGCCAAAGCCGTGGTCGCCATCGCCGTACTTCTTATCCTCGCTATTGGAGTTTTCTTGGTATGGTAACTACAGCGACAAACCTTTCGCGCAATGGCGTTTCCGACTGGATTATCCAACGTTTTAGCGCCGTAATATTGGCTGCGTACACACTGTTTTTGGCGGCTTTTATCATTATTAACCCCGAACTCGACTTCCAAACTTGGAGCAATCTGTTCGACCAGCTCTGGATGCGCATATTTAGCTTGCTGGCACTGCTAAGTATTGCTGCACACGGCTGGATTGGCTTGTGGGGTGTGGTAACCGATTACTTCACCACCCGCATGCTGGGCACTAAGGGCTTGGTCTTGCGCATCATTACCTTATCGATATACGCGTTAATTACAGTGGGCTACCTCGTTTGGGGTTTCGAAATTTTGTGGGGAGCCTAAGGCTATGGCAGTAATGAGAACAATCACGTTTGACGGCATCGTAATTGGTGGTGGTGGCGCGGGCATGCGCGCAGCCTTACAAATGGCGCAATCCGGTTTTAAAACGGCAGTTATCACCAAGGTTTTTCCAACTCGCTCGCATACAGTTTCAGCGCAAGGCGGCATTACCTGCGCCATTGCCAGTGACGACCCCAATGACGATTGGCGCTGGCATATGTACGACACCGTGAAAGGGTCTGATTACATCGGCGACCAAGACGCCATCGAATACATGTGCTCTGTAGGCCCTGAGGCGGTATTTGAGCTTGAGCATATGGGCCTGCCCTTTTCTCGCACCGATAACGGCCGCATTTATCAGCGCCCGTTCGGTGGCCAATCGAAAGATTTTGGCCGCGGCGGCCAGGCGGCGCGTACCTGTGCCGCAGCAGACCGTACGGGCCACGCCCTCTTACACACGCTGTATCAGCAAAATGTTAAAAACAACACAACATTCTTTAATGAATGGTTCGCCGTCGATTTAGTCAAAAACCAAGACGGCGCCGTGGTCGGTGTGATTGCTATTAACATCGAAGACGGTGAAACCGTTTTTGTTAAATCCAAGGCCACGGTACTGGCAACAGGTGGTGCGGGCCGCATTTACGCGTCGACAACCAACGCACACATTAATACCGGCGACGGCATCGGCATGGCGCTGCGCGCAGGCGTGCCAGTACAAGATATAGAAATGTGGCAATTCCACCCCACCGGCATCCACGGTGCGGGCACACTGGTAACCGAAGGCTGCCGCGGTGAAGGCGGCTACTTGGTTAATAAAGACGGTGAGCGCTTTATGGAACGCTACGCGCCCAACGCAAAGGATTTGGCGGGCCGCGATGTGGTCGCGCGCTCGATGGTACTTGAGATGCTCGAAGGCCGCGGTTGTGGCCCCGACGGCGACCACGTATTGCTCAAACTCGATCACCTCGGCGAAAAAGCGCTTAACGCCAAACTGCCCGGCATTCTGGAACTGTCGCGCACCTTTGCTCATGTCGACCCGGTAAAAGCACCCATTCCTGTAGTGCCAACGTGTCACTATATGATGGGCGGTGTCACCACCAATATTCACGGTCAAGCCATTACCCAAGACGCCAACGGTAACGATAAAGTCATCGAGGGCCTCTATGCTTGTGGCGAAGTTGCTTGTGTCTCGGTTCACGGCGCCAACCGCTTAGGCGGTAACTCCCTGCTCGACCTCGTGGTATTCGGCCGTGCCGCGGGCTTATACCTCGAAAAGGCGCTGCGTGAAGGCATCGAAATGCGTGAAGCTTCGCAAACCGATATCGAAAGCGCTACGGCACGCTTAGACGCCGTTAATACCACCAATGATGGCGAGTCCGCATCGGTGTTGCGCAAAGATCTACAAACGGTAATGCAAAATCACTTTGGTGTATTCCGCCGAGGCGACTTTATGCAAGAAGGCATCAAGAAAATTGCCGATCTGCGCGAGCGCATCGAAAATATCAAACTCGACGACAAGAGCAACGCCTTTAACACCGCGCGTATCGAAGCACTCGAAGTGCAAAACCTGCTCGAAGTCGCCGAGGCGACAGCCATCGCCGCCGAAGTGCGCAAAGAATCGCGCGGCGCACACGCACGCGACGATTTCCAAGAGCGCGACGACGAAAACTGGTTGTGTCACTCGCTGTACTTCCCCAGCGAAAAACGTGTTGGCAAGCGCGATGTTAACTTTGCGCCCAAAACAATGCCCAAATTTGAACCCAAAATTCGCACGTATTAATAGGGGTTGCTAACAAATGCTAAAAGTTGAAGTTTATCGCTACAACCCAGAAACCGACAAAGCGCCCTACATGAAAACCTACGAGGTTGATACGGCGGGCAAAGATGTCATGGTGCTAGACGTTTTGGAAATGCTAAAAGCCCAAGACCCGAGTTTGTCTTTTCGCCGGTCTTGCCGCGAAGGCGTTTGCGGCTCCGATGGTGTAAACATTTCGGGCAAAAACGGCTTGGCCTGCATTACGCCGCTGTCGTCGTGCGTTAAAAACAACACACTGGTGCTACGCCCTCTGCCTGGGTTACCGGTGATTCGCGACTTGGTCATCGACATGAGTCAGTTTTACGCGCAGTACAAAAAAATTGAACCCTTTTTGCAAAACGATACGCCGGCACCGGCAATCGAGCGCTTGCAATCCCCCGAGGATCGCGCCAAGCTCGACGGGCTTTACGAGTGCATTTTATGTGCATGCTGCTCAACCAGCTGCCCATCGTTTTGGTGGAACCCCGATAAATTTATCGGCCCTGCTGGGCTACTTCAAGCCTATCGCTTTTTAGCCGATAGCCGCGATACAGCCAACGACAAGCGCTTAAGCAACCTCCAAGACCCCTTTAGCGTCTTCCGCTGCCACGGCATTCAAAATTGTGTGGCGGTATGCCCTAAAGGTTTAAACCCAACTCGTGCGATTGGCCATATCCGAAGCATGTTGCTACACAGTGCAACCTAAGTTAAACAGGGGGCTGGCACGCTAAACCGTGCTACCCTTTGATGTAATGCATAGGGGCAAATAGTCCTTAAATTGGCCACGTGGCCACGACATTTTAGCCAAGCGGCAGCTCGATAGCCTTTGCTGCGATCTGTTCCGCTGGCATACCCAGAAGACGGTGGGAAAATAATGCAACAGAGCCTCATGGAGCTTCTATGGAGCACCTCTCATATCTCCGGCGGCAACGCAGAGTATGTTGAAGACGTTTATGAAACCTATCTGCGCGACCCCAATTCTGTTCCAGCGGCTTGGCGTGAATACTTCGAAAAACTGCCCCGCATCGAGGGCAACGCCAACCCCGATGTTCCCCATTCCGAAATTATTGAATACTTTGAACTACTGGGAAAAAACCGCGCCCGTCCGTTGATCGCACCCGGCTCCGGTGCCGGTAATGTTGCCCACGAACGCAAACAAGTTGAAGTGGTTCAGCTCATTAACGCCTACCGCCTAAGCGGTCATAAAAAAGCGAAACTCGACCCGCTCGGCATTAACAATGGCAAAACCGAGCTCGAAGAGCTCGATTTACACTTCCACGGTCTTAATAATGCCGATCTCGATGTGTTTTTCCAAACCGGCGATCTTTCCTACGGCGCGCCCGAGGCGGCACTGAAAGATATCGTGACGGCATTAAACCAGACCTACTGTAGCTCCGTCGGCGCCGAGGTGATGCACATCACCCACTACACCGAGCGAAAATGGTTGTTACAACGCTTGGAAAGCCAACGCTCTAAAGCCTCACTCAGCAAGGAAGCGCGCATCGACCTACTTGAGCGTCTCACGGCTGCCGAAGGCCTCGAAAGGCACCTAGATAGCAAATACCCAGGTACAAAACGCTTTGGTTTAGAAGGCGCCGAAAGCCTCATTCCCATGCTTGATGTTTTAATTAAAGGCATTGGTACCCATGGCGCAAAAGAAATGGTCTTGGGCATGGCACACCGCGGCCGACTCAACACCCTAGTAAACATTTTGGGTAAAAACCCCGCCGACCTGTTCGACGAGTTTGAAGGCAAAAAACTGGTCGATACCTCGGGCGATGTAAAATACCACCAAGGCTTTTCCTCCAATGTGATGACACCCGGCGGCGAAATGCACTTGGCTCTTGCATTTAACCCATCGCACCTCGAAATTGTATCGCCGGTTGTTGAGGGCTCGGTGCGAGCGCGCCAGGACCGCCGCCGCGACAAAGCGCGCAACGTGGTTGTGCCTGTGGTTATTCACGGCGATGCTGCTTTTGCAGGCCAAGGCGTGGTGATGGAAACCTTCCAGATGTCACAGACGCGCGCCTATAAAACCGGCGGCACCATTCACATTGTGATCAACAACCAAGTGGGCTTTACCACCAGCCACAAGGAAGACGCGCGTTCGACACAATACTGCACCGATGTCGCCAAAATGATCGAAGCGCCGATTTTTCACGTCAACGGTGACGACCCCGAAGCCGTAGCCTTTGTGACCAACCTCGCCGTCGACTATCGCAACGAATTCAAAAAAGACGTCGTCATCGACTTAGTGTGTTATCGCCGGCGCGGCCACAACGAAACCGATGAGCCCTCGGCCACCCAACCGATGATGTACTCGGTGATTCGCAAGCATAAAACCACCCGTACCCTGTACGCTGAAAAGCTTGCCAAAGAAGGCGTCTACAGTGCCGATGATTCCGCCACCATGATGGATGCGTACCGCGCAGCGTTAGATGCCGGTGAACACGTGACGCGCGACTTAGTCAAAGAGCCCGACTCTACCTTGTTTGTAGACTGGACACCCTATATTGGCCACGATTGGACAACCGTTGCCGATACGTCTTACGAGCTCAAGTCACTTCAACAGCTTGCCGACAAACTATCAACAATTCCCGACGGCGTTATCGTGCAACGCCAGGTTGCCAAAATTTATGAAGACCGCCGCAAGATGGCTGCAGGCTCTCTGCCGCTTAACTGGGGCATGGCGGAAATTCTCGCTTATGGCTCGCTACTGCTTCAGGGTATTGCCATCCGGTTAACCGGACAAGACGTGGGTCGCGGGACTTTCTCGCACCGCCACGCAGTTGTGCACAACCAAAAAGATGGCGAATACTACATTCCATTAACTCAGTTAGCCGAAAACCAACCTAACCTTCACCTGTATGACTCTTACTTATCGGAAGAAGCCGTACTGGCATTTGAATACGGTTACTCCACCACCAAACCCAATGCTCTGGTGATCTGGGAGGCGCAATTCGGTGATTTTGCCAATGGTGCCCAGGTGGTTATCGACCAATTTATTACCAGCGGCGAACACAAGTGGGGGCGTCTTTCCGGCCTAACTATGCTGTTGCCACACGGCTACGAAGGCCAGGGCCCAGAGCATTCCTCTGCTCGCCTAGAGCGCTTTATGCAGTTGTGCGCAGAGCAAAATATTCAGGTTTGCATCCCCACGACACCGGCGCAAGTATTCCATATGCTGCGCCGACAAGCATTGCGCCCACTGCGCCGGCCACTCGTGGTCATGAGCCCCAAATGGATTTTGCGCCATAAACTTGCCACCTCAACGCTCGAAGAGCTCGCCGAAGGTAGCTTCCAAAACGTTATCGGTGATCACATCGTAAAGCCGGAGGAAACTCGTCGCGTGGTGCTGTGTAGCGGTAAAGTGTATTACCATTTGCTAGAGGCGCGCACCGAACGAAAACAAACAAATGTTGCCCTTGTGCGCTTAGAACAGCTTTACCCCTTCCCCGATCAAGAGCTACAAAAAGTCTTGGCGCCTTTTGAGCATGTCACTGATATTATCTGGTGCCAAGAAGAACCCATGAACCAAGGGGCATGGAACTCGAACCAGCATCGCATGCGCAATGCCCTAGAGGGGGTAAACTCAGACGCCTTCTTGCGTTATGCTGGTCGCTCGGCGTCATCGGCGCCTGCAGCGGGCTATATGTCGACGCACCTTGAAGAACAAAAACGCTTTATCAACGCTGCACTGGATGTCACGGTTTAAACCGGCCTTTGCAATGCACTACACTTTCTGTGATACAGCCCAATGCCAGTCATAAAAAGCAAAAGTATGCAGGCATCGGTATTCGACCACAATTAGAGCCTTAACTGAAGGACATATTTGGAATGACCATTGAAATCAAAGCACCGACGTTTCCCGAGTCTGTACAGGATGGCACTGTAGCGACTTGGCACAAGCAACCTGGCGAAGCCGTATCGCGCGATGAGCTTATCGTCGATATTGAAACCGACAAGGTCGTCTTAGAAGTGGTTGCACCGGCTGACGGCGCTTTAGCCGAGATTATAAAAGGCGAAGGTGAAGTCGTTCTAAGCAACGAAGTGATTGCCAAATTTGAAGAAGGTGCCGGCGGTGATGCACCCGCGCCCGAGACTAAGCCGGAAAAGACTGAAGAGAAAGCCGCCGAGCCCGAAGCCAGCAAAAACAATGACGAGGATGCCCTGGTAAACCCTGCCGCGCGCAAGCTGGCCGCCGAAAAAGGCATCGATCTAAATGCCCTTAAGGGAACTGGCAAAGGCGGACGCATCACCAAAGACGACGTAATTAACGCACCGGCCCCTGCAGCCGCAGCCCCAGCCAAATCGGCCGCGCCCGCCGCCGCACAAGCCGGTGCACCGGTTGTTACGCCAAGCTCCGACGGCCGTACCGAAAAGCGCGTGCCCATGACGCGCCTGCGTGCACGTATTGCAGAGCGCTTACTCGACGCCTCTCAAAACACCGCCATGCTGACCACATTTAACGAAGTCAACATGAAACCGGTTATGGAGTTGCGCCAAAAGTACAAAGAACAATTCGAAAAAGTTCATAACGGCAGTCGCCTCGGTTTTATGGGCTTTTTTGTAAAAGCGGCAGTCGAAGCTTTGCGTCGCCTACCCGCTGTTAACGCCAGCATCGACGGCAATGATATTGTTTACCACGGCTACCAAGATATTGGCGTTGCCGTTTCTACGCCCAAAGGTTTGGTCGTGCCGGTATTGCGCAACGCTGAAAACATGGGCATCGCCGATATTGAAAACACCATTCGCGATTTCGGTATGCGCGCCAAAGACGGCAAGCTGGGTATCGACGAAATGACTGGCGGCACCTTTACGCTTACCAATGGTGGCGTATTTGGTTCGTTAATGTCGACGCCTATTCTCAATCCGCCACAAGCAGCCATTTTAGGTATGCACAAAATCCAAGATCGCCCCATGGCGGTCAACGGCAAGGTAGAAATTTTACCCATGATGTACTTGGCGCTGTCCTACGATCACCGCTTGATCGATGGCAAAGAAGCCGTACAATTTCTGGTCGCTATTAAAGACATGATCGAAGACCCTGCACGCATGCTGCTAGAAGTTTAAGACGGTCTATTCCTTTTTCTTTGAGCCGGGCGGGACGCACACCCGAGCACTTTCAGCGCTCCCGGCTCTTTCGCTGACTCACACTTGGGGTGTTTATCAATGTCCACTAAATATGATGTAATTGTTATCGGTTCTGGCCCAGCGGGCTATGTAGCCGCAATTCGCTGCGCGCAACTCGGTTTAAAAACCGCCTGTATCGAAAAATGGAAAGACGACAAAGGCAAGGGCGTTAACGGCGGGACCTGCTTGAACGTGGGCTGCATCCCCTCCAAAGCACTGCTCGATAGCTCCTATAAGTATCACGAAGCCAAAGATCATTTCGATGTTCACGGCATTTCGACAAAAGACTTAAAAATCGATGTCAGCACCATGATTGGCCGCAAAAACGACATCGTTAAGCAATTAACCAGCGGGATTTCCGGCTTGTTTATGGCCAATAAAGTCACTTCACTTTATGGCACCGGTAAGTTGCTAGCTAACCGCAAAGTGCAATTTGTGGATTTCGACGGCAAAGAAGAAGTCCTTGAAGCGGACAACGTTATTTTGGCGGCAGGCTCCGTTCCGGTGAATATTCCCGTTGCTCCGGTCGATAACGATGTTATCGTCGATTCAACTGGCGCTCTTGAGTTTACCGAAGTACCAAAACGCTTGGGCGTTATTGGTGCTGGCGTGATCGGGCTTGAGCTTGGCTCCGTTTGGAACCGCCTAGGCTCAAGCGTTGTATGCCTAGAAGCCATGGATAAGTTCCTTGCCATTATGGACCAGCAAATCGCCAAGGAAACCCAAAAAATTCTAACTAAACAAGGTTTGGATATTCGCTTAAGCTGCCGTGTAACCGGCACCGAAGTTAAATCTAAAGGCAAGAAAAAAGAAGTCGAAGTCAGCTTCACCGATAAAGATGGCAATACCCAAACTGAAACCTTCGATAAGTTAATCGTCTGCGTTGGCCGTCGCCCCTACACCCAAAACTTACTTTCTGACGACAGCGGCGTAAAACTGGACGAGCGCGGTTCGATTTACGTTAACGACTTGTGTGCAACCAGTGCCCCAGGCGTTTACGCCATCGGCGACTTGGTGCGCGGGCCTATGCTAGCGCACAAAGGCTCTGAAGAAGGCGTGATGGTTGCCGAACGCATTGCGGGCGAAAAGACCGTAATGAACTACGACATAGTACCAAACGTAATCTACACCCACCCAGAAGTCGCCTCGGTCGGTAAAAACGAAGAACAACTCAAAGCCGAAGGCATTGAGTACAACGTAGGCACCTTCCCTTTCGTGGCGATTGGTCGGGCACTGGCGGCAAACGACAAAGACGGCATGGTGAAAATTTTAGCGCACGCTAAAACGGACCGCATTTTGGGCGCTCATATCGTAGGCCCAAGCGCCGCCGATTTGGTCCAGCAAGTGGCCATCGCCATGGAGTTTGGCTCTAGCGCCGAGGACTTGGGCATGATCGTATTTGGACACCCAACGTTATCCGAGGCGGTGCACGAAGCCGCCCTCGCCGTACACGGGCATGCTATTCATATGCCCAATCGCAAAAAACGCTAATAGTTTCGGCCGCGTCAATCGCGGCCGTTTTTATTGCAAAAAAACATTTTGATCACCCCCAACACTTGGGTGTTGGGTTTTACTCATTAAGCGCGCAAACGCGTGTTATTAACAGTGGAACATAGTCATGAATTTGCATGAATATCAGGCAAAACAGCTATTTGCTGAATACGGTTTGCCCGTTTCAAAAGGTATCGCGGCAGAAACCCCCAGTGAAGCCGCCAGCGCTGCGGATATTATCGGCGGTGATAAGTGGGTTGTTAAAGCACAGGTTCACGCAGGTGGCCGCGGCAAAGCCGGTGGCGTTAAACTCGTGTCCTCTAAAGCAGAAATCGAAGAGTTCTCCCGTAGCTGGTTAGGCAAAAACCTCGTAACTTATCAAACTGACGAAAACGGCCAGCCCGTTAGCCGCATTCTGGTCGAGTCCTGTACCGACATTGCCCAAGAGTTATACTTGGGCGCAGTGGTTGATCGCTCGACCCGCCGTATCGTATTTATGGCGTCGACCGAAGGCGGCGTAGAAATTGAAAAAGTTGCCGAAGAAACCCCCGAAAAAATCTTAAAAGCCATTATCGACCCACTGACAGGTGCTCAGCCCTACCAAGGCCGCGAGCTCGCATTTAAGTTGGGTTTACAAGGCGATCAAATCAAGCAATTCACCAAAATCTTTTTGGGCTTGGCTAAGATGTTCCAAGACTACGATTTTGCGCTTTTAGAAATCAACCCACTTGTGATTACCGAGGCCGGCAACTTGCACTGTCTCGATGGCAAAATCAATATTGACAGCAACGCACTCTATCGTCAGTCTAAAATCAAAGAAATGCACGACCCCACTCAGGAAGACGAGCGCGAAGCGCACGCCGCCAAATGGGAGCTTAACTACGTTGCACTCGATGGCAATATTGGCTGCATGGTCAATGGCGCTGGCTTAGCCATGGGCACCATGGACATTGTTAAGCTGCACGGCGGTCAACCGGCCAATTTCCTCGACGTCGGCGGCGGCGCCACCAAAGAACGCGTTGTCGAAGCGTTTAAAATTATTTTATCTGACGAAAATGTGAAAGCCGTACTCATTAACATTTTTGGCGGTATTGTTCGCTGCGATCTGATTGCTGAAGGCGTTATTGGCGCCGTTAACGAAGTTGGCGTTAAAGTTCCCGTTGTCGTTCGCCTTGAAGGCAACAATGCAGAGCTCGGCGCCAAAGTACTGGCCGATAGCGGCTTAAATATTATTGCAGCGACGAGTTTAACGGATGCTGCTGAGCAAGTTGTTAAAGCAGCGGCGGAGGCGTAATAATGAGCGTATTAATTAATAAAGACACCAAAGTACTTTGCCAAGGCTTTACCGGCTCGCAAGGCACCTTTCACTCCGAGCAAGCAATTGCTTACGGCACCAAGATGGTTGGCGGTGTAACGCCCGGTAAAGGTGGACAAACGCACTTAGGCTTGCCCGTTTTTAACACTATGGCCGAAGCTGTAGAGGCGACTCAGGCAGATGCCAGCGTTATTTACGTGCCTGCGCCCTTTTGTAAAGATTCCATCCTCGAAGCGGCACACAGTGGCGTTAAGCTGATTGTGTGCATTACCGAAGGCATTCCAACCTTGGACATGCTGGACGCCAAAGTAAAATGCGACGAGCTGGGTGTGCGCTTAATTGGCCCTAACTGCCCCGGTGTGATTACCCCAGGCGAGTGTAAAATCGGCATTATGCCCGGTCACATTCACTTACCCGGTAAAGTCGGCATTGTCTCGCGCTCTGGCACATTAACTTACGAAGCCGTTAAACAAACCACAGACTTTGGCTTTGGCCAGTCGACCTGTGTCGGCATTGGTGGCGACCCGATTCCCGGCTCTAACTTTATCGACATCTTGACCCTGTTCCAAGAAGACGATAAAACCGAGGCGATTGTAATGATCGGTGAAATCGGCGGTACCGCGGAAGAAGAAGCCGCAGCATTTATCAAAGCCAATGTCACCAAACCTGTTGTGTCTTACATTGCCGGCGTTACAGCACCTCCGGGCAAGCGCATGGGCCACGCAGGCGCTATTATTTCTGGCGGCAAAGGCACGGCAGACGAGAAGTTCGCGGCGCTGCAAGATGCTGGCGTTAAAACTGTTCGCAGTCTAGCTGATATCGGCAAAGCGCTTAAAGAAGTCACTGGCTGGTAGCGGTTTGCCGCTATAGCTAAGCCCTTAAAAAGCTCAGCGTCGTTAGTTCAGCTACATTGTAAAAAAGCCCGCGCCCTTTGGCTGCGGGCTTTTTTATGTGGTAACTTTCAAGTAAGTTAGGCAGCTTTTAAGCTACTTAGTCAACTTTATAAGCAACACTCAAGCAGTTCGCAAACGCGGCGGCGCCGTAGACTGCGATTTGAAATCACTCGGCATCGACAACATCCAGGGTTAACCAACTTTGACTATCGATCAAATACAATATTGGCGTTACCGGTTGCGCTAATATTTGGCTTAATACGCGGGCATAATGCGCTAGGTCGGCACCATAAGCCTGCAATTGTGTTTGCTCAAATTCCGCGAGAGTTGTCTTTGCAGCCATTACCGCAGTCTTGTAATCGAGCAGATAAATACCGCCCTCTTTTGAACGCCACCACAGGTCAATGCGCCCACGGCGAATTTCGCCTTCGGCATTCACACTGTCGACATCATACTCGGCAACCACCTCGACGGCGGACTCGAGTGCAGACCAAAGCGGCGATGTTGCCGCCATCGCCTTATCAAGCTGCGCTGCAACCGCGTCGCACCACGCCGTTACCGTATCACTAGGTACGCGACAGGCAAACGCTGTCGACTCGACATTGGCGGCAAGCAACTGCTCAATTCGGCCACACCAGACGGGGTAGTAGTGTTGCCAATCGGTCTCACGCTGTGCCCAAGCGCCCGCTTGCGTTGCTGGCCGCTGGGCAAATTGTGCGGGTACCAGTAACTCCAAGACTTCGTGGACAAGCGTGCCTACCACTCGGCTTGTGATGGGCTGTTGCGGGTCTGAGCTTGACTTTGGCGCTGGCGGCGAAGGTGTACCATAAGCTACTGAGTCGTCGGCAAGCCCTGTTTCGACGGCGGTGCTGTTGTCAGGGCGTGGGTCGTTATTGGCATAATGGCTTAGTCGCTGGGGCAACTGCTCGAGCTGAGCTCTGACATCCTCACAGGCACGACGGCTAAAATTTTGATCGAACTGTGTGGGGCTAGGCTCCGCGTGGTTAATGTTTTGTGCTTGCGGGTCTTCGAGGTCGTGGCGCTGGCAACGCACGGTAAACGCCGTTTGCACCGAGGGCCAAATGTGGGCAAGCAAACTGCCTTGTGCGGGGTCGGCGAGCACGCCATCAGCCATTTGCTTGTCGCTTTGTTTAAGTACCGCGCTCAAATACAGCTGTTTTTTTGCCCGCGTGCAAGCCACGTACAACAGCCGGCAGGCCTCTAACTGTTCACGCTTTTTTTGCTGATGACCCAGCCACTGATAAAGCGCGTCTTTATCTTGGCCTTTTTCCCCAACGGGGCTTAAAAGCCAAGTGCTGGCAGTATCCTCACCGACAAATTGATAATCAAAGAGTTGTTCGTGCCAACGCATCAAAGGCGCATCGGGCTTACCACTGCTAGCGGCTAATCCCACGAGAAAGACGGCGTCAAACTCCAAGCCTTTGGATTTGTGCATGGTCATCACCTGCACTTGACTGCCGGCGTCTGGGTCTGGCAAGGCATAAAGCTCGTTCAGCAAGGCGTCTAAACGTTCGGGGTTTTGCACCAGCTGCGCTTCATCACATTCGGCTAAGGCATCAAAAAAACGCTCAACATTGTTTTGCTGCTCGGTATTAAGCGTGGCCGCAGCGCCCAGCGCGAGCCAGGCACCTTTAACCCAATCGACCAGTGGTTTTCGTTGGCGCTCTTGCAAACTGGCGACAAGCACCCCAAGCACCAATTGAATGCGCGAGGTCACATCTTGTTCGACGACATTAACGCCATTTTCAGCGGATTTTAGCGTCGATTGCAATTGCTGCAGCACGTTGATGCCCGCCTGTTCACGAATCACCAGCAGGTCGTCTAAACGCAAACCACACCAAGGGGCTCGCAGCACACTCAGCCAAGCCACGGTATCGCTAGTATCGAGCAGTGCGCGCGTTAACACCCAAACATCTTGCACGGCCGGCACGGCTGCAAGTGGGTCTAAATCGACCGCGCGATACCGAATGCCCGACGCTTTTAAGGCCGGCAACACAGCGTACAGCTGACTTCGCGCTCGCCCTAAAATCGCCACCGTGGCATTGGCGTCTTGTTGCAGTAAACCCTGAATTTGCGCCGCCAGCCATCGACCTTCGGCGCCATCGGTGTTATCGCCGACAAAGCCTTGCACGTTCACGGCCGGCCCACAATCGGCGTTAAACGCCACCGCAGGGCTAAACGGCACGGCGCCCAAATTTAAGTCAACCTGCTTGGGAAAGGCATTGGAAAAAGCGGTGTTGATCCATTCCACCACACCGGCATCGGAACGAAAATTCGTGCACAAGTGCAGTCGCTCCAGTGCCAAGCTTCCCAAACTGCCCTGCTCGCCCTCCATCCCCAAACAGCGCAAAAACAAACCGACATTGGCACTGCGAAAGGCGTAAATCGACTGCATTGCATCGCCGACACAAAACAGCGTGCGACCATCGTCGGGCTGCCAGCCAGCGGTTAGCTTTTGAATCAATTGCATCTGGTTCGACGAGGTATCCTGAAACTCGTCAACCAACACATGGCTAATGCGGTGGTCTAGGCGCAAGGCCAAATCCGTGGGCGCGTCTTCATCGCCCAGCGCACGATCGGCGCGCAAACTAATTTCGGTAAAATCGAGCTGCCCTTCTGCCGCAAACACCAACTGTAAATGCGCCACCAGCCGCGGCAGCAGCAAGGTCAGTGTTTGCAGTATTTGCCACTGTTGCTCGGGGTACTGCGGGTAAGGCAGCAAAGCCACTTCAGCAAGCATGTGCCGCAGCGCGTCATCGGCCGAAAAGCCGTCGATCAATGCCGTCAAGCTGGCTTTAAGTGCTTTGAGCTCGGCCGCGGGGGTATCGTCGCTTTTGGTGGGAAAGCCTTCGTTTTTGGTTAGGCGCTTGCGCCACGTGCCACTGCTACTGAGTAACAAGGCGGCAAGCCCTTGCCATTGCTGAAGTCCCTCGTCGGAGGCATCCGGCAACGCCGTTAAACCCTGGCAGTGCCGAACTGGGTTTTCCGAGCCCTCCGGTAAATGCCGAGCGGCAAAATCCGCCAGGGCGAGTAACCGCTGGGCAGCTGATGCTTCTATACCGTTACTCAAACGCTCGATGTGAGTTTGTCGGATTTGAACTAAACACGCTTCGAGGTGCTCGCGAATGCGGCCATCGCCAGCCAGCAATAACGGCAGCCAGGCGGCGCGGGTTTTCAGCAGCGCGACCAATAGCTCGACCACGCGCTGGCTTTGGTTGTCGAGGTGCAGCAGCAACTTGGCCAAAGCCTCGGCCGGCTCACCGGGGCTTTCAAGCTCGGCAAGCACATTGTTGGCGGCTAAGGTAAATAGGCGATCCGGGTCATCGCCGAGCATTACACCGGCCCCCATCTGCGCTTGCAGCGGCAAGGCTTTAACCAAGCTGGCGCACAGACCATCAAAGGTGCGCACCTGCAAGCGGTGCGGGCTTTGTAACAGATTCCAGCCGTGTGTAGCATCGGCTTGCAAAGCGGCCTTCGCGAGTTGCCAGGTGTGCTGCTTGTGAGTTTCGGTGGGCTGCTCCGCTTGCGCCAAGCGCAACGCGCCCAGCACACGGTGCTGCATTTCCGCCGCGGCCTTGCGGGTAAAGGTAATGGCAAGAATCTCTTCGGGCTGTTGCACCCGCGCCAACAGCACCAGCACGCGCTGGGTGAGCAATTCGGTTTTACCACTGCCTGCGGGTGCAACACAAATAAAGCTTTGCTCGGGCGCTAAAGCGCGCTGGCGAGCGCCGGCATCAACGGGTAACTGACTCATGCTTGACCCTCGTGCTCAGCCGTTAAACGCAAGACCATTTGCTGATTGGCGGTGTGCTCGTTGATGCGACATAAGCTGTGTAGGTCGCACCATTTACACGTGCCCGCATTTTTGGGCGCGACGTGTGCATCGCCGGCGACAAACGCCGAGGCTACGGCCTGCAACTGCTGCCGCCACTCATCTAAAAGCTCGACAAAGCTCGCGGGCCAATCCTTGTGCGCCGCCACGTCGATCAATTGTTCGAAGTAATCGGGGACGGCCGTCAGCCCCATATACTGCATGCTTTGGGTATTAACCTGAGCGAACACGGCCGCGCCAACATTCGGCAAAGCCGTCGCGTACAGGGGAATTTGCGGCTCGTCGATGCGCGGCCATTGCCAGCTCTTAACACTGGTGGTGCCCGTTTTATAATCGATAACCGCCAATGTTTTGCCATCAGCTAAGCAGTCGACGCGGTCCATGCGCAAGGTCAAGCGCAGTCCAGCCAGCTCCAGCGGCAAGGTTTTTTCTTGCTGCAAGACCACAAAGGGAGCGCGCTGGCGCTCTTGCGCCAACCACTGTAAAACTCGGCTTTGCAACCGCTGGGCCTCCAGCTGCAACAACCGGCTGCCAAGCTGCCGGCCTTTCGCCAACTTAGCCAACACCTCGGCCACCGCCTCTTCAATCAATGCTGACAAGGTCTCGTCGGTAGCGTTAATAAGCCTTTCGTGGCTCTCCAGCCGCTGCCAGACAAACTCTAATACCTCGTGCATGGCGTTGCCGCGATCGCGGCTATCCAAACCGGCCGATGCCGCTTCTGGGTTAACGGCATTAAGCCGATGCACGGCAAAGGCTTGAAACGGACAAGCCGCTTGGCGCTTAATCACCCCAACGCCCCCCTTTAAATCCATCGGCACCGGCAGCGCTCTTGCAGTGTCGTCGTTAAGCCTCTGCAAGGCGTGTTTTTGCTGAGCTGCCGCGGCTTGCCACGGGTGTAGCAAACTCGGTTCGGCTATCGACAACGCCGGCAAAGCTTCGATCAGGGGGCTTGGGTTTAAGGGCGCGTCGCCGTCGTAGGCGGCGTGGCTAACAATCACTTCCGGCGCGCTGCGACACAGGCGGTCCGTAATCGACTTTGCGTAGCTTAGCTCTGCCCCTGCGTGGCTGCGCGGCATTTTAAGGTCGCGCTGAAGTGCGGCCGGCAACAGCGGGTTGAGTTTCAGTGGCTCGGGCCATGTGTGGCTATCTAGCCCAAGCCACCAAACGCCGTCAAAAAGCTGCCCGGTGGCTTCCAGTACGCCCAATATTTGCACCTTGGCCGGCGGCGTCTGTTTGTGAAAAGGCGCCTTGAGTATCTGAGTCAACCCGCGCAGCGCTTGCGTCAAGTCTACTTCCGTTGAGATATCGTCAAGTAACGCGAAGCTATTGAGCGCCGCCAACCAATGCTCGTGCTGCTGGTACTCGGTGGAGGTGAGTGTTCGGCTACCCGGCCAGCCCCATGCATCTAAACGCTGCCGGAATACCTCAAGCCACTGTGAAGGTTTGCGCTTTGCACCGCCGGACTTAGCAATATGGTGATGCACGGCCTCGAGCACCGCGGCAAAATGCGCCAAGGGCTGATCAACCGATGGCAGCGCGTGGTTTTCGCCTTGCTCCGCGTCGGCAGTACCTAAAACCGTGCAATGCTCTGCACGATTATTGCGCTCGGCAACGGCGGCTTTTAACTGCGCCAAACTCGCGGTTGGGAATGTGCTAGCGACGTCGCTAAGCAATGCGGTACGCGCCGCTAGGTCGCCAAAATTGCCAACCATCGGCGACAATAACCAGGTTTTAAGTTCGCCCATTGGGGTGCTTTGGCCAGACCACGCCAATAAGCGCAGCGCCGTGCTAATAAGCGGGCATTGCATTAGAGGCTGGCCAGAGGAAATATTAATTAAGCGGCTATCAAAGCTGGCGTTGGGCAATTGCGAAAGCGGATCAAACACCTGCTGAAAAACGCGCTCGACGTCCGCCAAGCGTTGCCCCAAATCGGGCACCACCACCGCGACTGAACGCCCCTGCTCTGACTGCGCCAACGCCCACTGGGCGGCGGCGAAAAGCTCGGACTTAGGACTGGCTAAAACCACTCGCTGAGCGGCGCTGTTACGCACCGCCAGAACGCGGTGGTGCTGACAATCAACACCGGCTTCGGTCAGCGCTTGCGCTAGCCGTTTAAGGGGCGCCGGCCACTGATCAAAGCCGGTAAATACCACCACTTTGGGCAACCAGGGCTTTAAGTCGCCGCTGGCAATTAACGCCAATAGTTGCTCGCTGCCTACTTGTTCGTCGATAACTGCAGGCACCTTGCGATCACGGGCAAGCTTCGCTAAGGCATCGGTGTATTGCGCGCGCCACTTCAGCCACAAGGTGAACTCTTCGGTGCTTTGCTCGATGTGCTCGGGGTTTATTCCCCAGGCCGCCAACCATTTATCGGCCTCTAGCGCGCTATCTAAAACATCGCCCGCTGCCCATAAGGTTTCGTCGCCATCGACAATGCGCTGCCACACAAGGCGTTTTTGCAGGGCCGCTAAAGGCACGCCCGCTGCCGCACACTCGGGTACCGAAAGACGGGCTTTTCGCAGTAGTTCACTTTGCCATAACTCCAGCGCCATGCAGTTTAGGGGGGCGAAACTTTGCCGACCGGCCGCTCGCTGCTGGCGCTGGTAATGGGTTTGGTAAAAGCGCATTAAGCGCTGGTTTGGCGTGCAGATAAAGGCGTCACTGTGCAGCGCCTTGAACCAAGCCTCTAAGCCCAAAAACTCCATCACATTGCTCCCACGCCCTGTTTAGGGTGAATCGAATGAATACAGCCTAACACTCGCTTAAAATGAATTGACAATGATGTTTTAGCCTGCGCGGCGAGGTGGTTTTCGCCAGCGATTATAGCGCCGCAGTTGTCGCCGCTGGCACGCCGGAATGGAAGCGAAACTCTTCGTCCTCACCTTCGATAAGTGCTTGTTCGCGCGCTAAAAAGCATTGCACGCGTTCGTCTATGGGCTCATTGGCGGCGTCACGCGCAAGCTCGAGGTAATCCATAAAATGGCGCGATTCCGATTTAAGCAAAGACACATAAAAGGCATTGAGCTCATCATCGAGATGCGGCGCCAACTTGGCAAAGCGCTCGCACGATCGGGCCTCGATAATGGCGCCGACGATCAAGGTATCCACCAGTTTAGCGGGCTCGTAGGTGCGTACCGGTTTGCGCATTTGCGCGGCGTAGCGCCCAGCATTAATGGTGGCATCGTAGACGATACCGCGCTTTTCCATAAAACTGATTACTTGCTCAAAGTGGCGCAATTCCTCGCGCGCCAAACGGCTCATTTTATGTAACAGATCAAAATTATCGACGTAACGATACATCAAATTCATCGCCGTGCTGGCTGCTTTTTTCTCGCAGTTTGCGTGATCGATCAGTAGGATCTCGGGCTCCTGCAAGGCGCGTTCAAGCCAAGCATCGGGCGTTTTACAGAGTAAAAAGTCATGTATCGCTTGCATTAAAAGACCTTGGCAAAATAGCGTTCGTAATGCACGGTAGACAATACAAAAAAGTCTTCATCCACCATCTGTTTAAACTCGGGAAGGCTCATATGGGCATATTCTGGCAGCAGCCGGGCACCAAAATCCTCAAGACTGCGAATTTGGCTAGCACCGACTTTAATCACCTCAAATAACCAAGAGTATGGCGATTGTTCTTGGTGATAACGCACTTTTTGATGACTGAGCTGCTGGCGCAGCAAAGGCTCGTCAAAAATTTCAACCCGCGACTCCAACACCTGCCGCAACAGGGCATCTAAGCGCAAGGAAATGCTAACCCGTTGCGCTTCGTTATAGGCGTTCCAGTCGACAACTTCGTGGGTAAAGCGCTTACAGCCACGACAAACGCTGTCACCAATGCCGGTAGAACAAACGCCAATACAGGGCGTTTTAACTTTATTAACCATGAGGAACCCTGTGGAATGATACCCGCGCCATACTATACCCAATCATCATAGCGGTAACAGTTGAGACGGAAGCCGGGAGAAACGGGGGCGCAAGTTAGCAAATTTAGGCTGCAGGTTAAAGGCCCAATGCAACTTTCAGAGAGCCACGGATGGCGTTTCAGGTTAACAACCGCCAACAGAGTGCCGCTGCTAGGCAGCGGCGTGAAGGCACGGCAAGTCTTTACGCCCTTATAACGCGTCAACCCGAAAAGGTGACGCCGGCAGACCCGACTCATTGTAGAGGTTGGCTCCTTCGGGGTTATTTCGCCAAGCGTATTGCACCTGTTGAGGTCGCCTAACCTCGTTGCTCTTAAGTACAACCTCGTCGCCTTTTAGTTTTGCTTTGGCAGGATAAAACTGGCCGTCATCCCCGGCCAACTCGAAACCGCGTAGCTCTCCCCCTTTAGCCTTAAGGCCATCGGCAGATTCAAAGCTTAAAATGACGTTTCGGCCTTTGCGCTTTGCCGACCTGAGCACTGGCCCGGCATAAACCACATCGTGCCCATAGGCCAAATGCTGCGCGGCCTTCGCCAAACGATCGCCTACGGTTTTTTTGTCGAGTGGGTGAATATCGTTCCAGTCGCCAACGTCAATTGTCACCACCATAGCGGTGTTGGGCACACTCAAGGTTTGGGCTTGCGCTTGGCGCAATTCAGGCCAGTTACCGCGCTCGTCCTTAGCTGCGCCGGGCGAGACATAATTCGCTAACTGAACAAATAAAAACGGAAAATCACCCATGCCCCACTTACCGCGCCAATCGTTAATTAACGCTGGAAAACGCTCAGCATAGGCTTCAGCGCGACCGGCATTCGACTCCCCCTGATACCAAATAACACCTTTGATGGCATACTGGGTTAAGGGCGCAATCAGGCCGTTGTAAAGGCCACCGGGCTTCCAGCGAACAAAGGTTTGCGACTGCAGTGCAGGCATTGTTGCGCCGCGTTTAAATAACCATTCACCTTGTAAATCAATATGGGTATTTGCCAATTGCAACAGATAGTCTTTTGCTGGCACAAAGCCACCCAACCCGGCGTTATTAATAACCCGCACGGCAATTGTATTGTCACCGGGTTTAAGCAGTTTTGCAGGCACACTATAGCGCCTAGGCGGATACATATAGGTGGTATTGCCGATCTTTTCACCATTCACAAAAATCTCATCGGCATCCACTATGGTGCCCATAATTAACAGCGCCGGCTGCTGCCCTTGTTGTTTAATTTGGTCCTGGCTTAGCGTTATGGTTTTTCGAAACCAAACACTACCCTCGCCCTCAGGTACATTGCGATAGCTGGCTTTGCGCTCGCCCGCCTTCGGGCCCGCACTCAAGGTTTGTTCGTTGGACCAATAGCCCGGTATCCATGCGCGCTGCCAAGCGTCATCGTTATGCGCTGGCGTCGCCCACGCGGACTTGCCCTCTTGTATGCCTAAATCAAGATTAAACAGTGTCCCATACCAACTATTGTTGCGCGCTCGATCACTGGCTTCGACTTTTTTTATCATGTCGTCATCGCGAAACATCAAAGCTTCGGCGTAGGGTACGGGGTAATTTTTTAACACATCTTCGCTAAGCCAAGCCTCCACGGGCGAGCCGCCAAGGCTTGCATTAATAATCCCAATAGGCACGTTTTCGGCGCGCTGAATGCTATCGGCAAAAAAGTAGGCCACTGCCGAAAACTTGCGAATATTGTCAGGGGTTGCGGTTTTCCAGCCACCGGTCGCTAGGTCTTTTTGTGGGCCTTTAAAATTATAGTGGTCGGGCACTTCGAACTGGCGAATCCGGCTATTGTTAATAGTCGGCACCAAATCAGCAAAATAAGGCTCAGCTCGAGATAACGTTAATTCCATATTCGATTGACCCGAAGCCAACCAGACGTCGCCCACCAATACATCGTCCAAGGTGATCTCGTTATTGCCTTGGATCGTCAACGAGTAAGGGCCGCCAGCCTTCATTGCGGGCAATACCGTTTGCCAGTTCCCTTGCGCGTCGGCTTGGGTTGTTTTTTGGACATCGCCAATTGTGATAACAATTTTTTCTGCCGGCTCGGCCCAGCCCCAAACCTTAACCGGTATATCGCGCTGCAGCACCATGCCCGATGACACGAGCTTCGGCAAACTGACATCGGCAAAACAATTCACGGAGCCAAGCGCGAGCACAGCAACTAAACAATGCGTGATCACGCGTTTAAACAAACGCCCGCTTACCGTGACAAGCCTCATAATTTTCTCCTGATTATTATTTTTAAGTAACTATTCAAGCAAATAAAAATTAACCGTTTGAAGGGTGCTGATTGATTATTTTCCAGAGCGCTTAAATGGAGCCCATGCTTTGGCAGGACAGCC
>DATBNJ010000151.1:0-2624 GCA_036554385.1 Marinagarivorans sp. | reverse complement strand
CTCGCGGGCAGCTTTGGCGATGTGAAGGCACGCGTTTTGAGGTACACCTTTTTTTCGTCGGTCTGAAAGCTCAGCGGAATATCACTACCTCCAGCAATAACCCCCAACCCTATCAACACTTGTGCGTTCAATAAATATTGCGCCGTACGCACAGTACTAGAATAGGCGTTTTCGCGAAAAGGGACTAACTCGGAAACCGCTTTAGCGACGGTCGATACCAACTCGCCATTAATGGTTAACAGCTCGCTTCCCAATAACGCTTCATACTCCTTGGGTGCTGCAGTCACATGGACCTTGCCTTGAAAAAAAGCTACTTCGAACGGTAAGTTTTGCGTTTCTTGTTGCCATAACGGCATCGATGTGTGGCCATCACCTACGCGCTGAGTTAGGCGCATAAGCTCTACCCAAACTTGCTCTTCAGTGAGTACCGGTAGTGACGATTTCAACTTTTTTAAATAATCATCAAAGTCGACTTTATCGATTTTATGAAATAGATCGATATGCTTTTTATGTAGCTCGGTGCGATAAAAATCGAGATCTTGCTGCCATTGCTCCACTCCCTTTGGGCTTAAAGCGGCAGCGGACATTGTTGCTGCACAAATACAAAGCCCCAAAGCACCTCGACACCATCTGCCAAGGCCCATAACTAAGGCCAAATGCCGCTGAGCGTTACGCCAAGGCATCACCCGAGCATGCTTATTCATCTTCAAAACCATCACTATCAAGTGTAGGTTGCACCGGTGTATCAGCATTTGAAAGCAAGCCAATATGGTAAGAGGCAAAACCGGGCAAAACAAATTGATCCAGAGCCATACCTATAACAGTGCCGTTGTAGGGAGATTTAATCACAAAGCGCTCGCTGGTTACGGGGTTAGTGACCGTCCCAAGGATTTCACCCTTTTTTACCCTCGCCCCAAGCTTTACCTGGCTGAACAAAATGCCCGAGTTGGGTGTGCGCACCCAAGAGGACTGGTAGATAGCGGGGTCGGGCTCACGCCAAAAAACCGAGTGGTCGATCATGCCACGTTTTTTTAGCAGGGTACGCAGCGCTTCAACACCGTCTAATACGACCTCTTTTTGCAACCTTAAGGGCTCACCGGCCTCCATAGTCACTGCAGGAATACCCGCGGCTACCGCAGCCGCACGTAAAGAGCTGGGATTGCCTTGAGTATTCAGCGCGACAATTTTACCGAAGCCACTGGTTAATTCTGCCACGCTCGGCGTGCTTAAATCAGCGCGTACCTGCATTAGGTTAGTTCGGTGGAACGAGCCTGTGTGTAAATCTACCAAGGCATCGCAATGGCGAACAATATCGTTGAAAAAAGCATAAGCAAACCGAGAGGCCAAACTGCCGTAGGGGTTGCCCGGAAAATAGCGGTTTAAGTCTCGGCGGTCTGGCAGGTATCGAGAGCTGCGACCAAAAGCCATTAAATTAACAATGGGCACGCCAATTACGGTGCCGCGCAATGCGCTGGGATTAAGCCCATACATCACTTGGCGCACCATCTCGATGCCGTTTAGCTCGTCGCCGTGTACGGCAGCCGTTAAACACAAGGTTTTGCCCGGTTGCTTACCGTTAACCACAAGTACGGGCGTATTCACATCGAGGCCACTAAAAGACTGTGACGGCACCCATGTCATACGCGTGGCAACACCAGCAGGAATGCTATAGCCGAGCAGTACCTTCACCGTTTTTTGCCGCTTGGCTTCAAGTTGCAGCGGCGAAAGGCTCGCATGCTCTGGAATCAGTGGGTTAAATACGGGCGACTGCGGGTAATACTCGATGACATCCATTAATGTCAGTGGCATGGGATAATCGTGAGGGGCCAGCGGCAACGACGATGCTGGCACCCAGTTTTCGGGCTCTAGCGGCGTAAATTCCGCTTCGGCGACCGAGGGCACAATGCCACCCGCCCAGACGAACAGCAATGCACTCAGGGACAACCATTGGGTAAAACGCATACTCACCTAAACACTGGAATCAAGTTATAGCATCAGTATAGATGACCCGTCAGCTCGCGAATACCTAAGGAAAAAGAATACCACTGGCGCACCGCCGTCACCGAATTGCCACAAAGGCGTAACGGCTCATCTGTAAAATAATTGATGTGCAATGCCTTTCGCAGAGCTTAGCTCGGGGGACTTATGACCTATACGCTGGCGTGGTGGAATTTAGAAAACCTGTTTGACGTTGAGCACAGTACTGCGCGCCCAGAATGGCTACAGAGGGCACTGGCGAACGAGTTGGCGGGCTGGAGCGATGCCGTACTCGCACAAAAAATTCGCCAACTTGCAAAGGTGATCTGCGCCATGAACAATCGGCAAGGGCCCGATATTTTAGGGGTGTGCGAGGTCGAATCGAAGGGCGTTATCAACAAACTGATTAACCAGCTCGATTTACCGGGTCGCCACTACGGTGTTGTCCACGCTGATACGCAAGACAAGCGAGGCATTGATACCGCACTTATTTACGATAAACACCGGTTTAGTGTCGACAAGCATGCCGTCTTTAATCACGTAGTGCTCAAGCGCAACGCCACCCGCGATATTTTGCAGGCCACCTTTAAAACCAATAAGGGAAACGAGTTTGTGGTCATCGCGAATCACTGGCCATCGCGCCGAGG
>DATBNJ010000137.1:0-10878 GCA_036554385.1 Marinagarivorans sp. | reverse complement strand
TATAAACTCAACGGTCCAAAAATTAGTATCCGTTTCGAACCAAAATCGGTCAACAGTGCCGGTAATCGCAACTTCTGCATTGTCCATAACGGCTTCGTGACCATTATCCTTAATGGCTTCTACAAACGCGTTCTCAACGATGTCTTCGACCGGTAGCAATGATGTAATGTCTGCTGTGTTTTGGCCGTAGCCATTTTTCTTCCAGCCGATACGTTGTTTGTCGTCGCGCGCATCTTCCATTTCGGGAAGCTTAAACTTAATAACATCAGCTTCACTCACGGGGCCAACAATGTCACTATCTGGGTTAGCGCCAATATCCAGTTGCGCATCCGTAAATGCACAAGCCTGTAATAAACCTACTGCAATTAAAACAAATATCTTTTTCATGCTAGTTTTCCTTATTGCTATAAATAACTTTGTTTGCGAGTCGTCGAGCACCTTTTCGTATTATCGACTCCAATTGCTTCATTGCCTTTTCGGGATCTTCTGTTAGCCCTTCAAAGCTATGCTTTTGCTTGTGAATAAGATAATAATTATCGGTATTATCCAATTTTCCGTTCTTGTAGAACTTGGCTTGAAAGCTAATAAATGCAGACATCAATTTTGTATTTGTGTCCACCACTTTAAAACCATGCATTTCTGGAATAATCTGAATAGATATACCGTTTTTTCCATCTTTTTCTAAAATTTTAAAGTTTGCTCGCTCAAACTTCTTATAGAGTGGCCCGTTAAATGCTGTTTCCCAAATATCTTTTGGTACATGGGGCTGAAGTGACTCGCGTCGCTCGGCATCTTTGCTAGACTCTACGCCAGCTTGAATGCCAGCCCCAATCAGGCCCCCAATCGCTGCGCCCGTCATGTTGCTGGAGACCCTTGAGTACATCACATCAAATTCGCTAGGTTTTTTGGTGGCGATATACAGGGCCTTAGAATTTTCTTCGGCGTGAGCCTTAAAGGTAAGAAAGCTTAAAACTGCAAATGTAATAAAAATTTTTTTTATGGGCACGTGCTCGGTCCTTTGCCATATGTGAGTAACATACTGCAACAGCGACAACTGTGTTGCAGTATGCATATTGTTTGAGGTAACAGTCTGATTCTTATGGTTTTTTGGAGCTGATAAATCAAATTAGACTTGCTCAAATAAAACGGTAATCAAAATTATTTGCCATTAAAAATAGCCTAATTTTAATGTATAGCAAAAATCGGACGCGTATTATCGCTGATATTCGTGACCATTGCCTACTGCTTTCACCGCCGAATTTAGGCAGGGGTGACATTAACTCGCCCTCCAAACGCCTACGCCATACTGTTGTTGTAGCGCTCAATCAGCTCGTCCATCGCCGGCTTGTCGTATTCGGTAACGCCGGAAACGAGCATGATTTTTTCGCCTTTACCAACAAGCTCGTCACCGTCTTTCCAGTTGAAAGGCAGGGTAAGGCTGCCGCGCTTGCCTTCGTAGGTGAAAATGGGCGTTAAGGGTTCTAGGTTGGGGTTTTTAATGTCGGTGCGGTCAAAATGAATCGACATGCTCTGGTACATCACCATCGGGCGCTTGGGGTTGATCATCACGTTTTGGGCCGACATGGTGGGTACCAGAATATGCGGGAAGGCCTCGCCAGAAAAAGCCACATATTGTTTGATAATGCTTTCAACAGTGCCTGGGTCGGTATTGTTGTCGCCCGAGCGCATCACCGTCATATAGGTTTTATTGCCGTCAGAAAAGGCCAGTGTAGCTGCGGGTTCAGGCAATGTGATCAGCGATTTTTCCGTGATCATGGTGTCGAATGAAAACTGCATCGTCTGTGATATGCCGTACCTTAGCAGCACAACCGCAAACAACAAATCGCCCGGCACACAAAACCGCTTGGCATCCACGTTGTGCAAGGGGTTGTAATCCCCAGCAACTTCTTTTGCGAACTGACTAGCCTGCTCGCGGTTAAAAGACAGCGTGTTATTCTCGTGTTGGAAGAAGTGACTGAGCATGATCGAAGGGTCTGGTAGGCCAAAAAAGGCTGCGAATATTACGCTTTTGACCGGAATTTTACAAACAGTGGGAATGTGTGGCACCCACCGGGGACCTAGTGCGGTGGGTTAGACAAATGGCACACTTAGCTGTGGCGCCTATTTGAGTTTAGGCCAGTGTTAAAAACTGAGATTTCCGGCGCCCCGCCCTTCGGGAAGGCCCCTCACAGCCGGTCGTGCCTTGCTGCAGACCGCCCCGAGGAGCTTCAATTTGTGCACTATCTATTTGATACACCGCACTGGGGCGGGCGATTCCTGGACTAATCAGTAACCGCCGCCCGGCAGTTTGCGGGTTTAGGGCAGGGTGAATTGCTTCATAAAGTCCCAGCCGCGTTGGGCATTTTCCGGAGAGTGGCCGCTGTTGGTGGAGCACAGGCCAACTTCTACACCGTCGGTGCACTGAGTGCTAATCACACAGCCATTGGTATTGGTGGTTTGATTGGTGCATTCGTTTTTTTGCTTCCATACTTCGTTAGTGTCCATTGCGCCCAAAAAGTTAATGCACACACCGGTCAAGCAATCTTCGCCGCCGTTGTAAATCACAAGGTTATCGTTGGTGGCGCGTTGGCTTAATAATGGTACGGCGCGCGCTGGCTGGCATTGGTTAACGTTTTCCTGCAGTAAATCAAAGGCCTCGGGCGCAAAGGCCGCGATAACGTCGGACGCGTGACAGGCTAAATAATGTGTCATACCGCCGCCCATTGAAAAGCCTGTGGCGTAGATGCGCTTATTATCGATATTGGCGACCTTACTCACCTCTTCGATAATGGCCTTTACAAAGGCCACGTCATCGACATTGCGCTCGCTGGTGCAGCAAGGGCCCACGTTCCACGCGTTGCCAGCCGAGCCAGGCGCCCCTGAAGGTGTCACCAAAATAAAACCTTCTTGATCGGCGATTTGGCGATACCCTGTCGAGCTCATCTCTTGGTTGCCATTGCCGCCTAAACCATGGAAGCGCAATACCAAAGGTACTACCCGGTCGGTTGGGTAGCTGTCGGGCACATAAAGGTTGTAGCTGCGCGAGCGGCCGTCCACATTAATTTGCTTGGCGCCGCCGTTGGGGCGTGTGGTAATTAAGTTGGGCGCCGATGAACTAGAGCTGGCTAGCGATGATGAAGAGGGCGCAGAAGACGAGCTAATCACGGAGCTTTGTGATGACGATGACGGCGGCGCACTGGATGATGGCACCGAGGACGAAGTTTGTTCAGCACTGGTAGCGCTGGATGTAACCGCTTGAGCGCTGGAGGAAGATTCTGGGTTTTCGGTGGCTACACAGCCAGCCAGCACAACACCTGCAACGCCTAAGCACACGCAACGCATCAGCCTGCGTGTGTCGGTATAGGAAGTTGATAACATAAAATTTGCCTCACGGATTGGGTGATTAAAAATCGCCGTTATTGTTGGCGAGAGCACGGGAGCACTATAGCCAGTTAGTCTTAGCAGAATGTGGAGAAAGTATGTAATCGAGCCCAGCTATGCTCAAGTTCACAAAATTGCTGTGAAGCCCGCCTTGCGCGGGCTAGACAAATAAACCAAAGTGGCAGACAGCTAAAAAATCCAGTACTGGGCATGGCTAGGATTTGATGCAGTTCAATAATTTGGCATAAAACGGCAATGTCGAAATGTTGGTATTTGTGTGCCCTGAAAACAGCTTAACGAAAATCACTGAGATCGCGCGCGATGAAAATAAAAATATCCTATAAAATTATTGGTCTTAATCTCGGTATTATTGCGTTTTTAACGGTGCTTTTTGCTACGTTCAGTTATACCACTAGCCGCTCCATGTACAGCAACGCGCTCAATGGTTTGGATACCGAGGTGATGGCGTTACTCGCGCAAGACCTTGGCGAGCATTACGAAGCTCACGGCAGTTGGCAGGCGCTGGTGAATTCGCCTGCGCTTTGGGGAAAAACCGTTAATGAGCGATTTTTTGCCACCTTTTTTTTGCGCATGGAAGAGGCGAAAAGTCGCCTTAGCGAAAAAGAGAAGGCCCAAAACGCGGTAATGATGCCACCGCCACCACCGCCCGGCAGCGATTGGGAAATGCCCTTTGGTACCTTTTTGCAGCGCGCCTCACTGCTCGATGCCGATAAAAAAGTACTTATCGCAGCCGAGATGCGTACCGAAGGTGTTCAATACCAAAAAATAAAGTCGCAAGGTAAAACTGTGGGGTGGATTGAAGTTGGCTTGATTAATGTGGATATCCTGCCGTTAGCCAGCTATTTTTACGACCAGCAAATGGCGATTGTATATTGGGTGATAGGCATAGGGGGTGTGCTTGCCGCTTTGGTAAGCATCCTTTTGGCGCATCACATTACCGCACCGATTAAAAAGCTGACACTCGGTGCGCAAAAAATCGCCCAACGACAGTACCTAGATAACATCGAGGTAAACACCCGTGATGAACTTAAAGACTTAGCGACGAGCTTTAACCGCGTATCTCACGAGTTACACCTGTTCGAAAAGCGCCAAAAACAATGGCTTATGGATATTTCGCATGAGCTGCGAACTCCCGTTGCCATTTTAATTGCCGAGCTTTCGGCGATGTGCGATAACCTAACGCAATATGACCTCGAGTCGGTAGCGGCCCTCAAGGGTGATGTATTGCAAATTCAGCGTTTAGTGGATGATTTACACGAGCTATCCAAGTTGGAAGAAACGGGCTTAACATTTAATCAACAGCCTTTTGACCTCGTTGAAATTTTGCGACTTGAGCTGACCCACTTCGAGGCCAAGTTTAAAGCCAATAATATTAACGTCTCGGTTGATGATGCAGTCGGTGAATTGCCGTTGCTGGGTGATTGCGACCGCATTGCACAGGTGATAAAAAACCTGCTAGAAAATTGTGTGCGCTACACAGAGCCAAATGGTAAGTTGTGGATTACCGTGGCACAACACCCGCAATACGGCGAATTAGTCATTGAAGATTCTGGGCCGGGTGTGGCCGACGAATCGCTCACCCACTTATTTGATCGGCTATACCGGGTAGAAAGTTCGCGCAACCGCATTAGCGGCGGCGCCGGTTTGGGTCTAGCCATTTGTAAGGAGATTATTACCGCCCATGGCGGCACCATTACCGCCGAGCACAGCCGCTATGGTGGCCTATTAATGCGCTTAACCTTTCCTTCGGCGCGGGCGTAGTGCAATGAATAAACGGACTGTGCTGTTAGTTGAGGACGAGCAACGATTGTCGAATGTTATCGCGAAATATTTACATAACGAAGGTTACCAGTGCCATCAAGAATACCGCGGCGCGCAGGCACTGGCACAGGTTGAACGTTGCCCGCCCGATTTGATTATTCTCGATATTATGTTGCCCGATATGGATGGCTATAGCGTTTGCAAAGCCATTAGGAAATTGTCGACGGTACCCATTATTTTGCTGACCGCACGTGTTCACGAATCTGATCGCATTAATGGTTTTGCCGTTGGCGCTGATGATTACGTGTGCAAGCCATTTAGCCCGCAAGAGCTTATGTGCCGCGTAAGCGCAATTTTGCGGCGGGTATACCCCGAACCCTCTGTTTGTAAGCTATCTCACGGCCCGCTTACGCTTATTCTCAGCGAGCACAAGGTGCAGGTAGATGGCCAAGATGTTGTCGTGACGCACACGGAGTTTCAATTATTAAAAAAACTTATGGCAAAGCCCTCGCAAGTGTTTACTCGCGAAGAGCTACTTACATGCACCCAAGGAAAGTACCTAGAGCACTACGAACGCACCATCGACAGTCACATTAAAAACCTGCGTAAAAAAATTAATATCCGAAAATCGATGAATTACATTAAAACCGTTTATGGGGTGGGTTATAAATTAGTGGCTGATTAATCGTTAAGTACGGGTACGTTTTTAATCCGATTTAAATGTAGGGCGACGTGAATACTGGCTGCACTGGCGCCAACGATAAAAACTATGCCGCTAAACTATGCCGATAAAAGTGTTCAGCCAACACAATATTCTTGCAAATTTTACTGCTTAAACTCTTCACCGCACGCATACCAAACGACTAGGCCATACTGGGGCAAGCCCTACTGGCAGTATGCTGAAAAATTATCAGTGGCAAGTCCGAGCCTAAAGTTTGCGATAGGAGAGGTCGCCCTTAAGGGTTGAGCGAATGCATGACTTTAAGGCACGGTGTGAATGCACCTTAAAACGCTGTAAAGTACATGCATGTTTGATCTGGGCGGGAGGCTATCGCCGTGGTGCGCTCTGGGTGACTGCGTTATTCAAGCTATGCGATTGACACACTTTTGCTGAGTGCCGCTAATGTTTATAGCCATCACGAAGTCGTACCCGTTTGTGATCCCTTGGCTAGTAATAATAAACCGCATTTTTTATTCTGACTCCGTGAAACGCCGAGGGTGGCGTTTTAGGATGGGGCCTTGCTAGTAGGAGTCGTTTTGTGATTGCTCATCATTCCGCCGCAACAAAAGCCAATGGCTGGCCAATATTGGCTCACCCGTTTCGCGTGTTTTTTCTTGCCGCAGCGTGTTATGCCATAGTTGTGGTATTCGCGTGGCTTTCCTTTTTATTTAGTGGCATGAACATCCCCATGGGGTGGGCGCCGCTTCAGTGGCACAGTCATGAGATGCTGTACGGCTTTGTGTCTGCCGCGATTACTGGGTTTGTCCTGACGGCGTTGACTAACTGGACTGCAGCGGCTCCGTTGCAAGGTGGTTGGCTGTTGGCGCTGGTGGGGTTGTGGCTGGCGGGACGCTTGGCAATGTGGCTTATTGGCTGGCTACCTTCCAGTGTGGTGGCTGTGGTCGATTTGGCCTTTTTGCCGGTGGTGGCGTTATACGTCGGGGTCACACTTTGGCGCCACCAAAATTATCGAAATCTCGCCTTGGTGTTTGTTTTGAGCTTGCTGTTCGCGGGTAATGTTTGCATGCACCTAGGTTTTGTCAGTGGCAAAAGTCATTGGTTGAACACCGGCCAAATCATGGGATTAGATTTAGTTGCACTATTAATAGCGATTATCGCAGGCCGCATTATCCCAGCTTTTACCCAAAATTGGTTGCGCACACAAGGCCATAACCTTGTGTTGAAGCGCAGTCAAACTATCGACATTATTGCGCTAGTCGCGCTTGCGGCCATTTTGGTGGCTGATACTTTGTCTGCGCCAGCTGCTGTCATAGGTTGGCTTGCAGGCACAGCCGCGGCAGTGCACGCGCTGCGTTTAGTGACGTGGTTTAGCTGGAAAATCTGGCGCGAGCCTTTGTTGTGGGTTTTGCACTTGGGGTATTTTTGGCTTGTTTGCGCACTCGCGTTAAGATCGTTCGGTCATTTTTGGCCGTCTTTTAGTAATAGTGTATGGCTTCACGCCATGGGAGTTGGCGCAATAGGCACGCTTATTTTAGCGGTCATGGTGCGCGTGGCAGTCGGTCATACGGGCCGGCCACTCGCACTGCTGCGCTGGGGCTGGTTGATTTTTGTTGCGATTAGCGCAGCTGCCGTTTTGCGCCTATTGGTTGCGTTAGGACTGTTTGATTTTAGGTTGGGCGTTAACCTATCTGCCATTGCTTGGGTACTAGCGTTTGCTGTGTTTATCGCCCTATATGGCCCTATCTTAGTTCAACCCCGCGCGGACGGCAGGCCCGGCTAAGCGCGCTGAAGTAAGCCCACCCGCACAAGGCCTTAGGTGGTTGATAACGGCCACAAAAAAAGGTTTAACAATTAAAGCGCCCTATAGCGTAAGGGTAGGTTATGCGCGTCACCCGTTACGCAGAATATGCAATGCACGTGTTGATGTTCGTCACGCTATAAGGCGGCACACTATCGACGGTGGCAGAAATTGCCGCGGCGTACCATATTTCTAAAAATCATGTGATGGCGCAGCAGAAACCGATGGCCTCGAGGTAACTTCTGTTAATTTGGGTGGTCCTTGGACTGAAGGGCTAATGGTCGTGCAAGATGGTCACAACCGGATGCCAGAAGCGCCGCAAAACTTTAAAGCCATACCTTGCACACAGATGGCCCCGTTGCTTAACATTCCGTCAGAGAATATCAGCCAGTAAACATTAGCCAGTAAATTAAAGCTTACGATAACAGGCCCAAACGAATGACAACCCGAAGAAAAGCCCTCAGCCATGCCATGGTCGCAATGGCGAGTGCCCCTAGTGTTGCCAACGCGGTGGCAAAGTCTATTACCAATAGGCTCGATGAAACCTGGTTGGACGAAACCCACCAAGCAACCCTACCTAAGGGCGCAACGTTACGCATTGTGGCTAAGTCGGGCAGTGCGCCCGCAGCCGAATCCGACTATTTATGGCACAGCGCGCCAGATGGCGGCACCTGTTTTGGCACCCCTGACGGTGGTTGGGTATATGTCTCCAATAGTGAGATGAACAACGATACCGGCGGCTGCGGTGCAATTCGGTTTGATAAAAAAGCGGACGTGGTCGATGCCTATTCGATTTTACGAAACACCAGCCGCAACTGCGCCGGCGGCGCTAGCCTTTGGAATACTTGGCTAAGTTGCGAAGAGACGCCCACTGGACAAGTGTACGAATGCGACCCGATGGGCAAAAAGCCAGCCCGTGTATTGCCTGCACTGGGCAGCTTTAACCATGAAGCCGTCGCCATGGACCCAAAAACTGGCCAAATGTACCTTACGGAGGACCAGCCTGATGGTTGCCTTTATCGGTTTACGCCGACAAAAGCCGGTGATTTAAGCAGCGGCAAACTCGAGGTCGGCGTTTTAAATAACAATGCGCCGACACTGGCTTGGCAAGCTATTGCAGACCCCTCGGCAAAAACGCAACCGACGCGTTACCAAGTTAAAGAGGCGGCGCGTTTTCGCGGCGGCGAGGGCATTGTGTACCACAATGGTTCGGTGTTTTTTACCACAAAAATCGATAATCGGGTCTGGTCGCTGGCGCTTGCAGACTACGCGCTCAATATCGTTTACGACGCGGCCAACTTTATTAAGCCTGTGTTAACTGGCGTCGATAATATCGAGGTTAGCCAAAACGGCGAGCTATTAGTAGCCGAGGATGGCGGCAATATGCAAATAGCCGCCATTACACCGACCGGTGGCGCCTTGCCTTTAATCACTTTGCATAATCAAGATAGGTCCGAAATCACCGGCCCCGCCTTTAGCCCCGATGGCAGCAAGCTGTATTTTAGTTCGCAGCGGGGATTTACTGGCCGCTCGGAAGACGGCATAACTTACGAGTTAAGTTTGCCGTGGCGGGCGACCATTGGTCTGTATGAAAAGCCGCGCTGATTTTAAAGCATTGCCTGTGACGCGGCTCCAGAAGTGCCCCGTTGCGGGACCTCATCGGGGCTATCGGGGGGGCAGCTCCTCTGGGGGCGTTTCGCGAGGCACTTCCGGTGGTTCCTCAAGAGGCGGTGTTTCCTGGGGTTGATCGGGAGGAATTTCTTGGGGCTGATGATTAGGCACCTCGTCGGGCGGCTCGTTAATCGGCTGTTCTGGTGTCGCGGCGCCAATGCTTGATTTCACACCAAAAGCATTTGTTTTTGTCATAGTGGCCATAGTTTACCCTCCAAAAATTTCGGGTTGAAATTTGCGTTTTTCCTGTGATACGCCTTTAAGGAGTGTGCAAGAGGTATTCCATCAATGCTTTTTATTGTCTTTTTATGAGAGATTTCTCCGTTGGGGGGATATAGAGGCTGCTAGATGTGCGGATAGCGCATGAGTGTGGCGATGTTAA
Organism: Marinagarivorans sp.; assembly: GCA_036554385.1. GTDB lineage: Bacteria > Pseudomonadota > Gammaproteobacteria > Pseudomonadales > Cellvibrionaceae > Marinagarivorans. The sequence goes on along the minus strand of DATBNJ010000137.1, from coordinate 1,182 downwards.
TAATCGGTAGGGGCGACATGGCACTCACGTTGGGCAAATAGTTGCGCCCATTCAGGTGCGTCTACTTTGTTATTCATTTGTCATTTATAAAATGTATCCTATGCATTAAATGATGCATAGGATACAAAATAAACGATTATCCTAATAATAACCGGCGCACGTGCTTACTATCTTTGGTAGTGGTGACTACAGTGACTACCCTGCGTTTGTCCTGTGCGTTTTCTACGATGCTTAATATTTCGCTTTCTACACTGAAAAATTGATAGTGTTGGCCGTTATACGCTTCTAACGTAAATCCTTCAAAATCACCGAAGTGATCGTGAAGAATACCGCTAATTTTCCCCGTTATCATGATCGGTTTAGCGACTTCGGGGTCTGGTAAGCCCTTGGTGCCACCCAGCCAATCGTCCAAACCCGGCTCGAAATATGTATCGTCTGGTTGGTTGGCGATTCCGCCATGGTCTTCAGGTGAATCTACTGGGTTATCTTTGCGGGGATAAATGCCTAATTTGACGGGATCGCCGTCTGGCGTGATGGGCACGACAAATGGATTGCCTCCCAAGCCCTGAACCTTTTTGGCAAGTAAATCAACATAGTAACTCAAGGTTTTATGCCAGCGGCTATTGCGATCGAGGCGCTCTAACCGCCAACGAAAGACAGACAATAAGCGGATGTGGTGATTTAACATATCCTCTTTTACAGAGACAGGAATACCTAGCTGAAAACTTCCGACCGTTTCTCTCCAATAAAAAGATTTTTTCCTCGCAGCCGCTAGAGCTTTGCTATCTTGCCGAATTAAAAAACCACCTTCACCCGCAGAGCAGTGCAGCTGATTGCTCCCGGTCGTCTCGGAAGCGGGGGATGGTTCAGCATCGTGGGGGCCGCACGATGAGCGTGCTCGGGCGGGTGAATCGGGGCGAGACCACCATCGATTTCGTGGGCAATCGCAGGAGATGGCTAGCTATCTCGGCGGTTGCACTGCTCATATCCCTCGCCGCGCTCGGCGTCCGCCAACTCAACCTGGGGATCGATTTCGTGGGAGGGCTCGCCCTCCAGACACCCAACCCTGCCGGGGCGGAGATCGAAGACGTGAGATCCGCTTTGGAGGATGTGGGAATCACCGATGCGACCATTCAGTTCCTCGACGACGGCGAAGCGGTGAGGATTACCACCCGGGAGCTC
>DATBNJ010000103.1:0-4305 GCA_036554385.1 Marinagarivorans sp. | reverse complement strand
CTGCCTTAAATACTTGACCATAAAGCTAAGGGCGCAAGGGCCTCACAAGTGCGTACCAACTAACAAAAAGATCATCTCAAGCGCCAACTATCGCCAATTGTGACGCAGTCCAAGCGATAAAGTTAAAATTCCCTATATGCTCGGTTAACAAAGTATCAAGACCTATATTTAGTCAAGCATAAGACGCTCTAACACCAGATACCGCTGGGTTCGGGCCTCATAATTTGGGGCCGAGAGCAATCCGCCTACGGTATTCACAACGCCTAAAGTTTAAAGGAATCCATCATGATAACCATCAAAAGGCTTATCAGTCCTCTGGGGAGTCTAGCGGTTGCCGCAACCTTATTGACCGCAGCGCCCAGTTTTGCCACGACAGCGATGCAGTGCAGCCAAAAACTCCACAGCACCCTTTACGGGCGCTCCGCAACGGCGGCTGAACTTACGATAGCCGACCCAATGTCCCACGTCGATGAGATGATGAGCAACGACGAGTTTATCGAAAAATTTTCGATGTACATCAATGCTCACATGAACTGGCTTCCCGGCGATGGCAAACGCCAGAATCCCGTTTACATGGCGATGAAGCACTACATTTTTCAGGATAATCAGGAAAAGCCTTGGAAAGAACTCTTTACCGGCGGCTATAGCCTGTACGACAACGGTTACAACCCGCGCGAAGAAAAAACCGGCTATTTTTCCGATCGCAACTGGAAACAAGTCTACAAAGGTAACGAAGAGTTTGGCTACAAATTGCGCACGGCCTATTTAATTTTAAATAATCAAATCGGCCTGAACCTAGACGCACTCACGGTCAACAGCACTGGGGGAAGCGGTCGCGACGCACGCCAAGACCCCGACAATGTTTGTGTTGCCTGTCACTTTAACTCCGACTTTGCTCTCGATCGCATTGCGCAAATTCTGCCGCTTGTAGACCGCGAATCCAGCGACGCACAAAACCTTATCGAGATCGCCGCCCCCGGCCCTTTTAATCAGCTTATCTACGGCCAACCGGTTAGCAGCTTAGAGGATTTAACCGCGGTGCTTTCAACCCTTGATGCCTTTAACACCAATGCGTGCAATATCGCCTTTCAGTTTGTTTTTGGTCGCGATCACCGCGGCGCGGACAAAGCCCTATTCGATCAGTGCGTTACCGAGTTTAAAACCGATGGCCGAATTACCACATCAGTTAAGCATTTTTTAGAGTCCGATATTTTCTGCCAAAGTGAGGAGGGATAATGATGTTGCCGCGCACAGTACAAGCCCTCACCTTTATTAGACCTTTTGGCGGAGCCAAGATTATGCCTTCATTCATATGTGCTGCAAGACTCATCGCGAGCCTTGGCCTTGCCGCTGCACTCAGCGGGTGTGTGGGGCCTGGCGATACAGATACGCCAAGTAGCGAGTTGAATACCACATCTTCGTCGATAACGGCGGTGCAAAGCTCATCGGTCACGCTTAGCTCCAGCGCGCCGGTCGCGTCGAGCTCTGCGCCGGTAATAGTGAGTAGCGCTTCGTTAGCTGAAAGTTCGAGTTCAAGCGTCGAGTCTTCGTCGCAAGCAACGCTTAGCTCCAGCTCCGAAGCAAACGCCAACGTGCCCAATTTAGTCGCCGGCCAGGCATTTTATAAAAGCACCGAAATTTATGCATTGAGCTGCGAGACCTGCCATGGCCCAGATGGTAACGGTAGCAACCCGATTGAACTACTTATTCCAGCGAGAACAACACAAGACGGCTTAGCGCAGTACATTACAGACTCCATGCCGAAAAATAGCGCCGGCAATTGTGTTGACGACTGCGCCCGCGATACCGCTGCCTATATTCTTAACGGCTACTCCACCACAGTCGACGGCCAATCCAGCAGTACTTCGGTTAGCGCTTCAAATAGCTCCAGCAGCACACCGACAATCGGGGACGTTGAAAACGCAGTGAGCGAAGAAATCCGCATCGAGCGTGTCGCCAAAGGGCAAACCTTTTTCCAAGCGGCTGCCAATACCTGCGTCGTGTGCCACGGGGCCAATGGCGAAGGCGGCATTGGCGGAAGCTTAGAAAATTGCGACGTCTGCGACACCTGGGAAGGGCTGAAAACCTATATTGAGGTCGCCATGCCAGACGGCGGCACCGCTGAAGGTGGCGCATCGCCCGAAGACTGCGTCGGTGAATGTGCTGAAGCCATTACTGATTGGATTTGGAATTCAGTCAACGGTTGGGCATTAACTTCGGTCGGCGGCGTAGCCGGTGGCGTTAAAGTGGTCACCGAAAACCGCTACGGACAGGACACTCTGCGGCTAAAAACCTACAGTATGTTAGAGGCTGACTTCACCCGCATATTTGGCGACGTGCCCTCCGTTTTCGCCGGTTCTGCCAGCGCCTTTAAACCGGAGCCCGAGTTTTGGCATACCGATGGTGAAATTGGTGCGGTATCGCTAAACGTCTTAGTCAATTCAGCCCTGCAGGGTTGCGCTAACGAAAACCTGCCGGCTTTAACCGAACCCGCCCTACGCTCGAGCTGCGCTGACTGGGCGACACGCATGTGGCTGCGCCCAGCAACCGAGGAGGAACTACAATCGTGTGTCGACGTGGCACTGATTGACGCCGCCGAGCTCAATAACGCCGAAGAACAAGCCAAATACGCGTGCGTTTCCATGATGATTTCCTTGCCAGCCATTACCTATTAATTGGAGAGCAACCATGATTAAAAGACGACAGTTTATACAGGGCACTGCAGCCATGGGTGTCGCCGGCTTAGCGGGACTCCCCAATTTTGCCAATGCCCAAACCCAAGCGATGGTAAACGGTAAACCCTCGCGCCTACTACTGGTTATGATGAATGGAGGCTATGCACCCATTATGACCTCGGCGGCCTCATTTTTAGATAACGAGCCCGAAGAAATGAGCTTTGGTTTTAGCCGCAAAGAATTTGCCGCTCCCAAACCCTTTACGACCTTGGGCGATATCACCTACGACACGGAGTCGTGGGGCGCTTTACCGCAGAAGGTTTGGGACCGCTTTGCATGCATAGGCACCGTCGGTGCCTCTAACCACAATTCTGCCCACCACTTTTGGAAAAGCCCCGAAGGCGGTCTTGCCCAAGCGATTGCAGCCAAAATGGGCGGCAATGCAGCAATTAAAGCTGCCCGCGTCGGCAATGTTATTGGTGCCAACGATGGTGAAGATGTTGCCGGCGTCTCCTTAGAGCCGGTATCTAGCCTTGAATCGGCATTGGCAACCCTCAACGGCGTTGGCGATGTGCTCGAAAAGGAAAATCGCCCGATTATGGGCAAAGTCGTAACTAGCACACGAGAACGTTTTAAGCAGCTGGGTTTTCAAAACCGCGAAAATCTCAGCACCGCACTAGCGGGCTATAAAGGCCTGGCGGCCTCGATGACGACGCCCGCCGCTGAAGTGAGCGCCGCAGACATTAATGCCGCCTACGCCGACGCACCCGGTATTGGCCAAAAGCTTAAAGTGGCCGAAGGTTTATTCCGTAGCGGCGTTAACGTGGTGTGTGTTGGCGAAGGTGAAGGCACATACTGGGACACCCACGATGACAACGACGGCTCGCGCACGCGCGGGTACTTTAAATTAATGGAAGCGGGCCTCGCAACCTTTTGCGATCGCATGCTGGGCCGCGACGATATGAACGTGACTATCGTGTTTGTCTCGGAGCATTCGCGCATTCCGTTAATTAATAACCACGGCCCACATCTCAGTACCATCGTGATTAGTGATAACGTGGTCTCAGGCACGTCAACCGGCATCACCGATCGCGGCGGCCTGATCCCCGATGCCGATACCGACAAACCCATTAAAGCCTGGAAAGCCGCCATCGCGGAAATTGTAGGCCTTAAAGGCGCCGATAACCCTTGGGGCTCAGCACCTCAGCATCGCAAGGTTATGAAGTACGCTTAAACTCAGCAGTATTGCTTGCTCTAGGCTCATCTATTTGAGGTCCGGGGCAAGCAACCGTGTGCTAGTGCGGTGTATTAAACAAATAGCGCACATATATGGGGCGCCTATTTGAGTTCAAGCCGGTGATATAAACTGAGATTTCCGGCACCCCACCCTTCGGGAAGCGCCTCGGTAGCCCGTAGCGGCGTTGCGCCCCTGGGTCATAAAACCACTATTACCCGCGGGTCGCGCCTTGCTACAGACCACCGAGGAGCTTTCTATTCGCACTATCTATTTGATACACCGCACTAGGTGTAGAACCCACTCAAAACAAAAGCAGCGTCGTAAGCTGAAAAAGCCCCAACGGCGGGATGGAATCCCAAACTAACGACCTCTTGCCCTAGAACGCACTCGTGT
>DATBNJ010000012.1:0-2219 GCA_036554385.1 Marinagarivorans sp. | reverse complement strand
TCCCTGCCGCCCGCGATATTTACCAGGCGCGCTCGCCCATTCATCATATCGAGCGACTTAATTGCCCAGTGATTTTTTTACAGGGATTAAAAGACAAGATTGTGCCGCCCGCGCAAGCCGAAACTATGGTGGCGGCGCTTGAGGCCAAGGGGCTCTATGCTGAATATGTCAGCTTTGCCGAAGAGGGCCACGGCTTTAGAAGTGCCGAGGCCATTGAAACCGCTATTGAGCGCGAACTGGCTTTCTATCAAAAAACGGTTTTGGCGCTATAATAACCGTCCGCTATTTAAGAGGATTCACCATGGGACGCTGGCGCCCCCCAAGCCCTAAAGGCTCGGCCTACATTACTGCCGAAGGCGCAAAAAAGCTTAGGGACGAGCTGCGTCAGTTGTGGAAAATTGAGCGGCCGCAGATAACCCAGGTGGTACACGAAGCGGCCAAAAATGGCGACCGCTCGGAAAATGGCGATTATATTTACGGCAAAAAGCGGCTGCGCGAAATTGATTCGCGCGTGCGCTTTTTAACCAAGCGGCTGGAGTCGCTGACTATTGTCGACCGTTTGCCCGATGATAAAAGCAAAGTGTTATTTGGCGCCTGGGTAACGGTTGAAGACGATGACGGTAACCAACGTCAGTACCAAATAGTCGGACCCGATGAATTTGATATTAATCAGGGAAAAATCAGCATGGACTCCCCACTGGCCCGGGCGATGATGAAAAAATCGGTGGATGACGAAGTGTTACTGGTACGGGAGGGTGTGGAAGAGGTGTTGTATATCAACGCTATTGAATACCGGCCCTATATTTAGTGCCCATCCAGCCCTCCTTTTGTAAGAGAGAGCATTTACGCTCTGTGGGTGCGGCATTCACGCCGTTTTAAACACAAAACCTTTCTCGCGATATTCTCTGAGATAAATTCCAAAACTACCATCTTTGTGAACGTGGCGAATTAAAAAACTTTTATCGAGTTTGCCCTGCTCTATTTGCGACAAGTCGATAATTTTTTCCCGCACCAGGTCTTTTTCACCGCGTTTAATCGCCACCACCATGGGCAGATGACTGAATTTGGGGTTAGATTCCAATACCAGCCCTATCAAGCCATTGGCCAGCTCCACCAGCGAGCCCGGTGGGTAGAGACCGACGCTTTTAATAAACGCCAGCGCCAGGGTTTCATCAAAGTGGGTGCCACGATCATTGTAGATGATTTTTAACGCATCCGTGCTGGGTATTGCCGAGGCGTAACAGCGCTCGGCGGTCATGGCATCGTAGGCATCAACAATAGCAATAATACGCGAGAAAGCCGAGATACCTGTACCCGGTAATTTACGCGGATAGCCGGTGCCATCCATACGCTCGTGATGGCTGTAGGCAACATCTACCGCTGCATGCAACACACCGGGAGTCGCCAACAGTAAATTGCGCCCGTGTACCACGTGGGCACGCATCATGTTCCACTCTTTGGGGGTTAGCTCGCCGGGCTTATTGAGCACCTCGGAGGGAATTCGCATTTTGCCTACATCGTGCAGTAGGCCACACAACCCCAGTTTTTCAAGGTCGGACTCGCTCATCCCTAAATGGCGGCCAAAGGCAATAGCCAGTATGCATACGTTTAAACAATGTTCGGCGGTGTAGTTATCCTGATCGCGAATTTTGGTCATCCACAACAGTGCATCAGGGTTGCTCAAAATACTGTCAACACAGGAGCGTACCGTCGCTTTGGCTTCTTCAGTGTTGATAACACCCCCTAAACGAATATCGTCCACCAGGGTGCGGGTGAGTTTACGCGCCTCGCGGAAAACGCCGTGCGCGCGCTCGTGTTCATCACCTGCTGAGACCTTATTGATGTAGGTGGTTTTGCGCGGTGTTTTAGGCGAAAGGGTGCCACGTTCCTCGGGCGGCACCCAACTGGGCTCTACGGCATCGACCCAGACAAAATTGGCGTACTCGGCAACGGTGTCCACATCGTCCTGGGTTTCAACCACAAAACCCTGAAGCAGAAAGGGGGTTTCCAGCCAGTCGCGGTCTAATTTTGAAACAAACATACCTACCCGCAGCTCGCCTACAGGAATCTTGATACTGCGCTTGCTTTTGTCGTAATAACCGGGCCTGATAATCTTACTGTCCAATGCTACCTCTGCTCATTATTGTGACATTTGGCACATAAATAAGCTTACCTTATATTCAGGTAAAGGCTCAGATTATTACGCTATAGCAAAACGA
>DATBNJ010000068.1:0-12280 GCA_036554385.1 Marinagarivorans sp. | reverse complement strand
TTTAGTTCTGCTAAGTCTTTTTCGGCAGCGGGTTTCGCTTTGTTTGCCATGTCTTCAAGAAAGTCCACCACTTGTTTGGGCGATTCCGCCATTTTGGTGGCCAATGAAAGTTCGGCATAATGCTCAAAGCCAAGCAACTGCGCTAACTCTTGTCGCAAACTTAGAATGTTTTCCATGAGTTCGGCATTGTCCCACTGGCCGGCGTTAGGGCCTTGGTCGGAGGCGCGCGTGTTGTAAGCTTCGTATAGTGAGTGGCGCAGGTCGCGGTTATCGGCATACGTCATTACCGCCATATAGACGGGGCCATCTAGCGTTAGCAGGTAGCCTGGCTTATGTTTTTGCTCGGCGGCGTTTTTGGCTGCCGCTTGCACAGACTCCGGCAGGCCGGCTAAGTCGTCTGCGTTTTCGGTGTGGTAGTGCCAGCCTTGGGTCGCGTCTAAAACATTATTACTAAACTTGCTCGTCAGTTGCGACAGTTCGGCTTGAATATCGCCGTAGCGTTTTTGCTTGTCGTCTGGGAGGTCTATGCCACTTAATTTAAAGTCGCGTAACGCGTGCTCGATGGCGGTTTGTTGTGCCTGTGTTAGTGCGCTAAATTCGTCACTGTCTTTTATGGTTTGATAGGCGCGGCAAAGCGCTTTGTTTTGGCCGAGTGCTGTGTAGTAGGGGCTTAGCAGTGCTAAGGCTTTTTCGTGTGCGTCGCGCAGCTCAGCGGTATTGCACACGAGGTTTAAGTGACCAACGGGAGCCCAGGCTTGGCCAAGTTTGTCGCCGTCAGCCTCCAGAGGGGCGATAAGGTTATCCCACGTTGGTTTCGCCAAGTTTGCTAGCCTGTCCGCGAGGGCGCTTAGATTGCCTTCTGTCAGGGCGGTGATGGCGGGAACAATATGCTCGGGCTTAACGGCACTAAAGGGCGGAAGCTCGTGGTGTTCAAGTAATGGATTCGCGGACATGGTAAAACCTTATCTCTGAGATTCGTTCGATGGATGCGCTTAATTTAGCGTTTACTTTACTACTATAGGGGCAAAATGCGCAGTTGCGAGGGCGAATATTAAGATTCTTTTTCGCAGTGCGCAGCTGTTGGCGGCGTGCGCCAAAGGGCTGCCTGGCTGTTAGATTCTTATGCCACGGCAGTGCTGATGACGGTAAGCACTGCGCGGTTTATTTAATCCAGACTTGTTTGATATTTACAAATTCTCGAATACCGTGTGGGCCTAACTCGCGGCCAAAGCCCGAGTGCTTGACCCCACCACTTGGCAGGCGTGGGTCTGTTTTGACCAAGCCATTGACGGCGACCTGCCCGCTGACGATGCGTTCGGCAAATAGTGTCGCGGTGTCGGGGCAGGTGGTCCACACCGAGCCGCCCAAGCCGTACTCCGTTTGATTGGCCAGTTGCAAGGCATGATCTTGGTCGTCAAAGGGCGTAACACACATGACCGGCCCAAATGTTTCTTCGGTAAACACCGGCATTGTTGGTGTTATATCGGTAAGTAAGGTGACGGGATAAAAGCTGCCGGCGCCGCTGGGCAATTCGCCGCCCAATAAACAGTTGGCACCCGCGCTGATCGAATCTTGGACCTGCTGATGTAATTTGTCGCGCAGGTCTTTGCGGGCAATAGGGCCAACATCCGTATCGGGTAACAAAGGGTTGCCCACCGTCACGGCTTGAAGGCGTGCTTTGAGTTTTTCGATCACCGCGTCGTAAGCGCTGCGCTCTACCAGTATGCGCTTCGCAGCGATGCAAGACTGCCCCGAATTATTGATGCGCGATTTCACGGCCGTAGCTAGGGCTTCTTCCATATCGGCATCGGCAAAAATAACGCAGGGGTCAGAGCCGCCTAACTCCAGAACGCAGCGCTTTAGCGCGCCACCGGCTGCCGCCGCGACTTTGCGCCCAGCAGCGCTTGAACCGGTAAAGGATACTGCCGCGATGCGCGGGTCTTCGATCACGTCGGCCACGGCGCTTGATTCGATGGGTAAATTCACCAATATGCCCTCTGGCGCGACAGCGGCAAAAACATCGGCGATGGCTTGCGCGGTTTGTGGTGTGTTCGAATCGTGTTTCATAACGCAGGTGTTGCCGGCCATTAATGCCGGTACGCAGTATCGAAATGCCAGCCAAACCGGCATGTTCCACGGCAAAATGCCTAAAATCAGGCCAAGGGGTTGATAGCGCACGTAGCTGAGTGAGGCATCTGAGGGCAGTGCTTCGCGGGCGAGGTATTGCTCGGCGTGTTCGGCGTAGAACTCGGCGCACCAAGCGGCTTTTTCAACCTCCTTTTGCCCTTGGGCAATGGGTTTACCCATTTCTTGAGCCATAAGGCCCGCGAGCGTGCTTTTTTGTTGTCGTAGTTGCTCGGCAACGCGGTTGAGTACTTCGGCGCGCTCGGCAAAGCTTGTAGTTTGCCATTGCTCAAAAGCCAGCTGGGCGCGCGAAAGCGTCTTATCGATAGCATCCTTTGGCATCGGCGGTTGTTGGCAAAGGCGTTCGCCTGTCGTAGGATCGGTGGCAATCAACATAAGTGGGCCTTAGCGTTAAATGTGTATTGGGGTTACGACGGTGATTCGACGGTGAAGTTCGCTTGCGCCGTTCAGCCCGTGTTCGTGCTATCGCTTGCCGTCCAGCACCGAGCTAAATAAAAAACCTAAATGGTTGATTTAGCCAATTATAAAAAATCGAATTTTGTATTGTGGCTCTGCGAAACGTCATGGGTGGCGTTTCAGGATAGCGGCGAATTTGCACGAATTCATCATACCTTGAATAGGAGAAAACCATGGCATCTTCGGTGCGACCTTTTAAAGATATAGCCCCCGCGTTGGGTGCCGGTGTGTTTGTCGACCCAAGCGCCGTCGTTATTGGCGATGTTACCTTGGGAGATGACGTGTCCGTTTGGCCTTGCGCTGTTATTCGCGGTGATATGCATCGCATTCGCATAGGCGCACGTACCAGTGTGCAAGATAATGCTATTTTGCACATTACCCACGCCAGCGAATTTAACCCCGACGGTTGGCCGCTGAGCATTGGCGACGACGTCACCATTGGTCACGGCGCTTGTTTACACGGCTGTACAGTCGGCAACCGTGTACTGATTGGAATCGGCGCTACCGTGCTGGATGGCGCGGTGATACCCGATGATGTCGTGATCGGAGCGGGCACCTTAGTGCCACCGGGCAAGCGGTTGGAAAGTGGTTACTTATACATCGGTAGTCCCTGTAAAAAAGCGCGGCCGCTGAAGGACAGTGAAAAAGCGTTTTTTACCTACTCAGCACAAAACTATGTGTCGTTAAAAAATGAATATCTAAATCACGAGGAAAACGCATGAAAACACGCGCAGCTATAGCGCTTGCCGCTGGCAAGCCCCTGCAGATTGCAGAGGTAGATTTAGACGGTCCGCAAGCCGGTGAAGTCTTAATCGAAATTAAAGCAACAGGGGTTTGCCATACCGATGCCTTTACCTTATCGGGTGACGACCCCGAAGGCGCGTTCCCTGCGATATTGGGGCACGAAGGTGCCGGTGTGGTGGTAGAAGTGGGCGCTGGGGTCACATCGCTAAAGCCGGGCGATCATGTCATTCCGCTTTACACCCCTGAGTGCCGTGAATGCAAGTTTTGTTTACATCCCAAAACCAATTTGTGCCAAGCCATTCGCAGTACACAAGGGCAAGGCGTTATGCCGGATGGCAAATCGCGCTTTTCGCTTGAGGGCAAGCCCATACTGCACTACATGGGCTGTTCGACATTTTCCAATTACACGGTGATGCCAGAAATTGCCGTTGCCAAAATTCGCCCCGACGCACCTTTTGATAAAGTGTGCTATATCGGTTGTGGCGTGACCACAGGCGTGGGCGCAGTGGCTTTTGACGCGAAAGTTGAGCCCGGCTCTAATGTCGTTGTTTTTGGCTTGGGCGGTATTGGCCTAAACGTGATTCAGGGTGCCAAAATGGTGGGTGCCAATAAAATTATTGGCATTGATACTAACCCTAAAAAAGCGGCGCTCGCCAAACAATTTGGTGCCACGCACTTTATTAATCCTAACGATGTTGAAAATACGGTTGATGCCATTGTCCAGCTTACCGATGGCGGTGCGGATTACAGCTTCGAGTGTATTGGCAACGTTAAAGTTATGCGCGATGCATTGGAATGCTGCCACAAGGGTTGGGGTGAGTCCTACATTATTGGTGTCGCTGGGGCGGGCCAAGAAATTAGCACGCGACCGTTTCAATTGGTGACGGGGCGCTCTTGGAAGGGCAGTGCCTTTGGTGGCGCACGTGGCCGAACCGACGTGCCTAAGATTGTCGATTGGTACATGGATGGCAAAATCAATATCGACGACCTTATCACTCACACCATGCCCTTAGACGATATTAATAAAGCGTTTGATTTAATGCACAGCGGCGAGAGCATTCGCTCGGTCGTACTTTATTAAGTGTTACCCATTAATTGCTAAAGGTTCGAAAGGTGTAGTGATGGAATTAATCGATTCTCATAAAAGCTTTGGTGGACTGCAAAACCGTTACCGTCACAGTGCTCGTGCGCTCAATTGCGATATGGTTTTCTCGGTGTACTTACCGCCGCAGGCCGAGCAGGGCCCGGTGCCCGTTTTGTATTGGTTGTCTGGGCTGACGTGTGATGATCAAAACTTTGTCACCAAGGCCGGTGCACAGCAATACGCCGCCCGGCACGGTATTGCGGTGGTTGCCCCCGATACTAGCCCGCGAGGTGAAGGCGTGCCAGACGACCCCGAAGGGGCTTGGGATTTTGGTTTGGCGGCCGGCTTTTATGTTGACGCTACAGCACAGCCTTGGGCCGAGCATTATCAGATGTACACCTACGTGACAGAAGAGCTGCCGGCTTTGATTTCGGCAGAGCTGCCGGTGATTGCTGATAAAATGGCGATTAGTGGTCATTCCATGGGAGGGCACGGTGCATTGATTTGTGCGCTGAAAAACCCACGGCGTTATGTCTCGGCGTCGGCATTCTCGCCCATTTGCGCCCCGAGCCAATGTGCCTGGGGCGAAAAAGCGTTTGGTTTATATTTGGGGGCTGACAGAACGGATTGGTCGGCTTATGACGCGACGGCGTTGTTAACTGCAGGCGGTAGTGAAACCCCGCTGCTGATTGATCAGGGCACTGAAGACACTTTTCTCGAGCAACAGCTCAAGCCGGATCTCCTTCAAACTGCCGCAAAGCAGAAGGCTTACCCTTTGGCATTCAGAATGCAAGAAGGGTACGACCATTCTTATTTTTTTATTGCGAGCTTTATCGAGCAGCACATTGCCTTTCATGCCAAGTATTTACAATAAACACGGTATTCTCGGTTAACGCGTGGCTAAATCGCCTAGGGTCGCGCTGGCTTCTTCTTCGCTTAATACCCGATGCTCGCCTTCTTTTAAGGTGGTATCTAAGTGCAAATTGCCGACCGCAAAACGGTGCAGTGTTAGCACTTCGATTTGAAAGTGGCCAAACATGCGCTTGATTTGGTGGTAGCGCCCCTCGGTTAAAGTTACCTCAGCCACAAACGGCGCAATAATCGCTAGCGCGGCGGGCTGGGTCGTCACTTGTTCATAAGCGAAGTAAAACCCTTTTAAAAACGCATCAATTAAGTGTGGCTCAAGGGGTTTGTCGACCGTCACCCGATAATACTTGGGCAATTTTGTTGCGGGATTGTTAATCGCTTTTGACCAGCGCCCGTCGTTCGTGAGGAGTATTAACCCTGTCGAATTAAAATCTAGCCGGCCCACGATATGGAGCTTGTCTTGAAGGTCGCTCGGTAATAAATCGATAACCGTTTTGTGCTGCACGTCTTTGGTGGCACTGACGATGCCCTTGGGTTTATTGAGCATGACGTAGAGTGGCTTTTCATCTTTTAAGCATTGTCCGTCCAGCGTCACGTGGGTGAATTGATTAATCTGCTGATGAATACTTGTGGCGAGCTGGCCATCGACTAGGACCCTACGCTGGGCAATCAAATGGCGAACACGTTTTACGGGAATATCTTTCGTTTTTTGAATAAAACGGTCTAATCGATAACTTTTGGAGTCCATGCTTCGTGCCGAAGATATTGTAATATCGTGCAGAATTATACACCGCGGTTGCGGTTAATCCTATGACGAGATTCAAGTGCGCTTGATGTGATGCTCAAACGGAAGTTGTTAATCTTCGAGGTATAAAAAAGGCCTTCCAAAGAAGGCCCTTTTGCGGGTTTTAAACTTGTGAGTTAACCGTTAAATTATTCACAACATGCGTGACGTTGTCTCGTTTTTTAACAATTTTTTCTGCTAACGTTTTTTGCGCTTCGGTTTTTACTTTGCCGCTTAACACAACGCGGTCTTTATAGGTGTCGACATTGATATCTAAGCCGGAAACATCGCCATCGGCGAGTAACTCAGTTTTGATGGACGCCGTTGTTGATGCGTCGGCAATATATTGAAAGAAGTCGCGGTTCTTACCCTCGGATATTTCTTCGCGGTCTTTTTTGCTGTCCTTTTCGATATTAATCTGGTTGTCGACAGACGATACCCCATTAATACCCTCGGCAATATTGCTGGCAAGGTCTTTTTCAATTTCGGATTCAACATCGCCTTCAAGCAATACATCGCCGTTGTCGACGTCAATATCGATTTCAAACGGATTTAAGTGCTCATTGAGTATTAAGGCCGTCTCAAGCTTGCCGGCAATAACACCATCTTTATAGGCGTCTTCGGTATTTTTCCATGCTTTTTTGGAGCCTTCTTTAACGTCGGCCCAGACGTCTTTAGTGCCCTCCTTGGTGTCTTTCCAAGCGTCTTTGGTATTCTCTTTTGCCTTTTCATAGGTTTGCTCGGTATTGTGTTCAGCATTATCGACCGCGTCCTCCATGTCGTCTTTTGCTAGCGCAGTGTTGGCAGCAAGGATTGATGAAAAGGTTAGTGGCAAAATTAATTTACTCGAAAATTTCATAACTTACTCCAGTATTTTTTCAGTTTGGCATCGTAAAGCGGCATTTAATGCCCTCATACTGAGGTGTTTGCTTAAACCGTGCCAATCTTTAATTCTTTTAAAATAGCGTGCGGGTGGGCCTACTTCTCTGAGTTATGTTAGTTTTTCAGTATGTGTCACGTAAGAATTACAATTTTTTTATAGGATTTATAGCTGGAAACCACCCTAAAATTCCACCTTCGATGCTCGCCATAAAGAATGCGATTTTTTATTCTTCAAAAAGACCTCCATGGATGGAGGAAATGCAAAAGATCGTCTGGAGTGGTCTCTGCCCACATGCGCATTTGTTCTTGGCGACAGACGATGAGTAGAAACAGCGGAGAATATTTGCTGTGATAGCGTTATCGGCGGGTAGAAACCAAAAAATGCCAGTCAGCGATTAACCGACTAGCATTTTTTTTGAGCTCGGGGCTTTTGGGAGTATTCGATTAAACTGTAAGCGAGGTAGGTGGAGGTTTAAGCTTCGTAAGCCTCTTCGTACAACTCTGCGACTATGGCGTTGCCTGTTGCAGTAACAATGATTTTGGCGCTTTCTGTGCTCACCATCTTCATGCTGTTTTTAACCGCAACGTCGGTCACCATATTGGCGTCGAGGTCGTGGGCGGCTTGGCGCAATTGCGTAAGAGCATCTTGCTTGCCTTGTTTAAGTGCTGCCTTTACCACCGCGCTTTTTTGGCCGATAAATTTACCGTTGTTAAATAGGTCGGGTGTTAGAGCAACGGTTAGCACGCATTCCGAGCTAACCTCGTCCATAAGTGCCAGCACAGTTTGCTCTTTAGAGGACTTTGTTGTCAGGACAACGGCGTCGTCACCGACTGGCGTGCTTTTGGCGCTGGCTTTTGATGCTTTAATAGCGGCTTCTGCTTTAGCGGGCTCTGTAGCTTTACTTACAGTTGCCGGCTGGGGCTTGGCTGGGGTTGCAGGCGCTGGCTCGGCAGCGTCAGCCTTGGGGGCTGCAGCCGTTCCGGGGTTCGCGGTGGGCTCTTCAATGACGGGCATTTCGGCAGTTATTGCGGTCGAGCTCACTTTTGCGGCTTCGGGAGTGTTAGCCGTGGCTGCAGGAGACGTGGCTTCTACCACTGGCGTGGGTTTTGTCTGCTCAGGCTCTTGGGCCTGCACAAGAGGCTCTTCATACGTTGGAGCGGGTTTGGGCGCAGCTTTATAATTTCGTGAACGCTTGCCTCCCTCATGTTCAAATTCGCAATGAGGGCAAACATGAGATGCGCGGTAAAGACCGCCATTCATGGGCTTATGGCATTGTTGGCAAGGTTTAGTTAGAGTCTGCATAATTATTCACTATTCGTTATCGCAAAAAACGAGCAAATACTAGGCTATTTTATGGCTTTGCTCAAGAATTGAGCGCACAGTTTGGTATATTTGAGGTCAAATAGTGGCATTTTAGGTCTAAAAACAACCATATATTTATAAATTTTCTGTTTTTAATTACTTCTTGCGCACAAACTTGGGTGCTCGGGCTCGACGCTTTGGCGCCCGAGTCAACAGTCTTACGACTACCTTTCGAATCCGGCGGCTTGGCGTGCGGTGCGCTTGCACGTTCTTAGTTTTTATTCAGTGATAGTGCTAGCCCTTGCGTCGTTTGGCGTGAACTAGGCAATACTTGCCAGCCAAGGGCGCAATTGTATCTATAAACGGAGGATACTAGACAGGGTAATCCCACTTAACTAAGGTTAGAACAAAGCTCGTTCGGCGAAGATCGTGACGCAATAACTGTTTGCTTCATGCTGAGCACATCGAATCCGCATTTTAGGGGCCGCTCAAGCCATCCATGGGCGCTATTCAAGCGCTCCCGGCGCTTCAATGCCCCCAAAATACAGATTCGATGAGCTTTGTGGCAATTTAATGCGCGATATTGCTAAATTTTAAGTGGGATGGCCCTGGGATACTAGATGTCTGATTCTTCAAATCATAAGCAGAGCCCTAGTGGCGAAAATACCTACGTGCCGCCTACAGTTTGGCAATGGCAAAAGGGTGGTGGTGGCAACTGGTCGAGTACCAACCGTCCTGTCGCGGGGCCAACACACGATGCTGAGCTGCCAAAAGGACAGCACCCGTTACAGCTTTATTCGTTGGCGACACCGAATGGGCAAAAAGTAACAATAATGCTAGAAGAGCTTTTAGCGCTTGGTGAGGCCGGTGCGGAATACGACGCGCATTTGATTAAAATTACCGAGGGCGATCAGTTCTCGAGCGGTTTTGTGGCAGCCAATCCGAATTCAAAAATTCCTGCTTTAGTCGATTATTCCACCGACGCGCCGACTCGGGTATTTGAGTCTGGTTCTATCTTATTGTACTTAGCCGAAAAATTTGCTCGGCTGTTACCTACCGCGCCGAATGAGCGCACACAGGCGCTTAACTGGCTGTTTTGGCAGATGGGCTCAGCACCTTACTTAGGCGGTGGCTTTGGTCACTTCTACAGTTATGCGCCCCGCAAGATGCAATACCCCATCGACCGTTTTACCATGGAGGTGAAGCGTCAGCTCGATGTGTTGGACCGCCACTTGGCGGGCCACCAGTATATGGCGGGGCGCGATTATTCAATTGCGGATATTGCGATTTGGCCGTGGTACGGCTGCTTGGTGCGCAATGAAGTTTACGATGCGGCGCAATTCCTCAGTGCCGACAGTTACAGCCACGTTATTCGCTGGGCCAACACGATTGCTGCACGTGAGGCGGTGCAGCGCGGCCGTCGGGTAAACTTGGTCTGGGGTGACGAAGACCAGCAGGTGCCGGAGCGGCATCAAGCGAGCGATCTCGATTGATAAAAAACTAGGGGTAAAACAAAAAAAGCCCGGTTACTTGTGTAACCGGGCTTTTTTATAAAAGAAAAATAACTTACTTTTTCTCTTCGCGGCGTGCTTTAGCTGCAGCCATTACTTTCTCGGCAACTTGCGCGGGGCAAGGCGCGTAGTGCGAGAACTCCATAGAGAACTGGCCGCGACCTGAGGTCATGGTACGCAAATGGCCGATGTAACCAAACATTTCAGACAGTGGTACATCCGCTTTAATGCGCACGCCAGTCAGACCAGCTTCTTGGCCTGCGATCATGCCGCGACGACGGTTTAAGTCACCGATAACGTCACCGACGTGATCTTCAGGTGTGAAGACGTCAACTTTCATGATCGGCTCAAGTAACTGAGGCCCCGCTTTTGGCATAGATTGACGGAATGCACCTTTGGCCGCGATTTCGAACGCAACAGCTGAGGAGTCAACGGCGTGGAAACCACCGTCGTAGAGCTCAACTTCTACGTCCAATACAGGGAATCGCGCTAGAGGGCCTTCACCCATCATATTTCTAAAGCCCTTCTCGATTGCCGGGAAGAATTCTTTAGGAACATTACCGCCCACGACAGTTGAGGTGAAGGTAAAGCCACTGTTTTGCTCGCCGGGCTTGATGCGGTAGTCGATTTTACCGAACTGGCCCGAACCACCAGACTGCTTCTTGTGCGTGTAGCTGTCTTCGATTTCCTTGGTGATCGTTTCGCGATAAGCCACTTGTGGCTCACCCACGATCAATTCAACACCGTAAGTGCGCTTGAGGATGTCGACTTTAATATCTAGGTGCAGCTCGCCCATACCTTTAAGAATGGTTTCGCCCGAGTCTTCATCGGTTTCAACGCGGAACGATGGATCTTCGGCAACCATCTTACCGATGGCAACGCCCATTTTCTCCGAGCCGCCTTTATCTTTTGGCGCAACCGCGATAGAAATAACGGGGTCTGGGAACACCATGGCTTCTAGGGTGCAGGGGTGCTTTGGATCACACAGCGTGTGGCCCGTTTGCACGTTTTTCATACCCACGATGGCGATAATGTCACCGGCTTGTGCGTAGTCGATCTCGTTGCGATCGTCCGCTTGCATTTCAACCATGCGGCCCACGCGCTCGGTTTTACCGGTAAACGAGTTAAGTATGGTGTCGCCTTTGTTCAATTTACCCGAGTAAATGCGTACAAACGTCAGGGCGCCAAAGCGGTCATCCATAATTTTGAACGCCAAGGCACGTAAAGGCTCGTCTGCAGATACGATCGCTTTATCGCCGGTTGGGTTGCCTTCTTCGTCGGTAAGATCTTGCGGATCGACTTCAGTAGGGCTAGGCAGGTATGAAACAACAGCATCCAATAATAATTGCATGCCTTTGTTTTTAAAGGCCGAGCCACAGTAGGTTGGGAAGAAAGCGAGATCGCGAGTTCCCTTGCGAATGCAGCGATTGATGTCTTCAATAGAGGGCTCTTCGCCTTCCATGTAAGCCATCATTAAGTCGTCGTCTTGTTCAACGGCGGTTTCAATCAACTGCTCGCGGTAGGTTTCAACGTCGTCCAGCATATCTTCTGGGATATCTTGAATGCTGTAGTTTTCAGGCTGGCCAGTTTCGTCCCAAACGTATGCTTTGCGGCTTAGTAGGTCTACAACGCCGACGAATTCATCTTCGCGGCCGATAGGCAATACCATGATTAAGGGGTTGGCGCCCAGTACTCTTTTTACTTGATCGGTAACGCGTAAGAAATCGGCGCCGATGCGATCAAGCTTGTTCACGAAAATGATGCGTGATACTTCAGATTCGTTGGCGTAGCGCCAGTTGGTTTCTGATTGAGGCTCAACACCACCAGAGCCACAGAATACGCCGATACCGCCGTCGAGCACTTTCAGTGAACGATAAACTTCTACGGTGAAGTCAACGTGCCCAGGGGTGTCAATAACGTTAAAGCGGTGGTTGTTCCAAAAACAGCTTACTGCAGCTGATTGAATGGTAATACCGCGCTCGGCTTCCTGCTCCATGAAGTCGGTTGTTGATTCACCTTCGTGAACCTCACCCAATTTATGGATTTTACCAGTTAGCTTAAGAATACGTTCGGTAGTGGTAGTTTTACCTGCGTCAACGTGGGCAAAAATACCGATGTTACGGTATAGGGATAAGTCAGCCATTACTTTTTACTCGGATTGGAGTTGTCAAAAAATCGCGCGTAAGTATACAGGGTAATTTTGTGGAAATCTCAACCCTAGCCAATTAAGTCGCCTTAGATTTAGCAAAAATCCCCAAAACAATGCGATTTGAGGCCCCTAAAGAGGGCGCGAGGTCTATTTGAGGGCGATTTGATTTTATAGGGAGCCTGTAGCGGAAGTTGGGTTGCTTGCAGCTATGGACTATCTGCATTTTCAGTCCGTAACCCGATACTTTCAGGGGCGGCGCGGTTAAGTCTTAGTCGATCTGTTCGAGCGGCACGAGGAGCCCCTGCTGTGCGCCGCCATTTAAACACACATAAGCACCGGCACACACCTTTACTGT
>DATBNJ010000056.1:0-1914 GCA_036554385.1 Marinagarivorans sp. | reverse complement strand
ATAGCGGCGTCAGTTCCGTCCTCGAATCCTCATTTACCCCACGTAAACTGCGGTTCTCCGGGCGGTACTTCCTTGCTCTCACAAAAAAATTACTATTTTTAGAAGCACCCTAAAGGGCTATGAAACATCGGTGGAGCTCTGAAGCGGGCCTTGAACAAATGACAAAGTCAATTAACCGGCTGAGCAGTTACGAACATAGCAGGTTTTCCATGGGGTGGCGTTTTGCTGCTGGAATTGTCATCTATATTCTTATTCTCTTTTAATTCCCCTATCATTTATTTTGTTTTTACGTTAATTATTTTTTGCGGCAAAAAATTTATCGACTACGCTTTAATGGATGTTGGCGTGATCTTCCGATAGACGGCTGAATTTAGCGATAGTGCTTTGTTTGCCATCACTGGAAGCTTCTCATTAGTCGAATAAATATTAGGGAATGCAATGATGAAAACGTTAAAATTGCCTGTAATGGTCGCTTTACTATCCGCAGCGGCGGGCGCAAGTGCAGATATTAATTTTCGGGGTTTTGGCTCGATCGTGGGTGGTCAAGCGATAAGCGTGGATGATGGCCAGACAGTGCTGGGTTATTCTGATACGTTAAGCTTTAAACGCGACTCGTTAATTGCCTTGCAAATGGACTCGGACTTAGGTGATCGTTTGAGTGCAACAATGCAACTGATGAGCCGTGGTAAAAATGATTACGACGTCAATGTCGAGTGGGCGTATTTAACCTACGAAATTAATGATGAACTTCAATTAAGTGGTGGCCGCATTCGCGCGCCTTTTTATCGCTATTCTGACTTCTTAGATGTCCGCTATGCCTATAACTGGATAACCGCGCCTGCGCGGGTTTATTCTTTTGAGTTTCCCGGTTTTGATGGTTTATCTCTGCTTTGGAACTCGAGCGTAGGCCCCGTTGACTCATCATTGCAGCTGGTGGCAGGTTCGATGGATGGTTTTACGGGCTCTACCCCCATTTTACTCGAGGACTTTGTCGGCGTGAGCTGGATTGGTTCTTGGGAATGGCTTACCGGGCGAGCGAGTTACCTTCATTCTTCGGTAACCATAGCTGAGCGCAATATTGAAAGCACTGCCGATGCCTATCAAGCGCTAGGCGAAGGAATGCTAGGCGTTGCACAGGGGTTTGGTGGTGTCGCTCAGGCGTACCAAGGTGCGGCCTTGGGTGATCGAGCTGCGGTTTATTCCAGCGGATTTATGCAAACCGGCAGCGCGCTGGTTAACAATACTGACAATATCAGTATCGAAGGCGATGCCGGCGCTTATATGGCTTTTGGCGTTTCGGTGGATAAGGGCGCCTTCATTGCCGATGCTGAATGGATTCACTATGAGCTAGATGACGCGCTAATTCCCAATACGTCGGCTTATTACGTGACCTTGGGCTGGCGCGCAGGGCCGACCGTTATTTATGGCACTTACAGTCGAGAAGAAGCGGATGCTAATACCGCTGCCACAAGTGTAATTCCCGACCTTTCGTTAGTGGCCGGCGCAATTGCAGGTGATGCGGGGCTCGCAAGTGCACTACAGGCAATTCCCAGTCTGCCAGACGATTTAAATGCTAATGCGGTGGGGCTCGTGACGACCTATGAAGGCTTGCGTGCCCAACTTAATAGCGCTGATGTAGACGTCGTTAATATGCATTTAGGTGTGCGATGGGATTTCCATCCGTCGGCAGCATTAAAAGTGGCCTACGAGGTCACCGATGATCGCATTAGTGATATTCAGGGTGGATTATTCCGCACTGCAATCGACTTTGTGTTTTAAGGAGCGGGCGCTATGAAAAATCCATTAATTATTGCGTTATTGGCAATGACTTTGAGTGTACCCGTCTTGGCGGATATTGTCGTGATCGTAAACCCCGCCAACACGTCTGAGGTGACCGCCGATGATGTTGGACGG
>DATBNJ010000034.1:0-5297 GCA_036554385.1 Marinagarivorans sp. | reverse complement strand
TGAGAAGGCTTGCGTGCAAATTATCCAGACACGCTGGCCTGTCTCGACATTATGCTCCATGCAATGTCTAACATTGGCTATCCATGCCAAAGCATGGCGCTCCACACGCGCTCCCAGCGCGCGAGTGGTTTGACGAGTGCCTGTCCCAGGGTTTGCTCGGTTACAACGGCATTAGCAGCACCCCAATCCCGTCCCGGCACATGATTGCAAAACCTCCCAAAAAGGTATAATTTGTATACCATGAATCGATTTGAATACGACCCTTCCAAGAGCTTGGCGAACCTAGAGAAGCATGGCATTGACTTTGATGAGGCTCAGGAGCTTTGGGAAGATCCGAATGTAGTAGAAATTGACGCCAAGCCGATGGATGAACCTAGAACGCTGGTCATTGGGACTATATTCGAGAAGGTGTGGTCCGCAGTGATCACCTACCGAAAGGGTGCCATTCGTATCATTTCGGTTAGGAGGGCACGAAAATCAGAGGTAACACTGTATGAAAGCTAAAGAGTTCGATAAAACATTTGACGATGACCAAGAAGATCTTCTAGAACACCTTGATCTAAGCTCCGCAAAGCGCTCGAATCAGGTGCAGAAACGGGTCAATGTGGACTTTCCCACGTGGATGATTGAGTCGCTTGATCGGGAGGCGAGTCGCTTGGGTGTCACTAGGCAGTCAATCATAAAAATATGGTTGGCAGAGCGCCTAGAGGAATCTTCTGCTAACAAAGCATTTCAGCGGACGAGCCGCTGAATGCGGGCGTTATATTCCACCCAGTTTTACGCCTGCTTCTCGTCTGCACGCTGCTAGTAAACTCTCAATCGAATCTTGATTCTGAAGCGTACTAGCTATAGCGACAGCGCCAATCATCATTGCTGTTACTGATAAAACATCTTGTTCGTCAGAGCCGGTATAGCTACTCGCATACTCCATAATTGCTGTATTCATGCCATAGTATACGTCGGCATAAGCTGTTTTTATCGCTTTATTCTGCATATTGATGCCTGCGGCCAAGAACGCCAACGGACAAGACAAAGAGCGCTCTCCTTTAACATGCTCCAAGCTTAGGTATTTATTTAGCAGCAAAGACAACCACTGTTTAACTTACATGGACACACACTCTAAATTCTTTATCTTTTTTAGCGTGACGACAGCCCCTTTTTAGAGTGACTGATGAGATGGACGCCCCCTAGAGCAAACGGCGTCAAAATGCGCCAAAATGAATGTGCAAAATTTTCATTTAATCGTAGAGGGCATCCACATGGCTAAACATAAACTAATCGCAGTCGATCTCGCAAAAAACATTTTTCAAGTATGCCTCTTGAACCGAGCGCACAAGGTGGTAACCAATAAGTCCATGCCTCGGGCTGACTTAAAGGTTTTTATTCAGCAGCAAGAACCCACCACAGTAGCGATGGAAGCGTGCTACTCGAGTCATTACTGGGCGCGTACTTTCCAAGCAATGGGACACAAAGTTTTATTAATTCCGGCTCAATTTGTAAAGCCCTTTGTGCGTGGCAACAAGAGTGATTCCAATGATGCTGTCGCGATTGCAGAAGCGGCTTTAAGACCGAATTTGAAACCCGTGACCGTAAAAACTATTGAACAGCAGAATATTCAATGCTTACACCGAATCCGCAGTCGATACGTGGCCCAGCGAACAGGTTTGGTTAACCAAACACGAGGCCTGCTGAGCGAATATGGGATTATTGCGGGCATGGGGTTAAGCGCGTTTCAAATACTGCTGAATGATCTTTGTCGTAATGATTCACAAGGGCTTTGCCCAAGTATCATTCAAGAGCTCAAGGTGATTTACGATGACTATCATCAACTTACCGAGAATATTGATAGGATTACCAGCAAGCTATCTAAAATATCGCGCGATACCGAAGCTTGCCGGATATTAGGTAGCATTCCTGGCATCGGGCCAATCAATGCCACTGCGCTATACAGCGCGATTAATTATGGTCAGCAATTTGATAATGGCCGTGAGTTAGCGGTGTGGTTAGGCCTAACTCCCAAACAAAGTAGTAGCGGAGAAAGAATGTCTAGCAGTGGCATTACCAAACGAGGCGACAGATATCTTAGGAAGCAGTTGGTTCATGGCGCAAGAGCCGCAATATCTCGGTGTAGAAATAAAACCGATTCGCTCAGCCTTTGGGCGAATCAATTAGTAGCGCGGCGCGGTATACAAAAAGCGACTGTCGCTATGGCTGCGCGAATGGCGCGTATCGCTTGGGTGCTGCTGAATAAGCGCGAGATGTACCAAGCTTGTTAAGCCTCCCTACCTTGGTCAGTCATATGTGATGAAATAAAGCGGTTAATCCGTGCCTAGCAAGAACCTGTAGAGGGACCAGTTTTTAAAACTGAGTGACTGTTTTAGGTGGTTAGGTGCGGATCTCATTGGGGCACGGCGGAGGAAAAACCTCCGCCCTCGTAGATGCCGGATATATGTCAGTACTACCACCACTTTACAATCATCAACATAAAAGACGTTAATCAGGGTTGGAGTTGCACAAGACTTAATTATTTACCCTCACCGAAGCTGAGGGCGGTATCGCTTTGGTTGACAGTCATGGGGCGTCCATATATGTCCCTTAAAATGGCCGAGAGGCCAGAATCAATTTTTAAAGGTGCCCTTTACCCTAATCACAAATATTTCGGCTACCGCCAGTCACGGTCAAATTCTCCCAGTTGGAGTTGTCGGCACAGGGTGATTCGCGCACGCTGGTATTGCTAACCCGAAGGTTGCGAACCGTCAAGTCGCGGGTATTGGCAAATTCCGAACGAGCCGCTATGCGAAACTCACCGCCGCCATTTACTGTGCCGCCGTTAATCGTAACGTTGTAGCAGTTTTCGATCAGTGCCGAGTTGCTACCGTTGTTCGCCAGATCAATGCTATTAATTTCCACGCCACCGGATTGCGATACACAGAACAGACCTCGGCCACCACCGCGTGAAATCAACTTATCGACGTAGATATTGGTGGGATATTGATTGTTAATGCGGCCGTTGGTATTGGCAAAACGCAGTGTTGCATAGCCTGTACCTGGCCCGGTGTTTTCACCATCAACGGTACCGATATTGGCATTGCGGGTATTGTTCAGTAGCAAACCGGCATAACCGGTATCGCGCGCGACTACAGTGCCAATCTCTAAGCCATCGATATTCCACGTTTCGACACCGTGACCGGTGGTGCCTTCAACATAGACGCTGTCGATAGTGACATTCGTCGTCTCGCCGCGGTTATCAAAGCGAATGCCTGCACCGCCGCTTAAGCGCAAATCAATTTGCCCGAGGTGGAGGTTGCGGGTATCGGCAATTAGCATCGCAAAGGATGTATTGCCCGTCATGTTTAGATAAGGGATAGAAATATTCTCGGTAACCGAACCCCAAATGGTAATGGTGCCTCGACTGGCCGGTGCGGCGTTAATGGTGCCGCAGACTTCGAAAATAGTGTTACTTTGAAGGTTGATTCTGGCATCGCCGACATCGCCACTGGCCATAATCACAATGCGCTCTTGCTGGGTTCGGCCAGACGAAAGCTCTCCAAGCGCCGCAAAAATAGCGCCGCGGTAGTCGTTGCCAAAGCTTTGGCCGTTCATTTGATAATTGCCCGGCTCGCCGGTAACGCGGGCCTCGGCGGTGCCAGCGCCACACTCACCGGTATTGCCACCGCCATTATCTGGGGTGGGGGTGTAAGCGGCAAAATCGACCAGTTGCCATTGCTGCGCCAACTCGGCGCTGCGGGGGTATTGGGTAATGCGGGTGCCAGCGACATCGGAGTTATACTCCGGCGCCAATACCTTGCCGCTCAGGCGGTTGCTGATTTGGTAGTAACCATTGCTTAAATCCAACATCTGAAATTGCTGGTTTTGGCCATCTAAGTCCTCCCACTGAACAATATCAGCGCCGTCGTCAGTGATAAAGTCGTAGAGGTCGAGCGCCAAGCCAGAGTGGCGCGCTATGATGCGGTAGTAGTTTTCGCCTGAATCAACAAAGCGGAACTGTTGGTTTTCACCATCGGTGCGATCCCATTGCGTCAAAGCCGCGCCGGGCTCTTCAGAGATTTCCGCAATATCAAAAGCCAAGCCATTTTCGCGGTTAGTTAGCACATACCAACGGTCGGTATTCATCGCCACAGGGGTAGCATCGGGCACCGGCGCCTCACTGCTTGAACTCATTGCAGCACTGGAGACCGAGCTGCTGGACACCGCAGCGCTAGAGCTAGGCGCACTCGACTCCACAGCACCGGCGCTGCCTTGGCTCGACATCTGGGCCGCCTCACTCGAGGAACTCACCACCGGCATGCTACTGGCGCTACTAATCGTCATGTCTGAGCTATTGTGTGCCGTTATGTCGGGCGTGTCGCCAACACAAGCGCCTAAAGTGGCCGTTAGCGATGTATAAGCAAGAATTTTAACGAGTCTCATGGGATACCTAACCGGCTTGTTATTGTATTGGGTGAGCGATCACCTGATTGGAGCAGACGCGCCCCTTGAGTTCAACTAGATATCGTGAAAGCTGTGAAACCGATTACAATGTTGGGCTTGGAAATGACCCAATCCGCTCTGTAAGACGCTCGACATGGATCACCGATGCTTTGTTTAGTCAATTTTGCGTGTTGATCCGGTAAACTAGGCGTTTCACAACTCAACTAAAGGAAAAAGTTATGCCAAAAGGAATTATGCGCTCGGTTGGAGTCAAGGCGTCAAATGAACTCGGCGACGTCAAACTTATTCAGATTTACCTTAATCTGAATAGACAAAAGAACCAAAAGCGCTTGGCGGAGGACGGGCTCATTGGCAAAAAAACCATAGACGCCATTAAACATTTTCAAGTCAACTCGGTGGGCATGAAAAATGCCGACGGACGGGTGGATCCCAACGGGAAAACGTTTAGCTACCTGACAATGTATATTGAGGCAAGCGAGCAGGATGCCGCCGAAGCTAATGCGCGCTTAAACAAACAATCCCGTGTCATGTCTCCTGTCTCCGAGACAAAAATCTTAAGCCAAGCGGGCTTATCCCACCTCTCTGTGAGCTATAAAAATATTCCTGCCGAAAGGCAGTTAGTCGCTAAATACAGTAAGAATATTATTCGCGTTGCGCTCAAACAAGCAGGAATGAAGCATGCCGTCATTACATCGACATTGCGTTTTCCGGAACAACAAGCGGAAATTATGCTGCGAAACGCAAAAATAGATTTGGCCAAACAGTTTCGTCTTTATGGCTCTGCCGGCGATAAAGTACTAAAAGTTTTCCAAGACAATAAATCTAAAAGCGATACAGAAATAATA
>DATBNJ010000027.1:0-16462 GCA_036554385.1 Marinagarivorans sp. | reverse complement strand
TGCACATACAGCCAGCCCGCCGGTTACCGCAAAACGCTTTCATATCGATATTGCCGCCCAACGGCTAGACGATGCGCTGTTGGTGTTATCTGCTCAAACCCACACCTCTATTGCGTTTAACCCCACTGTTGATGCCAGCATGCCAACAACCCCTGCCGTAGCAGGCGAGCTAACAGTGGCGCAAGCCCTTGCGGCGCTGGTCAACAATAGCGGCTACGCACTGACGCCGGCGGGCTCTGGGTTTGTGGTTAAAGCGGTGGTTGATAAGCGCGAGCCGCGACTAGCCGACACCCCCGTGTTTACCGCACCGCCACTCGAAGAGCTTTTTATTACCGGCAGTAAAGTAAAAGGCAGTGCCAGCCTTGCCCAGCGCAGAAGCCGCCAGCACCTGAACGCGGACGCCATTAAGCTATTTGCCATTAACGATTTAGACCGCGTAAGTACCCGCATGCCCGGCATTGACTACCACCAAGGCAGCTCGCCCACCCTGTACATCCGCGGCGTAGGCATAGACGACAACACCGACTTGAGCGACCCACTGGTTAAGTATTCCGAAAACGGCGGCTACACGGCGCAACTCGCCGCCTTTATGGGAAACTGGCACGATTTGGCCAGCCTTCAAATAGAGCCTGGGCCGCAAAACCACAGCAATGCCGAAGCCAGTGTCGGTGGCCATGTGCAGGTAAATTTTAAGGCGCCGCAATTCGAGCACGACTCGGCAAACCTCGGTGTGACCACCGGCAGCTTTAACACCCGAAAACTCACCGGCTTTGCCAACCTGGGTATTAACGAGCAACACGCCCTGCGCCTATCGGCCCAGGGTTATAAACGCGACAGCTATTTTACTAACTACGGCGAGCCGACAACGGATATTCCCGGCCGTATTGATGCCTCATCGCTGCGCTGGCAATACCATTTTAGCAACCAAGATGATTTTACCGCCCGCATTATTCACAACCGCAGCCGCGACGACGGCACCGGCAATACTGCCGTGAGTTTAACCGCCTACCTGCAAGATGGCAGGCGCCCCAGCCACACGCCCCGCGTTGCCGACATTCCCATGTCGGCCATCGACGATATTTATTTTGTGAATGTCGACTCCAAGCAACGCAACCGATTTCAATCCAGCCAAATTATCGCGCGCTACAGCCCAGGCTGGCTCGACATTAATGCACAAGTCCATAGCAGCGCGGGGACGCTGCAAAAAACAATCGGCAAAAATAAAGGCCCAGCAGTAGCGGGAAAACACCCTAGCGCCCCAGATATTAACGACGCCGCGCTTAATCAATTTGATTTTTATACGGATTACAAAGACCAAACCACCCGCACTGCAACACTAACGGTGGCACTGCAAGGCGACGCGCTAAGCTGGCGGAATCGCTTTAATTACAGCGACGAAGATTTACACTGGTTTTGGGGCGACAGCGACGACATGGCCAATGGTTATATGGGTGGACAATTTGATACCCACTATAGGGCAAACACACAATCGTGGTATTCCGAGCTCACCTACAGCCCCACCACCCAACAGGCATTAACCCTTGGCGTGCGCGAAACCCGGAATAACAAACGACGGGCCGGCATTGGTATACTCACGGAAAACTCCGAGCTCCCTAATTTGCGCCACGGCAGTCGCGGCTTCGAGTGGGCACTAGGCAATAAGCGCATTCGCTCGCCCAATGATTTTGACGACCCTAACGAGCTGGATGATAACGGCGTGCCGGTGGTTAACTTATCGGCCGAGGATTTAGCGTTTGTAACACCGCGTGAACAATGGGAGGCCTACAATGCCGGCGTTCGACAGTGGGGTGAAAACGACACCGTAGAAGACTACTTTGCCAACAACGGCTACCAGGGCAATAATTTTTACATCACCTCGCAAGACAGCGCGATTAGTGATTCCGCTTTTGATTGGCAATTGCATTATGCCCGCGATTTAAACGCGAGCAAAAACCTACGGCATTCAAGTTATGTGGCGCTGCGCACGGCAACGTCCAATAGCGGCTTTAACGACGGTTTTGGCAATGGCAGCTACCCCACCTATCGCGCCGAAAAAGCGCAGGCGCTGGATATTGGCTACGATGCCGACACACAACGCAGTTCGGTAAAAAGCAGTATTTTTTACTACAAGTACACGGATAAAATTGCCATTATTAATATGGCGCCCAGCCATTTTGACCCGCTAACCCAAGGCATTAACCGCACCGCCACTAACGGCAACACCGCTGCAAGCACTAACCTTGATACCACGAATGACTTTCGTGTAAATATTCCCAAAGCGCGCAGTTACGGCGCCACTATTGCAATCAGCCATCAGTTTGGCACAAATTGGCAGCTCGATTTAAACGGCCAATACCTTAATGCACAGTACACCAAAGGCCGCTTAATTGATGCCAGGATGGCGCCCTTCTCGGGTTTTACCAACGCCGACCCACTGCGTTTTAACACCCCCGAAACTCAGGTGATTATCCCCGATAGCGAGCAAGGCTTTTATACCCACACCTACAATATCTACGATTACCTTGCCGAACCCGAATATCAAACCGCGCGACCGGGGGCCGACATGAACGGCGACGGGTTAAGCAGCCATTATTATCAAACGGCGTGCACCCAAGGCCAGGCTACGGTGGTCGGCGACGGCCAGTGCTACACCGTTTTAAATCAGGCACCGGATATTGAGCACCCAGTGCGCAACCTAAAAGGCAATAAAATGCCACGCAGCCCGAGCTGGGACCTTTACGCTGCCGTTCAATATCGAACCGTTCAGGCGATTGGCGCGCTGACATTTTCGCTGGGTATGAAGTACCGAAGTGACTATTACCTGTCGCCTTATAATGGCGAGGGCTACGAGCCGCAGCCGTTTGATGAAGGAGGCGCCACTGGCGAGCCCAGCTACGACGAGGCGCCCTCTTTTTTCAGTCGTGTACCGGCCCATATCACATTTGATATGGCCGCAAAATGGCAAAGCGCCGGCCGCAAGCCTTGGGCGGTAAGCTTGGCGGGTAAGAACATAACCAACCAACGTTACTTCACAAAAATTAGCAACACCGCGTGGACTTATTCAGTCGAAAGCAATATGCCACGGGTGTTTGAGTTGACGCTAGAAAAGCATTTTTAGATGCCCTTAAGGCGATTCGCACTGGGGCTTTAAAAAACGAATCACTCAGTAAGGCCAGTCACGTTCCTATGGGCGAACCGGTCTAGTAGGCAACCGGCTAGCTTCGATGTTTAATCTCGAAGCTCTCGCCGCAGGATTTTACCGACATTCGTTTTGGGGAGCTCAGACCGAAACTCAACCAGTTTGGGAACTTTATAGCGAGTAAGGTTTTCGCGGCAATGGCTAATCACGTCCTCTTCGCTTAGGGTATCGTCTTTACTGACGACAAAAATCTTCACAACCTCGCCACACTCGCCGTGCGGCACGCCAACAACCGCCGCCTCGACAATCGCCGGATGCGTCATGGCGATATCTTCGATTTCGTTCGGGTAAACGTTAAAGCCCGAGACGATTATCATATCTTTTTTGCGATCGACAATTTTCAAAAAGCCATCTTGGTCGATAACGGCGATATCACCACTTTTAAACCAGCCTTCTTGGTCGAGTGCCTCGCGGGTGGCTTCGGGGTTTTGCCAATAACCTTGCATCACTTGCGGGCCGCGAATTAGCAGTTCGCCCGCCTCGCCAGCCGGCAAAGTATTGCCCTGCTCGTCGACGACTTTAACCTCGGTACCCGCTAAGGGTGTACCAATGGTGCCCAAGCGCACGGTGGCCAGTTTGTTTAACGTCACCACCGGTGAAGTTTCGGTCAAACCGTAACCTTCGGACAATTTACTGTTGGTGCGCTGCTCCCACTTTTTAGCCGTTTCCATGATTAATGCCATGCCACCGGCGGCGGTCACTTTAAGCGCCGAAAAGTCGAGCTCGTCAAAGCGCTTGTGGTTAAGCATGGCATTGAATAACGTATTAATACCGACAAAAACTGTGATCTTGTGGGGCACCAAAGCGTCAAACAAAGCATCGAGGTCGCGCGGATTGGGAATCAAAATGGTGTGGGCACCGTTTGAAAACCCCGACAATAAATGCAAGTTAAGTGCGTAAACGTGATACAGCGGCAAGGGCGCTGCGAAAATTTCGGCCTCGTCGGAGAAAAACTCCGGGCAGTGCTCTTTAATTTGCTGAACGTTGGAATACAAATTGGACTGGCTTAGCATAGCGCCTTTGGCAATGCCGGTGGTGCCACCGGTGTACTGCAACACCATAAGGTCGTCGGGTTGCACATCGATTTCGGGGCGCGGCAATTTGCGCCCCTGCTTAATGGCGCTCAGGTAGGCGGTTTGGCGGGCAAAATGAAATTTGGGCACCAGCTTTTTAACATGCTTAACCACGGTATTCACGATCAGCCGCTTGGGCCAAGGCATAAAATCGCCCAAATCGGTGACAATCACATGCTCAACGGCTGTTTGGTCGATAATATTGGCCACTTCGCCTGCGACGTTCGACAATACAATTAAGGCTTTGGCACCACTGTCTTTTAACTGGTGCCTTAACTCACGCGGCGTGTATAAAGGGTTAACATTGACGACCACTAAACCGGCCCGCAGGGCCGCGTAAATCGCAATGGGGTATTGCGTGACATTGGGCATTTGCAAGGCAATGCGGTCGCCAGGCTGCAGCTTTAGGCTATGGGCCAAATACGCCGAGAGTGCCGCGCTTTGTTGGTCAATATCGCGGTAACTGAGGGTCGTCCCTAAACAAGTAAACGCCGGCCTATCGGGGTAGGTTTTAAAGGCGTGTTCAAATAGCGCTAAGGCTGTATTGGCATTAATAGTCACCGGCGTCCCTCTTAATTATTTTGAGTCTGTTAGGGTTAGTTGGGCATATTGCGCCAACAGATAAACTAATCGGTATTTAACGCATAAAGATTACATCAATTTTGCGCAATTTGCAGGCCCAAAGCCTAGATTGCCATCGTTGCCCGCCTTCTGCGCCATGCTGGCTTTATCTACTCGCCCGCTTACGCCTTACAGCAACGCTTGGCGCAGGTTTTTACACCACTGGTCCAAGCGTGCATCGGTAAGCTCGGGCTGTTGGTCTTCATCTAGCGCAAGGCCAACAAACGACTTGCCGTCGGCGGTTAAAGCCTTAGAGGCATCAAACTCGTACCCTTCAACGGGCCAGTGGCCCACAATAGTGGCGCCATTGTCTTTGACAACATCGTGTAACATGCCCATGGCATCAACAAAAAAGTCGCCATAGCCAAATTGGTCCCCTAAGCCGTATAGCGCCACGGTTTTGCCGGTAAAGTCGATGGCTTGTGCATCACCCCAAAACTCTTCCCAGTCAGACTGAATTTGGCCAAAGTCCCAGGTTGAAATACCCAAAATAATCGTGTCGTACTGATCAAACTCCACCTGAGTCACATCGGCAACATCGTAGATATCGACATTGTCTTGTCCTAAGCGATCGGCGATGCGATCGGCAATGTTTTGGGTATTGCCTTCGTCGCTACCAAAAAACAAACCTATTTTTGCCACTGTAATTACCTCGTGTTTTTTTGCGGCGTCATTTTGGCAACATTGCGATACCAACACAACGATTGTTAACTGACTTCGCCTATGCGCCGGATTTTTGGCGCAAAAAATCGTTAAAAAGCTTAAACGCCAGCCTAACAACCCTATTTTTTGGCATGGCTTTTGATAGATGGTGACTACACGTTCAAAAAACAGTCACCATACTCATAATAGGTTCGGAGTGAACACATGGTCTCACTAACTCAGCCCACGGATGCCAACAACAAGCGCAATGGTCGCAAAAGCGCAACCTTAAAAGCCCCCGTGCCGCGTTGGCAATTAAAGCTGAACACCTCACTTGACGTGAGAGACGTGTTAACCACATTTTTTACCGGCATTACCTCGATGGTGCCCTGTGCCAACCTCCGCTACCAGAACCCGGTGAAAAAGATCACCATAGAACTCGGCGGCGCAAAACAGCACTCCGCCCAATACGGCCTTAAAGCCGGCGGCTATGATTTGGGCGAAATCACCTTTACCCGCAGCGACCCCTTCGCCGAGGACGAACTCAAGCAACTTGAGGACGGGCTTAGCATTTTATTTTACCCGTTGCGCAATGCGCTGCTGTACAAAGAGGCCTTGGATAGCTCTTTGCGCGACCCTCTCACAGAACTGTCGAACCGCGCGGCCTTTGAGCTGGCGGTAAAACGAGAACTGGGCATCGCCAAACGACACAACCAACTACTCAGCATGATTGTGATCGACATTGACCACTTTAAAAAGGTTAACGATACCGCGGGCCATCACACCGGCGATTTGCTGTTAAAACACGTGGCGCAAACCTTAAAAGAAACCCTACGCGAAACTGACCAGCTATTTCGCTTTGGTGGCGAAGAGTTTGTGGTTTTGTTATCAAATGCCAACATCGCTGCCGCCGCTCGGGTGGCAGAACGCACTCGAAAAGTGGTTGAGTCGACTGGCTTACGCCTAAACGACTGCGAAGTCGGTGCGAGCATCAGCATGGGCGTAAGCACGTTTAGCTCGGAGGATGACCGCGATAGCCTATTCCAACGCGCCGACGAGGCGCTGTATTTAGCCAAAAATAGCGGCCGCAACTGCGTGAAAACGGAATGGGATTTACTGGACGCGCCGAGCGATTCAGGCCTTAATTCACGCGGCACCGCCCAAGCCTAAACCCGCTTTGGACAGAGCCAAGCTCACCGCCACTAACGCTCAGCGTTGGTGGCGGTGCACTCGTTATTTAAAACGCGGTTTGTTGTTGCCGCGCCGGCCTGCGGCTTTAAGTTTGCGCTCGTTGCGTTCCCGAGCTTGTGCGGTTTTCGGCTGGAACTTGCGACGCCGTGGCACTTCGAGCCCGGCGGTTTTGTGTAGGTCGGCAATTTCTTTATCGTTTAATTCAATCCACTGACCGCTGCGCACATACGACGGAATAAAAATATTGCCGTAGCGCACGCGCTTGAGGCGGCTAACTTTTAAATCCTGCGATTCCCACAAGCGTCGAACCTCGCGGTTGCGCCCTTCCATCACCGTACAATAAAACCAGCGATTGGTGCCGTGGGCGTGCTCGTTGTTTTTGCTTTCTTGAACATCGGTAAACTTGGCAACGCCGTCTTCGAGAAGTACGCCGTCGGTTAAGATTTTTTGCACCTCGGGGGTTACACTGCCGTGCACCCGGACCAAGTACTCGCGGTCGATATTAGACGAGGGGTGCATTAATTTATTGGCCAGCTCACCGTCGTTAGTAAACAACAAGAGGCCACTGGTATTGATATCTAAGCGGCCTACGGAAATCCAACGCCCGGTGGGCAATTTGGGAAGTTTGTCGTAGACGGTACTGCGACCGTCTGGATCTTGGCGGCTACAAATTTCGCCTTCCGGCTTGTTGTACAGCAATACACGCGTTTCGCGATCGGATACCGCGGGCACGGTATAACTGCGGCCTTGGTAAATAATGCGGTCGCCAGGGGCCACGCGCACGCCCAACGTGGCTCGCTGGCCATTGAGGGTGACTTGGCCGGCACTCACGGCGCGCTCGATGGCGCGGCGGGAATCAAAGCCTGCGGATGCTAAAACTTTTTGCAGTTTCTCATTAACACTCATGGGGTCTGAGTTAAACCTCTGTATTCTTAGGGGGCTCGGTGCTATCGGCAGCACTGAGAATGGTTTCGTCATCGTCTTGCGAGATGGCGTCTGGCGCACAAGCGTCGTTTGTGTCGTCGCGGCCCGTTACTGGGGCTGTAGCGCGGCCTTCATTGGCGTTAACCATAGCCGAATCGACCTTGGCTAGCTCACCGGGTTGTTCGCGCGGTGTCTGTTCAGCGCTGGTATTATCAGGCTGATCGGCATCAAACGCCAGCGAGCTTTGGCTGTGGTTTGTTTGCTCGGGGCCTTCTGCGTCCGCGGCGGCCGCAGGGCTATGGGCGTCGAGGCTGTCTGTCAATTGCGCCTCGGGCTGCTCAGCGTTATTGCTGGCATCACTATCGCTATTCGAGCTGTCATTAGCCGAGCAATCGTCCTCGGCCTCAACGGCGTTGCCTTCAAGCTCGAGCTTTTCGCTTAAACTGTCGATATCTTTTAGCTCGCCCAAGCTGGGTAGCTCGTCTAAACTTTTCAGCCCAAAGTAATCCAAAAACTGCCGCGTTGTGGCGTATAACGCCGGCCTGCCGGGCACATCGCGATGGCCAACCACTTTAACCCAATCGCGTTCAACCAGTGTTTTTATAATGTTGCTGCTTACGGCCACGCCGCGTACATCTTCGATATCGCCACGGGTTAGGGGCTGGCGGTAAGCGATAAGTGCAATGGTTTCGAGCAAGGCACGCGAGTATTTTTGCGGGCGCTCTTCCCACAGGCGGTTGACCCATGGGGCAAGGTCGTCGCACACTTCAAAGCGCCAGCCGCTGGCCACCTGTTTTAAAATAAAGCCCCGGTCGTGCTGCGCTTGCTGAATACTTTCGAGCGTTTCTAGCAGTAAGCGCTTACTCGGCCTTTTGTCTTCATCAAATAAAGTTAGCAGCTTGTCTAACGACAGCGCCTCGCCGCTGGCGAGAATGGCGCCTTCGAGCACGCGCGATAAAAAGCGCGGGTCGTAGTGATAGTCCCCTTCTTCGACTGCCGGTGTAGACTCTACCGGCGACTCCTCGACTAATTCAGGCGATGACGTATCTGACATAACAACAACTCTTACCAACTGTGTTTTTTACAACCCGGTTAGGGCATATGCGAGCACCATAAAGCACTATTCGGCGCGCGCTTTAACGTGGATGGGGCCAAAGGCCTCCGTTTGTACCAGCTCTACTAATGATTCTTTAATTAGCTCTAGCACCGCTAAAAAGGTAACGACCACGCCAAGGCGCCCCTCCTCGACATTAAACAACTGAATAAACGGCATAAACTGTTTGCCGGAAAGCCGGTCGAGCACTTGCGTCATGCGTTCGCGGGTGGACAGTTTTTCGCGCTCGACTTGGTGGCTTTCAAACATGTCGGCGCGGCGCAACACTTCGGCAAGTGCGAAGAGGATTTCCTTCATGTCGACATCCGGTTCGGGCCGCGTGAGGTTGCGGTCCGGCGCCGTCGCGCGCGCAACAAAGATATCGCGATGCAAGCGAGGCAGCTCGTCGATATCTTCGGCGGCCTGCTTAAAGCGTTCGTACTCTTGCAAACGGCGAATCAGCATTGCGCGGGGGTCTTCTTCGTCTTCGTCCTCTTCGCTGGGCGCGCGCGGCAGCAGCATGCGGGATTTAATTTCCGCCAGCATGGCCGCCATAACCAAGTATTCCGCCGCTAATTCAAACTGCATGGCTTCCATGAGCTCGACATAGGTGACGTACTGCTTGGTAATCGCAGAGACATCGATCTCTAGGATATCAATGTTCTGGCGGCGAATAAGGTACAGCAACAGGTCGAGCGGCCCTTCAAATGACTCGAGAATTACCTCCAGCGCATCGGGCGGAATGTACAAATCTTTGGGCAGCTCGGTATAGGCTTGGCCATTAACAAGTGCAAAGGGCATTTCGGTTTGCGCGGGTGAGCGAGTTTTTGCCTCGATCGCCACACCTTCTGCTTTTTCCTCGACCGCGAGGCTAGCTTCTTCAGCATTGGTCACGACACACTCCTAAACTCAACAGTAAACGCAAACGCACAAACCTCGCGTATTCATGGGCACGAAAAGGACGCGATTATATCGTTCAGGAGGGTTCAAATACCACCGATTAAACGCCGAGCAGGCAACAATATGACGAATTGTGCCCTTACTCGGACTGACCGGTAAAAAACCGGAAGATTTGCTCGAAGTGATTCTCAAAGCCTTCAAAACTATGGTTGCCGCCCTCCTCCAGGCTAATGCTCGATGCTTGGTAGCGCTCCAGCGCCATGGTGTAGTCGAGAGTTTCATCACCGGTTTGCAGCATAACGTGGTAGGCGCTAGGGTCTTGGTGGCTTGCTGTATCACAGGCTTTAAGGATTGTTAAATCCCGCTCGGTAAGCTTATACACGTCGTCTGAATAGTAGCTTTTTAACGGTTGATTTAAAAAGTGTTGAAAGCGGGTGTGTGGTGCGACTGCGGGGTTGACGAGCACCGCCTTGCCACCAAAGCGCTCGACGCACCAAGACGCCCAAAAGCCGCCGAGTGAGCTGCCAATAATGTAGGGCAAGTCTTCACTCTTTTGATAAAAGTCGATCAACGATTGCTTGGCAATCGACGGGTACGACGATAGCTGGGGGCATTCATATCGCCAACTCGGATGCGCGCGCTGCAACCAGCGCTCGGTCATTTGCGCCTTAGCAGAGCGAGGCGAACTGAGAAAGCCGTGAAGGTATAAAATTGTCGGCATTGCATAAACCTGATCAACTCACTCGACAGGCCCAGCGGGTAATGGTATCGCGGGCTAAAGGGTCGTTAAGGCGATTCATTGGGTGATTGGCTGGCCAGCTTAAAGCGCCGCAGCGTGCAAAAGCAGCGTGAACGCCAAAACTCACGCGGGTGCGGGGCCGTTAATAGCCGTTAGACGTTAAATCAACCACGTAGCAAAAACCTTCGACACGGTTGATAAAGGTGTTGATTTTGCCATCGTCGTACAGCTCAAATACGCGGTAGCCTGGCATTATTAGGTCGACGGCGAAGTCGTCGTTGCGCGGCTTAAACTGCACACAAGTCGAGGGCGTGGCAAATAACTCCAACTCGCCTCGGCGCATGTAAAACTCTTGATGCACATGCCCCCACACAACGCCTTTTACATTGGGGTGCTTATCGATAATATTAAAAAAGCGATCGGAGTTGGCCACCTTGTACTGGTCTATCCACGCCGAGCCGATCGGCACTGGCTGGTGGTGCATCATAACGATTGTGGGGGATTCGGGGCGAATCGCGAGCAGTTTCTCTAGGCGATGCAGCTCCGACTCTGGCAGCTCGCCGCGCTCTTCAAAGGGTACGCGAGAGCTCAGCAAAATAATGCGCCAGTCGCCGATGCCAACAATATGGCTTAGCGGTTGAGGCACACCTTGAACGCGCATGCCTTCGGGATCGTCGTGGTTGCCGTCGAGCCACGCCAGCGGAATGCCCGGCAAATACTCGCGAACAATCGTCACAAAACGCTGGTACGACGGCCGTTTACCATCGTTAGATATGTCACCGGTGGAAACCACTAAGTCAAAGGGTGGCTCGTGGCTGTGGTTGGCGGTAATGGCGTCCAGCACGTCGCGAAGGCTCTGCTCGGTGTTAATGCCCAGCAAAGTCTCGTCGCTATCACTGCCTAAGTGACTGTCGGTTATTTGTAGCACCCGCAACGGGCGTTCAGGAAGTCGGGCCACGTTTGCACCAAAGTCCATGACTTGATTCACCTAATCTAAATCTATTACAACAGTGTTAAGTCTGCCCGAGTGCTGTCCCTAAATCGATGGCAACGATGAGATTTATGGGAGAGGATTCACAAATCCCACGGGGGAAAGACCCAGTTTGCGACAATGTACCAACCACTCGCCCAAAAAACGGTTCAAGGCGAGCTTTTCATCGCGTTGGTACATCTTGCGATTAGGGTAACTATACACAGGATACCAGTGCCGGTGGTTGTCCCACGCGACAACTTCTGCCATTTCGACGTCGTGGTATAGCCGAATGCGCATTTTGGGGCGCGAGATATAGTCATCTGAACCCGATGCCTGTGTAATCTCGAGTGTCGTGGTGTAAGGCGCGAGATCGAGCAAACGAATTGTGACCAGCACGGCGGCACTGGAGGGGAGCTCAAACTGCCACTGGGTCACCCCGTCGCGACAGCCTGGAATTAAGCTCATGCACAAATGAAAGTTGAGCTCACATTGCGTGTGGTGGCGTTTGAGATTGACCACACACTCTTTGAGTTCTGCGTAATTAAGGGCGACCATTGCGCATACCTTGCGGGCTCGGCAACGACGACAGCATACTGATCCGTAAAAGACGCATATCACCCCCAATAAGTTTGACGACAGATTACCGAAAAAACCGACCCTAAACGACACGCCGCACGAGTAAATAGCTAATGCCCCGCCCAAAACGCGAGTATTGCAGATTCGCTAAGCACCGCAGCTGGCGTTTCAGAGTGTGAACGCGTTAGCCCAGCTGTTCGGCCATTAGGCGCTCGCGGTTCATGGCCAGCCATTGCAGGCCAATCAATGTTGCCGCGTTGTTCATTCTACTATCGAGCATAGCATCCAACACTAGGCTGGCGTCAAACACACTCAGCAAGATATCTTCATTTTCGCTATCGAGGCCATGCACCCCGCCAGCTTCGCTAAGGTCACACTCGGCGCAATACAAGTGGATTTTTTCGTTGCAGGCGCCGGGGGTTGAATAGTAGGCGGTAATTTTATGGAGCTTGTCGGGTACCAAGGCGGCCTCCTCGGCGATTTCTCGCCGGATCAGCTGCTCTGGCTGTTCGCCTGGCTCCAACATGCCGGCAACCACCTCGAGACACCAAGGCCCAAACTCAGACTCCAAGGCGCCAGCGCGAAACTGATCGACTAGGGCAATAAGGTCGCGTTTGGGATCGTACAGTACCGCGGCCGCGGCCTCGGTTTTGGTAAAAACCTCGCGCTCGATCTCACCACTCCAACCCCCATTAAACAGCCGGTGGCGCAGGCGCTTAACCGTGAGCTCAAAAAAGCCTTTAAAAGCCGGCTTGCGGCTAATGACCTCAACATCGGCGTTTGAAAACTGCGCCGAGGTCAATGCGCTAGCCCCACTACCCTGTCTATCCGCCATGCCTATACCTTGCTGTAAATTTCGCTGCCGGCTTCGCGAAACTCTTTGGCTTTTGCCTGCATTTCGGCTTCGACATCCACCATGCGCACGACCTCGTCGGTACTAATTTCGCTGATATCCGTACCGTGCTCTGCGGCATAGTCACGCACCTCTTGCGAAATTTTCATCGAGCAGAACTTGGGGCCACACATAGAGCAAAAATGCGCCACCTTAGCGGATTCTTTGGGCAGCGTTTCATCGTGGTAGGCTCTGGCGGTGTCGGGGTCGAGACCGAGGTTAAACTGATCTTCCCAACGGAATTCAAAGCGCGCCTTTGACAAAGCGTCGTCGCGCAGTTGCGCACCGGGATGGCCCTTGGCCAGATCAGCGGCATGCGCTGCTAGCTTATAAGTGATAATCCCAACTTTAACGTCATCTTTGTTGGGCAAGCCCAGGTGCTCTTTGGGTGTTACGTAACACAGCATGGCACAGCCATACCAGCCGATCATGGCGGCGCCAATACCCGAGGTAATGTGGTCGTAACCCGGTGCGATATCGGTGGTTAAGGGCCCCAAGGTATAGAATGGCGCCTCGTGGCAAGCCTCAATTTGCTTGTCCATGTTTTCTTTGATCATGTGCATGGGCACGTGACCGGGGCCTTCAATAAAGCACTGAACATCGTGCTTCCAGGCAATTTTAGTGAGCTCGCCGAGGGTTTCTAGCTCGCTAAACTGCGCCTCGTCGTTGGCATCGGCTACCGAGCCTGGCCGCAAACCGTCACCCAGCGAGAAAGTCACATCGTATTGCTTCATGATTTCGCAGATTTCCTCAAAATGGGTGTAGAGGAAACTTTCTTTGTGATGCGCCAGACACCATTTGGCCATAATCGAGCCACCGCGCGAGACGATGCCGGTAACGCGTTTGGCCGTTAACGGCACGTAGCGCAAGAGCACGCCGGCGTGAATCGTAAAGTAGTCGACGCCCTGCTCGCACTGCTCGATCAAGGTGTCGCGGTAAATTTCCCAGGTGAGATCTTCCGCCACGCCGTTAACTTTTTCCAGTGCTTGGTAAATGGGCACGGTGCCGATGGGCACGTGGGAGTTGCGCACAATCCACTCGCGGGTTTCGTGAATGTTTTTACCGGTGGACAAATCCATAATGGTGTCGGCGCCCCAGCGCGTACCCCAGGTCAGCTTCTCAACTTCTTCCTCGATGGATGAGCCCAACGCCGAGTTACCGATATTGCCGTTAATTTTCACCAGGAAGTTGCGGCCAATAATCATCGGCTCCACTTCGGGGTGGTTGATATTCAACGGAATTACGGCGCGCCCGCGGGCCACTTCCGAGCGAACAAATTCGGGTGTGATTTCGTCGGGAATGCTGGCACCAAAACTTTCCCCTTTGTGTTGCGATTGCAACAGCCCTTGTTCGGCAGCTTGCGCCCTCGCCATGTTTTCGCGAATGGCGATGTACTCCATTTCGGGGGTGATAATGCCCTGCCGAGCATAGTGTAGCTGAGTCACATTTTTGCCCGTTTTTGCGCGGCGTGGGCGGTGCTTTAGGTCAAAGCGCAATTTTGCCAACTCGGGGTCGCCTAAGCGCTCGTTGGTAAACTGCGAGGTGTACTGCTGGAGAACTTCTGAATCGCCGCGAGCTTCGATCCACTGGCTGCGAATATCGGGCACACCTTTGCGCACATCAACCGCAACACTCGGGTCCGTGTAAGGGCCCGAGGTATCGTAAACCCGCACCGCGGGGTTGCTTTCTCGGCCTTTGTCAGTGACCGTATCGGACAAGCTAATCTCGCGCATTGGCACGCGGATATCGGGCGTTGAGCCTTCCACATGAATCTTTCTTGAATTGGGAAAAGGCTGTATCGACGCCTCATCAACCTTTGCCGTTTCGCTTAAAAATTCCGTTACGGTATCGCTCATAATTCACCTGTATTGTTTACGAGAATGTGTTTGCCATCTGCCGATATAACGCCCATTACCAAAAGCTGGCAAAGTGATGTAAAGGCCCGTTAGATGGCACTAACGCCAGTCGAGCAGCGTTGATTAAAGAGTTTTGAACATAGTTTTTTGCCGCGGCAGTCGCCTGCACAATCGTGAGACCTTGCGCCAAACCGGCGGCAATGGCACTCGCTAAGGTGCAACCCGAGC
This sequence comes from Marinagarivorans sp., assembly GCA_036554385.1. GTDB lineage: Bacteria > Pseudomonadota > Gammaproteobacteria > Pseudomonadales > Cellvibrionaceae > Marinagarivorans. The sequence continues at coordinate 1,555 of DATBNJ010000027.1, read as the reverse complement.
CGTGGCCGTGCGGGGTGTTAATGCGCGCGGCGGAAAATGCACGTACGCTTGCAGCCCCCGCATCGCTATCACAATAGGCTAGGTAATCCGTGCACAAGCGCTCGTCGAGGCTGTGCCCCCCTTTGAGTAAAACGGCACTCGAGCCCAAGCCTAACAAGGCTAGGGCTTGTTGCTCATACGCGCTGTGGTCACTGGCCGGCTCACTGTCCAGTAGCGCCGCGGCCTCATCGAGGTTAGGCGTAAAAACGGTAGCCAAAGGCGCCAATTGCGCACGGTAAAATGCTCGCACGGCGGTCGGGCCGTCTGGGCTACTGCACAAGTCGCCGCCCACGCTGGCTTTAAACACTGGGTCGATCACTGCCGGCAAGCCGGTGCGTGCTATAAATTCAGCAACCACCTCGGCGATGGCCAAATTGCCCAGCATGCCGAGCTTCACTACCGCGATATCAAAGTCGCGCGCTACGGCGTTTATTTGGTCGCTGACCAGTTTTGCCGGCAAGGCGTAAACACCTGCCATTTGGCTCGGCGACTGAGCGGTAACAGCAGTAACCACCGAGCACGCAAAAGCCCCCATGGCTCCGCAGGTTTTGATATCCGCCTGCAAGCCCGCGCCAGCGCTTGAATCGCTACCGGCAATGGTTAATACAACGGGGCAAGGCTTGCTCACGGCAACTCCAGAACATTAACAATCGAAGGTGATCCGAACAAAAGTCGCGAGGGGCGTAGCACAAACAAGGCGCACGAAGTGCGAAAGAAGTGATCTCGTTCCCTACGCCGGTATTAACCGGATCAGGTCGACGGGTTTGCTCTCAGCGCAATAGCGCACCCCGACAAGACAATGTCGACACTCTACTGAGTTCGCACTACAAGGTAAAGCGGCAGTTCACAATTAAACGCGTAGCAAGCTTTGATAGTCTTTATCAAAGCGCTTGGCGACCTTTTTGCCGACACCACCAAGCGCATCAATAGCGTGGCGCAAGCGCGCGCGCGTCATATCCGAGCCGAGCAGCGCCATAGCATCTGTGACCGAAAAGGACGTGGTGGTGCCACTGACTGCGACAAAAATGGGCGCGACAAAGTCTTTCATTTTTATGCCCATGGCATCGGCCAGCACTTTTAAGGTGGCGAAAATCGCGTCGCGTTCCCAAACCCCCAGCGCCTCTAGCTGCCACAGGCTAAACTGCAGAACTTTAAGTTGGTCTTCTCGCTCGAGCTTTAATGCATCGAAGCTTTCGCTTGTTAACGGCAACTTGCCCGCCAGCATAAAGCCAACCAGCGGCATAAAGTCACTCAGGGTATTCATGCGCTGTTTAATATGCGGGATTACCGCTTCTAAGTTTTCACGATTAAGCGCCCAGCTTTGCAGCCGATCGGCCAAGGCCTGGGTGTCGAGATCTTCGCGAATCCATAGCCCGTTAAGCCAATTGAGTTTTTCCAAATCAAATATAGGCCCACCGAGCGAAACCCGTTGAATATCAAAATTATCCAGCATGGTTTGCAGGCTGAATTTTTCGCTCTCATCGGGCATCGACCAACCCATGCGACCCAAATAATT